>CAZQUQ010000009.1:0-8889 GCA_964596445.1 uncultured Oscillospiraceae bacterium
TTCCTGCCGGGACGGTCCTCTTCAGCGGAGGCTTCAGGTCTGCAGTGGCTTCGAAATCTTTTATGTAGCTTTCACCGATCGGGTGGACATACATTATGTCATTCTGGCTGATGAGCCTTACTTCATTCTCTTCATATGTGACTTTCTTGATGATCTCATTTTTGCTGACCAGCGTGCTCTTGCGGAAATTATTGAAACCGTAATCGAACAACGCAGTCGTATCAGTAAACATCGTATTTTCCGGTGCGTCCAGCACAATGCTGATCAGTTGCAGATTCGACCGCGCAGCAGTACAGATCACGGTCTGCTGATCCTTGTTGTTGTATCCGGTCTTGCCGCCCCTTATGCCGTCGTACTCCCAGAACAGTCTGTTGGAGCTGGTCAGGAACCTGCTTTCGCTTCCTGCATAATCCCAGGCATCTGCTTTGGCAGTGAATATCGCATTGAACTGTGCGTTCTTGACCGCATATCTGACAAGCTTGGATATATCTCTGGCTGTCGTATACTGTCCCTCGCTGTATAATCCGGTCGGGTTGGTAAAACGTGTATTGGTCATCTCCAGCTTTTGGGCGGTTTTATTCATCAACTCCACAAACTTGCTGATGTCGCCTGATGAAATGTGCTCTGCGACTGCCACTGCGGCATCATTTGCAGAAGTAAGCATGACTGCGTAAAGCAGATCGCTCAGAAGATATTTTTGACCAACCTTCAGATTGAGAACGGACCCTTCCGTATCGACTGAATCGGAACTGACTGTGACAAAAGAGGATAACTGACCGTTCTCCACTGCAACGAGTACGGTCATCAGTTTGTTGGCAGCCGAGATATGAAGCGGTATATCAATGTTTTTATAATACAGCGTCTGACCTGTCTCCGCTTCGACCAGTATGGCTGAAGGAGCGCTGATTTCAGGGACAGGTACCATTGTGGCAGCACCGACGCCTATACTGTCCAGTGTAGTGCCGTATACATCACTGTTCATATTGCCGGGTTCAGTGATGCCTTTAATGTTGATCTTATTACCGCTTTCATCGGTATTTTTGTCATCGTTTGTGCTATCGGATTTGCCTGTGCTTTTGCTGCCGCGGGTATTGCCGGCTTCGCCGCTGACTTTGTCATCGCCTGTATTGCTGATTTCACTGTCAGCACCTTCAACGGCATCATTGGTATCGCCGGTTTCATCGGCATCAGTACCATCGCCGGTACTGACATCTTCGCCTGTGTCAGCTTCGTCGCCTGTATTGCCGGTCTCGCTGGTATCTGATCCATCACCTGTGCTTCCGGTTTCATTGGTGTCCAAACCATCGCCGGTGTCTCCGGCTTCACCTGTGTCAGCGCCGTCGCCTGTATTGCCTGCTTCACCGGCGTCAGAACCATCACCTGTATTACCGGTTTCACTGGTATCCGAATCATCACCGGTACTGCCGGTTTCGCCGCTGCCTGCACCATCAGCGGTACTGCCGGTTTCATTGCTGTCACCGGCATCATCCGTATTGCCGTCTGAAACCTCGTCAGTATCCGTACCGTCGGTTACAGCAGGAATTCCGCTTGTATTTTCATCCGCTGCATTTCCGTTTTCAGCGAAGCATAAGGATGGTATCTGAATGAATATTAAGATGACAGCTAAAAACACAAGGAAACCTTTTGATCTCATTGCACCCTCCCGAAGCTTAAAACACATGGTGTCAAAACTACACATTGGTCCATTTGTCAATTACACATCGGTTTTATATATAATTATGCATCGGTCCATTTTACGAGTCTGAGCTCGAATTTGTCTGTCAGCAGCGGATGCGAAGGGATCACCCTGAATTGGTACCCGTATTCACCTCCGCTGGTGAGGTACAGATCTGCGCTGTACCTGTAAGCGCCGTCCTCCGTTGTTCCTGTGAGCTGCATGGGCAGATGTTCGCCGTCTGTTATGCTGCCGTCTTCGCCGATAATCCCGTAATACAGTTCCACCGTCACATCTTCAGGCTTAAGACCGCCAAGCCGCACAATGGACTGCAGTGTGGTTTTCGATCCCGGAGCTGCTGTTATTTCGGTACAGTCGCCTGTCATGTGTGCTGCTCCATTTTCAGCGTTTTCATCCGCATCCGGTGCTGTCGTCCGGCATCCGGCCCCCTGGACGCAAACAAGATGCCAGTTATCATAAACATGCTTTTTCCACTGAGCAAGCCGGAATACCAACTGGCAGTCGATCTGCCCGGTTTCAGAAAAGCTGCAGACGCTTTTCATTGCAGGGATGTACAGCTTTGCCGTATAATCCTGCAGCATCCTGTGCGTACTGAAGCCGGATGCGAGGGATCTGATCGATTCCTTCATCATTCTGACCCAACCCCTCGGAATGCCCTTGTCATCCCTGTCATAATACAGCGGTATAAGCTGCTTCTCCAATATCTCATAAATTGACTCACTGTCGGCATTATCCTGGCAGAACTCATTGGGATAAATAGTCTCCGATCCGATCGCCCAGCCGTTCTGGCCGTTATAGCCTTCTCTCCACCAACCGTCCAGTACGCTGAAGTTGAGGACTCCGTTCAGTCCTGCCTTCTGTCCGCTGGTTCCGCTGGCCTCCAACGGCATCCGCGGATTGTTGAGCCATACGTCGACGCTCTGCACAAGCATGCGGGCCAATGCCATATTGTAGTTTTCAAGCAGCACGACATTCCCTTCGAAGCCTTCCTGTTCAGATATGTCATTAATGTATTTTATTATGTCCTGAGCAGGCTTGTCGGCAGGATGTGCCTTTCCTGCGAATATGATCTGAACAGGAGCGTTGTCCATTCCAAGCAGCTTTCTTATACGATCGATATCTCTGAAGATAAGAGCTGCACGCTTATACGTTGCGAATCTCCTGGAGAAACCTATCGTAAGTGCGGCGGGATCGATGGCTCTGCACGGCCTTATTGTGCTGCCTGCAACATATCCCATGCGGATCCTGCTGTTCACATATTGCGCCATACTTTCCTTTAGACTTACATGAACATTCCAAAGTTCCTCATCTGGAATATTTTCTATAGATTTCCATACAGAACTGTCGTAAATGCGGTTTTCCCAGCCTTCGGGAAGATATTTGTCAAAAAGCTTCCTGAGCGCAGGCGACAGCCAGGTCAGCGTGTGTATGCCATTGGTGACATGGGTTATGGGAACCTCTTTCTCAGGAACTTCGGGCCAGAGATGACCGAACATTCGCCTGGTGACCTCTCCGTGAAGCTTGCTTACTCCGTTTCTGCCTGCTGCCATTTTCATTGCAAGTACGGCCATGTTGAAACCATATGGATTACTGTTGTCACGGCCGAAGGACAGGAACTCATCGCGGCTGATCCCGACGGACTCTCTGTATGCGGTAAAATACATGTCCATTGCATCATGCGGGAACACATCGATACCCGCAGGGACCGGCGTATGTATCGTAAAGACAGATGATGAGGTCAAAAGCTCCCTGGCCTCATAAAAGCTTATGTTGTATTTTCTCATGTTCCGTCTGATAAGCTCGAAGCACAAAAAGGCCGAATGTCCTTCGTTCATGTGATAAACATACGGCTGGATCCCGAGTGCATCCAGAGCTCTGACGCCGCCTATACCCAGCAGTATCTCCTGCTGTATCCTGGTATCGTGGTTGCCGCCGTAGAGCCTTGCGGTGATATGCCTGTCCTGCTCGATGTTCGCAGGCACATCCGAATCCAGCAGATAAAGCTTCACATTGCCGACCCTGACAAGCCAGACAGAAGCATATACTATCCTGCCGGGGAATTCGACACTGACAAGGATCGGTTCTCCCTTGCCGTCAGTAACCTGGGTGATTGGCAGTTCCTTTATGTTCAGGGTACTGTAGCTGGTCTCCTGGATGCCGTCGCTGCTGATCTTCTGATTGAAATAACCTTCCCTGTAAAAAAGACCCACGGCTGTAAAGGGAATACCCAGATCACTGGCGGATTTGCAATGATCGCCGGACAAAACGCCGAGGCCGCCCGAATAGATGGGCAGAGTCTCACTGAGGCCGTATTCCGCTGAAAAATATGCGATCATCTGGTTCGTGCGTTCGGGATAAGTACTTTTGAACCAGGTATCTGTACGGCTCATATATTCGTTGAACCTGCTCATCACTTTGTCATATGCATCCAAAAAACTCCTGTCATTTGCCAACTGCTCCAGCTTCCTGCTTCCGATCCTCCTGATAAAGGCCACCGGGTTTGCGCCTGTGCTTTCCCAGAGAGCAGCGTCGGCCGATCTGAACATCTCAACTGCCTCGCAGTTCCAGGTCCACCATAGATTATATGCAATGTCGGACAGCCCCGAAAGCCTGTCCGGAATAATTGTCGGTACTGTTATTCTGCCTGCCGGTTTCATCTGATCACTCCATAAAAATGTCTAAAATTTTGCAATACTGATTATTATCCGCAAATGGATAGCTGCAACCAACATTCTCTTTGCTTCAATAATAACTAATGATAACATATTTCATCGTCAGATTTGTTAAATTTAGATTAAAATTAATATCCATTATGCTTAAAAATTACCACTTTTAAAATATCTTCCTCTGCCCAAACTAGAAATAACTTTAACTGCAGAAGGCAGGATATTATGCTTAAACGATTTTTTTTCTACGGACTTGCCGGATGGGGAGCGGAGATGGTATGGACCGGCGCAGGCTCGCTGCTGAACGGTGACCTGACGCTCCCCGGGCAGTCGAATCTATGGATGTTTTTCATATATGGATGCGCAGTTTTCCTTGAGCCTCTCCATCACGCCATCTCACGATGGAACTGGTTCCTGAGGGGCCTGTTGTGGGTGCTGGTGATATGGAGTATCGAGTATGCCAGCGGCTTTCTTCTTTATAAATTGCTCGGAGCCTATCCCTGGTATTACTCCGACCGCCTTGCGGTGTACGGCCTGAGTACATTTGCATTTGCGCCTGCCTGGTTCGTGGCAGGCCTGATATTCGAAAGGCTGCACAGGGGCCTCGACAGCTTCGGCATAGCCTGAAGCGTGCGCAGGTCATGATTTGATACGTTTGCCGAGTTGGCGGCATTGTATGTACAGTTCTGTGGTAATGCCGGTGCAGCTGGTTTTGTGGTAATGCCTGCATATCATTGCACCTTGCCTGCTGTTCAAGTAAAATAGGTATGATGTCCGAATAATGTGAACATTTTCGGCAGCAATTACGACTAAATGATAAAAATGACAGGCAATATACAAAGGTGAGGTCAGAATGGTCAGGACAGAGAAAACTAAAACCGGGTCCGGCAAAAAACGATTTTTGCTGTTTTTGATATTCCAGTTCATATTTGCATTGGTTACAATGCCTCTATATATATTCTACGGCCCTTTTGAGGAAGTAAAGAGTACGCTTGTCGGCGCATCCTGGAATACTTTGAACCATCAGTTCATAGCCAGATTCTTTCTTTCGGATGAGGCCATACAAGAAATAATAGGCGATTCATATGCACAGGATCCCACAGCCGCGGGAGAAAAGCTTGAGAAAATTGAACTGGGCGGCGCACGTGACGATACGATCGAGGTCTACAACATCCAGGGCGGAGACTTTGAGGGCAAGCTTATGATCGTCCATGATCCGACCAGGATCGCAGTAGGCTATTCATCGCTGTTTCCGGATTCTGGTGAAACTACGAGCCGTATTGCGAAGAACAACGGCGCCGTAGCAGGAATAAATGCAGGCGGTTTCCTGGACAGAGGATGGACAGGCACAGGCGGCACGCCTTTGGGCTTTATCATCCATGACGGCAAAATCATACACGACCAGTATGAGAGCAAAAAAGTGAAGCAGGAAACTGTTGCATTTACAGAGGAAGGCATGCTGATCGTCGGCAAGCATACGATAGAAGAGCTCATGGAATACGGCGTAAGGGAAGGCGTCAGCTTTGGCCCGCCTCTTATAGTCAACGGCAAACCGACGATAAAAAAGGGTGACGGAGGATGGGGGATCGCCCCAAGGACCGCCATCGGGCAGAAGAAAACCGGGGAAGTGCTCCTGCTTGTGATCGACGGCCGTTCGATCAGCTCATTCGGAGCCACGCTCAGAGATGTGCAGGATATTCTTCTCGAATATGGAGCTGTCAACGCTGCCAATCTTGACGGTGGTTCGTCCACGACCATGTATTACAACGGAAAGGTGATAAACAAGCCCTCCGACAAGCTGGGTGAGAGAACCGTCCCCACAGCATTCCTGGTTATGCCTGAAGGAACAGGAGGCAAGTGAAGCAAATGAAAAAGCTCAAGACTTTGTTCAAATGGATATTAATATCGATAGTACTGCAGACAGCTGTGCTTGCATACCTGAATTATGTCTATCTTCCCAACCGGGGCCATTTCAGATCTACTATGTACGAGACCGAGCTTCCGGCAGTAAAAAACCGCAGTGTCAGGCTGCCTGAAGGCGCATCCGACATCAGTGTCTCATACGACGGCCTTTATGCTGCGTACAAAATGGGCAGGAGGCTGGAGATTGCGGATATCGACAAGAAAAAGATCATCAGGAAGCTGGAGCCTTCCGGAGGAGAGTTCACTTACTTCAGGTGGCTGCCAGACAGAGAGATGCTGATTTTTGCAGAAAAGGAACCTGAGGGCAAAAGCAGCAGTGTGCGTATTTCCACATATGATATCGTGCCGGAGCTGAACAGGAGCTACCCGGATATCGAGAAACTGCCCGAGGGAAGCGGCGTCATCGATATAGAACTGTCCCCGCTGACCAACATCGTATATCCGATGATACAAACCAGCGATACCCGGGCAAGAGTATATAAATTCGACATTATGGATAATCTGAAGCTCATATTCAAAACCGACCTGACTACTATAATTAAGGAAACCATGTACACCGACAACCTGATATACCAGCCTGCCGGTGAGCGGATACGGATAATGAACGGACGGACTGGAAAGGTCACTTATGCGCCTGTAAAGGAAGCCGATCTGCTGCTGGCGGTGGATGACAACGATATTATATATGCAGCTGTGACCGACGATACCGGAAATGTGACGGCAGTCTGGTACGGCAAGGCCGGTTCAAAATCGGATGCATGGGAAAAAGCATCGCTTTCGGCGCCTGTCTTGCCGGATGACATATTTATTACGGCCGGCGGTGAAGTGTTTGCCGCAGACAGGAGCTCCGGGACGATCAAGTGCATTAAGGGAGGCAGGGATGTTTTGGTGTATGACGGAGAACTGCTTACTGTCCTTGACGATTATGTGGTCACACTGGACGGCGGCAATCTTGTTCTGAGAGCATTGACAAATTAATACAGAGCTATAGAATAATATTGGTAATGACCGCACTGATGCTGATCATACTGTTTTATTCTTAAAATGCAGGGTAACAATAATAAAGGATACAGATAGAATATATCAGGAGGTTTACTTATGGCTGGAGATAAAACAATAGTATTGACAAAGGAAAATTTTGACGAGATCATCAACGGGACGGATAAACCTGTGCTTGTGGATTTCTGGGCTTCATGGTGCGGTCCCTGCAGATCGGTGGCACCTCTCATAGATGAACTGGCAAAGGAGTATGACGGCAAAGCAGTGGTCGGCAAGGTCAACGTCGACGAACAGGGTGAGCTTTCAGCAAAATTCAGGATCATGAGCATACCTACCATAATGTTGTTCAAAGGCGGCCAGGCTGTCGACAAAATAGTAGGTGCAAGACCAAAAAGCGATTTTGCTGCTTTGCTGGACAAAAGCCTGTAATATCAGCGGTTAGCGCCGGTATATCATATGGCATAGAACCCTTATGCCCAAAAACCGCTATATCAAAGAATTATTTCAGCTAAAGCAGGAATTTGCAAAAATAATATTGAATATATAGAAAAATACTACTTTAGTGAAGGGGGATACCCATGCCTGGTGAAAAGCGTTTCAGGACTTCTTTTATGGGCGGTTTTAAGAAATCCGACGTAAATGCATATATCGAGAACATACTCAACGAATTCGACGAAAAGCTCAAAAGCAAGGACGATGAGATATCTGCTCTGAAGAACCAGAACAGGGAGCTCAGGATGAAATATGAAGAGCTTTTGCAGAAGGCAAATGAGGTATCCGATGCCAGGGCAAAAATCGCCGACGTGCTGATCCAGGCACAGGAAAAAGCCGACAAGATGCTGGAGAATGCACGGCTCGAATCCCTCGAGGAAAGAAAGATGCTCGAGCAATCGGTCGAGAAGGAAAGAGAGAAGCTTGTCGATATCCGCACAGATCTTAAGAACCTTAAGAGCGAGATCGTAAGGGTGCTGAGCAAGTATGCCGAGGAGATCTCGGAACTGGCTCGGGTGGATGAAGACGAGGCGGATCCGCCTGCAGACAATGCAGCTGAAGCGGCCGAAGAAGCAGCTGCGGAAGCAATGGCGGAAGCAGCCGCAGCAAATGATTATAATAATACTTGAATTACCGGAAAGAACTTGCTATAATCTATAAAAATATATTTTCAGCGATGATGAGGAAGAGTAGGCCTGCGAATTTCAAAGAGAGCCGGAGGACGGTGTGATCCGGTAAAGGAGCAGGAGGAAGGCAGCCTTGGAGCATTGGCTTGATAAACCGGCAGCAGAGCATGCGGCTGACGGACAAAAGCCAGCGTGACCTCACGTTACAGAGGATGGGTATGAATGTACCCGTAAAGTGAACGCTTCGGCGTTAATTAGGGTGGTACCGCGGATAACTCCTTCGTCCCTGTTTTGGGGACAGAGGAGTTTTTTTATTGGTATGTGCCGGTTATATGGCGTGCAGGGCATGGAGCATGATGATCATGCAGTGTGCCGGTCAAAGAGCACAGTCGCAAAAACCGGCCTCGAAAAAACATTTAAAGGAGTGTTTAACATGGATGAGATCCTCGAGATCCTGGAAAAGAACGCCAGAGCAAGTGTTGAAGAA
>CAZQUQ010000009.1:8989-10820 GCA_964596445.1 uncultured Oscillospiraceae bacterium
CATGGATGAGATCCTCGAGATCCTGGAAAAGAACGCCAGAGCAAGTGTTGAAGAAATCGCACTGATGCTCGACAAAAGTGTTGAAGAGGTAAAGGATACCATAAAAAAGCTGGAAGAAGACAATGTGATAGTCGGATATAATACGCTCATCAACTGGGACAGGTCCAGCAAGGAAAACGTAACGGCGCTGATAGAAGTCAAGGTCACGCCTCAGAGAGGGCAAGGCTTTGACAAGGTAGCGGAAAGAATATATCAGTATCCTCAGGTAAAGGCTTGCTATCTCATGTCCGGCGGCTTCGACCTGACGGTCATCATCGAGGGAAAAGACATGAAGGAAGTTGCGCTGTTTGTCGCCGAAAAGCTTGCGCCGCTGGAATCGGTGCTCAGCACCGCTACTCATTTTGTTTTGAAAAAATACAAGGACGAAGGCGTCATATTCGAAAAGAAGAATAAAGACGACAGGGAGGCTTTGATACTATGAACCTGAGAGAGATGATCAGACCTGCCGTCAGAAATATGCCTCCTTCAGGGATAAGAAAGTATTTCGACCTTATAAACGAGATGAAGGATGCCATATCTCTGGGCATAGGAGAGCCGGATTTCGTTACGCCCTGGAGCATCAGGGAAGCAGGCATATACTCACTGGAGCAGGGACATACGCATTACTCCTCCAATCCTGGATTTATTGAACTGAGAAGGCAGATATCCAGATATGTCGCAAGGAAATACGGGGTGACATATGACCCTGCCGGCGAGATCGTCGTGACGGTCGGAGCCAGTGAAGGCATCGATATCGCGCTGAGGGCGCTGGTCGGACCCGGCGACGAGGTGATCATACCCGAGCCTAGCTTTGTCGCATACAAGGGTTGTACGACTTTTACCGGAGCCACTCCCGTCACCATAGAGCTCAAGGAGGAGGACGAGTTCAGACTGAAGCCGGAACAGCTGGAAAAGGCGCTGACTGACAGGACAAAGGTCGTCATACTTCCATTCCCGAATAATCCTACAGGAGCCGTCATGACGCCCGCCGACCAGAGGAAGATCGTCGATGTGCTAAAAGACAGGGATGTGATAATAATTTCTGATGAGATATATGCCGAGCTTACTTACAGCGGCAGGCATGTCTCGTTTGCAAGCTATCCGGAGATAAGGGAAAAGACTATCCTGATCAACGGTTTTTCAAAAGCATTTGCCATGACCGGCTGGAGGATAGGCTATGCATGCGGCAGCCCTGTGCTGATAGAGGCGATGAACAAAATACACCAGTATGCCATCATGTGTTCACCGACAACTGCACAGTATGCTGCTTCCGAGGCATTGAAGGAAAGCTGCGATGGTGAAGTCGAGGCAATGGTGAGGGAGTACAACAGAAGAAGGCGCGTTATGGTCAATGGATTCAGAAATGCCGGCCTTGGCTGCTTTGAGCCTTTGGGTGCATTCTATGTATTCCCGTGCATCAAATCAACCGGCATGACATCGGATGAGTTCTGCGAAAAGCTCCTGTTGGAGGAAAAGGTGCTTACAGTGCCGGGTTCTGCTTTCGGTGCCTGCGGCGAGGGATACATCAGGGCAACCTATGCCAACTCATATGAAAACATCGTTGAGGCAATGAAGAGGATCAGCCGGTTCGTAAGCAAGCACAAATGACCGCGATAACGGAGTATAATTGGGGACGGTTCTCACTTTTTCAACAGTGGGGACGGTTCTCATTTTTTTGTGAAGGAACGTGCATCTCTGCTTACATAATTATCAGCTTTACAGATTATGTAATGATGGTATAATTATGTTAGTATTGAAATTTTTCTACTAAAGGCAAGCTGGCGGAGCAGAG
>CAZQUQ010000009.1:10920-12825 GCA_964596445.1 uncultured Oscillospiraceae bacterium
GTAGAAAACGATAATGATCAGATCCTTGCGATCAACACCGCCATAAAGGAAATAGATGAAATGTGCTCAAAGCTGGCAGAACTCGTCGAGGCAAACTGATACAGGCAGCAGCAAAGACTCATATGGTCAGCATGTAAACTGACACAGCCGGCAGCACAAACTCGTGTGGTCAGCATACAAACTGACACAGCCGGCATCATCGCGAACTGATGCGGCTGAAAAATCCGCTTTTATTAACAACGTTTTTTTGTTATAGTATTAAGATGAAAAGGCGTTCCATAGCCGATTCACACATGATGAAAAATATACAGCTGTTTTGAAGGAGTTGATAAAGATGCTTGAACTGGAACAGTACAAACTGGAAATCGAAAGCCTGGGCAATGCCATCGTCGAAATGGGGGCTTCACTTTGACGTCGCCAGGCTGAAGGTCGAGATAGAGGAACTGGAAAACAAGGCGGCAGAACCCGGATTCTGGGACGATATCGAAAACTCCCAGAAGATATTGCAAAGAACAAAGGGATTGAAGGCAAAAGTCGAACGATATGAAAAGCTCCTATCCGGCTATGAGGACCTGAAGGTGCTCAATGAGCTGGGGATCGAGGAACAGGATGCGGCGGTGATCCCGGAAGTCGGTGAAGAACTTCAGAGGATCAGGAACGCATATGAGAAGCTCAGGCTCGAAACATTGCTGACCGGGCCTTACGACAAGAACAATGCGATAGTGACGCTGCACGCCGGCGCGGGCGGAACGGAAGCCCAGGACTGGGTGCAGATGCTGCTTCGGATGTATACGCGCTGGGCGGAGGAACATGATTACACCGTAAAGACGCTGGATTATCTGGACGGCGATGAAGCGGGCATAAAAAGCGTTACGATAAATATCATAGGAGAGAATGCATACGGCTATCTTCGTTCTGAGAAGGGGGTTCACCGTCTGGTTAGGATATCCCCGTTCGACGCGGCAGGCAGGCGGCATACGTCGTTTGCATCGGTAGATGTGATGCCCGAACTGGACGATGAGATACAAATAGACATCAATCCGGACGATCTGAGGATAGATACCTACAGATCCAGCGGAGCCGGCGGACAGCACATCAACAAGACCGATTCCGCAGTCAGGATAACGCATATACCGACT
The DNA here is from genome assembly GCA_964596445.1 of uncultured Oscillospiraceae bacterium. Classification (GTDB taxonomy): domain Bacteria; phylum Bacillota; class Clostridia; order Acetivibrionales; family DTU013; genus DTU013. Next base: position 12,060 of record CAZQUQ010000009.1, read on the forward strand.
GGCATCGTAGTATCCTGCCAGACCGAGCGGTCACAGTTCCAGAACAGGGACACGGCAATGAAAATGCTAAAGGCCAAGCTGCTGGAACTGAAGGAACAGGAGCAGAAGGAGAAGATAGAGGATCTCAAGGGCGTTCAGATGGACATTGCGTGGGGAAGTCAAATAAGGTCATACGTATTCTGCCCATATACGATGGTCAAGGACCACAGGACAAATTACGAGACAGGCGATGTCGACGCTGTTATGAACGGAGACCTTGACAAGTTCATAGATGCATTTCTTGCTTTGAAATAATCGGCGATCAGCCGATCAGGCACTAATAGAAGGCGGTATCCCGACCGCCTTCTGCAGTTATAAGGAACAGAAGAATGGTATACAACAAGTTCTCGGACTATCTTAAAAAAAGATATGGCACGAAGGTATACAAGCTGCCCGTGAATTTGCGCGTCAGCTGTCCGAACAGGGATGGCACCGTCAAAAGCGGTGATGGTGGTGACCAGCCTCATGCTTGCGGCGACAACGCCGATGAAGGTACCAACGGCGGCTGTATTTTTTGCGGAGAAGAGGGGGCAGGCTATGAGATGCTGCCGCCCGACATCAGCATCAGGAACCAGCTGGAAAGCAACAGACGCTATATTGGTGCAAAGTACGGTGCCGAGAAATTCATTGCATATTTTCAAAACTACTCAAATACCTACCTTACTTTCAATACATTTTCAAAAGCAATGAGAGAGGCTTGTATAGAAGGGATCGCCGCGCTTTATAT
>CAZQUQ010000009.1:12925-28575 GCA_964596445.1 uncultured Oscillospiraceae bacterium
ACTCCGCTCAGCAAGGAAGAATTCATAAACAGGACCATCAGCTTCCTGGAGTATCTCAGTCCGGATATAACAGTCCAGCGCCTGATAGGCAGAGCGCCTGCCGAAAGGACGCTTTTCTGCAACTGGAACACCAGCTGGTGGCTGATTCATGATGCCATTGTCGAAAGGATGCTCAGGGAAGGGCGGTATCAGGGCAGGCTTTTTGGCTACCTAAACGGCTCTGCATTAAAATACATCAACGACAGGCTGTAAAGACAGTATTATAAGTTCAGATTCTTTACAGACTGGCGGCTGACAAGACTGACATCAAGCACTGCATTCTCCGCAGGCAAAGAATTGTCATTTATATGTCTGAAAAGTATGTCGACAGCTATTCTGGCCTTTTTGCCGATATCCTGCGTTATTGTCGTCAGCGGCGGTGTTACCAGCCGGCTTATCGGCAAATCATCGAAACCTATGAATGAATAATCGTCCGGTATCTTGCAACCCATATTCTTAAAGCAATCCATCAGCGATATCGCCAGCAGATCTGCTGTTGCAAATATTGCAGTTACAGGTTCCCTGAAACTCCTGATGCTCTTTGCTATTTTTTCTATGGGCATTTTATCTTCTGCCTCAAATATATGTGAATTATCCAATCTATAACCACTGGCTCCGAGCGTGTCTCTGAAACCATTCAGACGGTGCTGTACAACGCTCGATGCGGACGAATAGCCAACGAAAGCAAAGCTTTTGTGTCCCTGTGAAATGAAATGCTGAGCCGCCAGAACACCGCCTTTATAATCATCGATCCCCACATTCGTGATCTGCCTTATATTGCTGTAGCTATCGGTAAATACCAGAGGGATCAGGTTATCCTGCTGTATCTGCTGTATATCCTTATCAAAGGTTCCGAGAAAAATGCAGCCTTCCGCATTCCATGCACGAAGACGCTGGGTTATGTCATCATACCTGTTGATAAAGTGCAGCATCAGATAATAACCACGCTCCTGGACATCCGATACGATCTCGCCTACCATGCTTGCAAAGTACGAATCCTTCAACTGGTTGCCTGTGCCTCTTATTATCACCGATATTATGTGCGATGACTTTGATGACAGTGAACGCGCTGCTGAACTCGGTATATAACCGCGTTCCTTTATGATCTTTTGGATCTTTTCTATGTGTTTGCTTGAAACCTTTGAATGCTGACCGTTGACTACGCGGGATACAGTCATGACACTTACGCCGGCTTCTTTGGCAATATCCTTCAATGTAACCATTATTTGTGCTCCTCATATGTTAACGTTAAAATTGTATATGATTATAACTTATTATACTTAACAACCGCATGAAATGCAAGATGTATGTACAAAGGCAAAAAATTTGAAGAGATACTTGACAACAAAAACAATCGGGTGTAATCTATAATTGTGATAACGATAACACAAATATTGTAGTAAAAAGTAGAAATGATGGTTTACCATAAATGTAAAGCTGGTAATAAGCCTGAAAACATTATAAGTTTTTTTATTTTTTTTTAGCCATCGAATGTTAACGATAACACAATCCTAAAGGGGCCAATAAGCAAGACAGTGTGAAAACTACCCAAATAGGGGGGAGAGGTTTTGAGTCTTATAGAGATCGCGAAAAAGCCAGTCAACATCAAACGCACCCTGAAACGTGTTTCCGGCAACTGGGGCCTCTATCTTTTACTGCTGCCCGCTGTAGTACTCGTGATCTGCTTTGCATACAAACCCATGTATGGGGTGATCATTGCCTTCAAGGATTACAAGCCTGGACTTGGCATTACGGCAAGTCAATGGGCTGATCCATGGTACAAATACTTCCTTAAGTTCTTTAATTCGTTTCAGTTTAAAAATACAATAAAAAACACGCTTGTAATCAATCTGTACAGCATGGCTGTTTCCTTTCCCCTTCCGATAGTCATGGCCCTTATGATAAATCAGATGCATGCGAAGCGGTTCAAAAGAGCATTTCAAACAGTAACATATATGCCTCATTTTATATCAACTGTTGTAATGGTTGGCTTGATACTGATCTTCCTTTCTCCCGGAAGCGGGCTGTTCGGAAATATCTGCAGGCTCCTTGGAGTCGAAGCGCCCAACCTTATGGGCAGGGCAAGCGCTTTTACAAGCATATATGTATGGTCGGATGTGTGGCAGCATACCGGGTGGGACAGCATCATATACATTGCAGCGCTGTCTGTGGTGGACCAGAGTTTGTATGAAGCGGCTATTGTGGACGGAGCAAGCCGTGCGCAGAGAATTTGGTACATCGACATACCGATGCTGCTGCCGACCGCTATCATATTACTGATACTTCGTGTAGGAAATCTGATGGGACTGGGTTTTGAAAAGGTTTATCTGATGCAGAACAATCTGAACCTGCCGGTAAGCGAGGTCATATCGACGTATGTTTACAAGATAGGCATAACCAGCGCTCAGTACAGCTATTCCGCAGCAATAAACATGTTCAACACGGTTATAAACTTCATACTGCTGATTACTGTAAATTATGTTTCGAAAAAAGTCAGCGACAACAGCTTATGGTGAACAGGGAGGAAACAGGTATGAAGATTGCGGCAGCAGACCATAAAATCGCAGCACGGACAAAGGAAGACCTGATGTTCAATATAATCGTATACGGGTTTTCTGCACTGGTCCTGCTTGTTACGATATATCCCATTTACTTCATTATTATTGCTTCCTTCAGCGATCCATATGCGGTTGCGAGCGGAAGGGTCTGGTTCTTCCCGGTAAGCTTCACTCTTGATGGCTACAGGGAGCTGCTCAGGCACAGTTCAATTTGGATAGGTTACCGCAACACGATCCTCTATACTGTAATTGGTACACTGATCGGCCTTGCCGTCAATATCCCGGCGGCATATTCACTGTCGCGCAGAGATCTGGCCGGCAGAGGGCTCTTCATGTTCCTGTTTGTTTTCACAATGTTCTTCAACGGCGGCCTGATACCGACATTCCTTACGGTCAAGGAATTCAACCTGTACGACAATTTCCTTGTGATGGTACTGCCGTTCTCGGTATCTGTTTTCAACATTATTGTTGCCAGGACGTTTTTTTCGGCCAGCATACCGCCTGATCTGTGGGAAGCGGCAAGGATAGACGGGTGCGGCAACCTGCGTTATTTTTTCGCCATAGTCCTTCCGCTTTCAAAAGCGATCATAGCGGTAATAGGCCTGTGGACTGCTGTCGGCCAGTGGAATTCATATTTCAATGCACTGATCTACCTGAAGAACAGCGATCTGTATCCGCTCCAGCTGGTGCTTCGCGACATCCTGATAACAAATAACGTACAGAGCGCGCTTGGCACGGGAGAGGCTGCACAGATAGCACTGAGACTTGCCAACCTTTTAAGATATTCGGTGATCATCGTTTCAACTGTTCCGATCATGATAGTTTATCCGTTTGTTCAAAAATACTTCAACCACGGTGTTATGATAGGCGCTGTCAAAGGCTGAACAAGCCTTTCACATAGCAAACACGATAGTGTAGGGCCGCGCGCGGAAAATACGGCAGGACGCTATCAAAAGCAAAACAAGTAACAGGAGGGAATGTAAATGAAGGGTAGATTTTTTAAGATGACAGGCCTGATTATTGCATTTTGCCTGATCATCAGCTTATTTGCAGGCTGCGGCAGCCCGGCGGATAACAGCAAGGGGTCTGGACCGGACAAATCTTCCGATGGTACGACAGCCAGTGCAAAGACCGATGGTTTCAATGCCGAAGGGCTTCCCATAGCTGATAAGCCTGTGACGCTTGAAGTGCTGACAACACGCTGGGGAAGCATGGGCGATTCTTTTACACAGAACCAATGGCTGATCGACCTTGAGAAAAAGACGAATGTCCATATCGAGTGGCAGGTCTACTCGCTGAACGACTGGGGCGAGCAGAAAGCAATACTGCTGGCCAGCGGCGAGCTGCCGGAAGTAATAATCGGAAGCAATACCTTCGATGATACAGACATTATAAACAACAGCAGCATGTTCCTCGATCTGACCGATCTTATAAAAAACTACATGCCTAACCTGACAAAGGCAATGGAAACGATACCTGCTTTGAGGTCAGTATCGACATTCCTCGACGGCAAGATTTACTCTCTGCCGAAGAATCTTCCGTGCCGTCCGAAGACATGCAACCAACCCATCATCAACAAAAAATGGCTCGATAATCTGGGCCTTAAGGAACCGTCCAATATCGAAGAGCTTTACGAAGTGCTGAAAGCCTTCAAGGAAAAGGATGCCAATGGCAATGGCGACCCCAATGACGAATTTCCGATCTGCGGAGCGAAGGGGCTCAATATGGATCTGCTCAACCCGTTCGGGATCACTGACCTCAATGGCACCCACATGATGATCATGGATGACGGCTCGCTGGTATACTACCCGATCAGCCAACAATACAAGGAAGGTATCAAGTGGCTTCATAAGCTTTATACGGAAGGCATAATCGATCCTGAATCATTCACTCAGGATGCTACGATGCAGGACGGAAAACGAAAGAACGATGCTGTCTCGCTCGTTGGCTTTGACTATGCATGGACACCCGATGCCCTTTTTGGGAAGTGGTCGGGTGAATACATTGCTTTAGCACCGATAGCGGGTCCTGACGGCAAACGTTACGCAGGCGGTGATGAGAACGGAGTATCGAGCATACTGCGTAACGAAGCTGAAATCACGACCTTCTGCCAAAACCCTGAAATTGCAGCAAGATGGCTTGACCAGTTCTATGATGGAGAAGCCAGCATCCAGAATTTCTGGGGTGCTATAGGTACAGTTATCACAAAGAACAGTGACGGGACCTATACGCTCAACAATCCTCCGGAAGGAACCAGCGCTGATGCATGGTATTGGGATCAAAGCCTGCGTGACTTCGGTCCGAAGTATATAAGCCCCGATTTCGAAAAGCTCATCAAGCTTTCACCGGAAAGCGGGGACGGCCTGAAGCAGGATCTCAGCAAACTCGGTGAACCTTATATCACAACTCCTTATCCGAAGGTCATGTATACGACGGAGGAGAACGAACAGCTTGCGACACTGCTCACCGACATCAATTCGTATGTGGATACTACACGTGCCGAATGGGTCACGAACGGCGGCATAGATCAAGGTTGGGATGCCTATATTGCACAGCTTAAGGCTATGGGCCTTGACGACCTTATTAAAATCTATACTGATGCGTATAGCCGTTACCAGGCAAATAAGTGATACTCCCTGATGCATTTATCGGCGGCACAGGAGTATTCTGACAACTGCCCGCTATATCAGGATTATTGTAAATGACATGAGGCAGAGGAGGGCTTATGTCTGACTCTGCCTCAAAAATTAAGCTTAGGTTTGTTTGCGAAAGCAAATTGACATTTGGTTCCATAAATGAAACCAAGCATAACTTTATGATTCTTATATGAAGCATAATAACAAATTATAGGAAGAATGGATCATATGAACATCAAATATTATCTTGAAAATCATCCGGTATGTGATCCGAAAGCCGAAGTAAAAGGTAAACACTACAGGATTACAGTGCTGACCCCGTCTCTTTTAAGGTTGGAATACAGCCCGGACGGAGTATTTGAGGACAGGGCCACTCAGATGGTGCTGAACCGTGACTTTCCTGTTCCGGAATTTACGGTTTCGTGGAAAGGAAGCATACTCAGGCTTTCCACTGAAAACCTGCATCTGCAGTACGATACGAGTCGCCCATTTTCAAAAAGCAGTCTGTTTATCAAAGTTCAGGGGAATCTGAGCATGTATCACAGCATATGGCGGTTTGGAGATGAGCCTGATGATCTGAAAGGCACGACACGAACGCTTGATTTTGTAGATGGAGCAACTGAGCTGGAGCATGGACTGATGTCGCGGCTTGGCTTCTCTGTAATAGATGACAGCCGATCGATGATCCTGACGCAGGATGGCTGGGTCGAACCAAGAGGTCCGAATGCATGTGATATATATTTTTTTGGTTATGGACTGGATTATCAAAGGTGCCTGCGTGATTTTTACCATCTGTGCGGCAAAACACCGCTGCTGCCTCGCTGGGCATTGGGCAACTGGTGGAGCAGATACCACAGATATGATGAAAAAGAATACAAGGAGCTTATCCTGCGGTTTGAAAGAGAGAAAATTCCATTTTCGGTAGCAGTTATCGATATGGACTGGCATCTTGTTGACATAGACCCGTCCTACGGCAGCGGCTGGACAGGCTATACATGGAACACCGAGCTTTTTCCCGATCCGCCGGCATTTCTGGAATGGCTGCATGAGCACGGCCTGAAGGTCACGCTGAATGTGCATCCTGCCGAGGGTATAAGGGCATATGAAAAGGCTTACGTCGGCATTGCTGCAGAGATGGGCGCCGACATCCGGAACGGAGAACCGGTGGAGTTTGATGCTGCCGACAGAAAGTTCATCGAAGCGTATCTGAAGTGTGTTCACCATCCGCTGGAGGATGAAGGAGTGGACTTCTGGTGGGTGGACTGGCAGCAGGGTGATACCAGCAGGACGCCGGGGATCGATCCGTTATGGATGCTGAACCATTTCCATTACCTTGACAACAAACGCCGCGGAAGACGCCCCCTCATACTTTCCAGGTATGCGGGCATCGGAAGCCACAGGTATCCCGTTGGATTTTCCGGTGACACCATCGCCAGCTGGAAAAGCTTCAGATTCCAGCCATACTTCACTGCTACGGCATCGAATGTCGGATACGGCTGGTGGAGCCATGACATAGGCGGCCACATGAAAGGAGCAAAGGATGATGAACTGGCGACCCGCTGGATCCAGTTCGGTGTATTTTCACCTGTAATGCGTCTGCACAGCTCATCCAATCCCTTCAATTCAAAAGAGCCGTGGCGGTTCAACGATATAGCTGAAAAAATCATGAAAAAATATCTGCAGCTGAGGCACAGACTTATTCCATACCTGTATACCATGAACAGGCTTGCATCGCGTGATGGTCAGCCTCTTATAAGGCCAATGTATTATCTGGACCCGGGATGCGACGAAGCATACATGGTCCCGAATGAGTATTATTTCGGGACGGAGCTCATTGCCGCTCCGATAACGGAGCCTGCCGATAAGAAACTCCTTGCCGCCGGAACCAGAGTCTGGCTGCCGGACGGACTGTGGTTCGACTTCTTCAATGGGCTTGCATACAGAGGCGGACGTATGTTCACGATGTGGCGGCCGCTTGAGGATATCCCCGTATTGGCCAGGGCTGGCGCTATCGTACCGCTTTGTGCGCAGGATTATACATCCACTGCCAACCCGCGGGAGCTGGAGGTTCATATTTTCCCGGGTGCCGACGGGCATTTCGTGCTTTGGGAAGACCAGGGAGATACAACGGAGGACAGGGACGAAAATTGGGTCTCGACAGAGTTTGAGATGAAATGGTCCTGTAATGGAGATGCCAGCTTCAGAATATCACCAGCCACAGGCAATCTTTCTGTTATACCTGAAAAGCGAAGCTATGTGCTGCTGTTCAGAAACGTTGAGAATTGCCGTGTATCTGTGAGGAACGCGCAAAAAGAGACAGCAGTTAAGAGCTCATATGACTGCAAGACCCGCACGCTTTCAGTCGTGCTCCCGGATTTCGATGTGGAGCATGCGGCAGAGATCCTGTTCCCGGACGGATTGAAGATCGCTGAAAACGATATTGCCGGTGCTGTTTATAAGCTGCTGGACCGGGCTCAGACAGAGTATGATCTTAAGGCATACATACAGCGGATAGTTGAATGTCACGGCATCGACGGACTGACAAGCCTGATCGCCATGGATCTTGACCGTGCACTTATCGATGCCGTCAGCGAGATACTGCTGGCCTGAACCAGGCAGAAATGTTAAGCTGTAGCAGGGACATTGCAATTGACAAAGCAGCTGGTTGAGAGGTGAGTCGTATGATCGAAAAATGGTGGCACAAGGCAGTAATATATCAAATATATCCCCGCAGCTTTCAGGACAGCAACGGCGACGGGATAGGAGACCTGCAGGGGATCATATCGAGGCTCGATTATCTGGAAAGACTGGGCATAGATGCGATCTGGCTGTCTCCGGTCTATAAGTCGCCGCAGGATGACAACGGTTATGACATATCCGACTACAAGGATATCGACCCGATGTTCGGAACACTGAAGGACATGGATCAGCTGATCGATGAGGCAAAAAAGCACGGCATCAGGATCATTATGGACCTTGTGCTGAACCATACGTCCGATGAACACTGGTGGTTCCGGGAAGCGAAAAAGGGAAGGGACAATCAGTATCATGATTACTATGTCTGGCGTGACGGCACCGAGGGTTGCCCGCCCAATGACATGCGCTCCTGCTTCGGAGGTTCTGCCTGGCAGTGGGAACCCGAAGCCGGCAGGTATTATTTTCACCAGTTTTCTGTAAAGCAGCCGGACCTGAACTGGGAAAACCCGAAAGTCCGCAGCGAACTGTATGATATCATCAAATGGTGGATGGAGCGCGGCATCGGCGGATTCAGACTCGATGTCATCGACTGCATCGCGAAGGAGCCGGATCTGAAGATCACCAGCAACGGGCCGCGGCTGCATGAATTTATTCGTGAGCTTAGCAGAGAAACATTCCAGCGGGACCAGGAGCTTATAACAGTAGGCGAAGCCTGGGGGGCGACGCCTGAGATCGCAAAGATATACAGTAATCCTGACGGCAGCGAATTCTCCATGGTGTTCCAGTTTGAGCATATAGGCCTCGACCAGCAGGAGGGAAAAGAAAAATGGGATCTTGCTCCGCTGGATTTCATCAAGCTCAAAAAGGTCCTTGCGAAGTGGCAGACACAGCTGCATGGCTGTGGGTGGAACAGCTTGTTCTGGAACAATCATGACCTTCCAAGGATAGTTTCGCGATGGGGAAATGACAGCCCCGAATACCGGGAGGTTTCTGCCAAGATGCTGGCAACGGTGCTTCACGGGATGCAGGGTACACCGTACATATATCAGGGTGAGGAACTCGGTATGACAAATGTCCGCTATGAATTGGATGAATATAGGGATATCGAGCTTCTGAACATGGCAAGAGAACGCTTGGCAGCGGGATACAGCAAGGATGCCGTCATGGAGTCGATCCATGCTAAAGGACGTGATAATGCACGTACGCCTATGCAATGGGATTCCGGCATAAATGCCGGATTTACCAGCGGAACACCATGGATAAGGGTGAACCCCAATTATTTGTCAATAAATGCGGCACAGCAAATAGATGACTATAATTCGATATTCAATTACTACAGGAAGCTGATAGCACTCCGCAAAGAGCATGACATTTTCGCAGCCGGTGACTTTACACTGCTGTATGAGGAGCACCCCGACATATTTGCGTACATGAGAAGGTATGGCTGTGCCGTTCTTCTGGTTATATGCAACTTCCACGGCAGCAATATCGGACTGGATCCGTCGGAGGAAACCCGCCTCAGCTGCATGCAGTTGCGGCCGGAGGATTTTTTCCGCAGCAGTGAACTGTTGATCTGCAATTATGATGCGCCTGCGGACATAGACATTCTGCGCCCGTATGAAGCGAGAATGTATTTGCATATGGGGAGCTGAACTCTGCTGAGAAACTGAGCTTCTGGAGGTTTTTTATGATAAGACATTTCCCTTGCGGGACCGACCCGTTAAAATCCTGCGGCTATGACCGCTTGCCTGTTGAACCGGCAGAAGGGGAGAAAATCGATATAAGGTGTATTTCCGGGATGGGAGAGAAGCCCCCTGTCCTCAGGATACATGCCGGCGGGAACATATCAGAATTGACTGGAGCTGCGGACTTCGGCACCGCTGATAATTGTTATCTGTTTTCGGTCGGGCCTTTTATTGCAGGTACTAAGGTATCGTATTCTTTTACATCCAGTGATGGTGATACATCAATGGCATCCGTTGCCAACTCAGTATCACATTCGCATGATGCCTGTGAAATATATAGTTTTACTGTGCGCAGACGGGTCCATTTGGACCGGTGCATCGGGCTCTCTTCAAATGGGAGCAGAGTAATGGCAGAGTGCTTGCTCGATGATGGTTCACGTTTCTGCTTCTGCATTGAATCCAACGAAATGGGGATATCAATTGCAGCATTCCGCGGAAGTGATGCTGAGCAGGAGGCCGATATTGGCAAATATGTAAAGATAAGTACGGCAAATAACTGTATACTTTCAGTTGAGGCAGAACCGTTCAGCATAAAACTGACTGATAAATCAGGAAATGTACTGCTTCAGTATGACCGGAAAGATTGTCCGGCATCATTCGATATAGATGAAAAAGGTGTTATCAGCAGATTTTCATTTGCTTTAAAAGCTTCAGGAAAAGGATTTTATGGGTTTGGTGAAAGATTCAACAGTGTTAATCAGCGAGGCAGATATGTAAAAAATGTTACATACGATCATTTTACATGTCAGGGTGAGTATACGTACCTCCCGATGCCATGGATGCTTACTGAACGCGGATATGGCATCCTGATCGATACCACATGTCAGACCGATTTTCTTATCACTGATGGAAATGATGCGGATGCAGCCGACTGCGATGCGGCTGAAGCCGATGGCGAAACCGGAGCTGTGGACGCTGGAACCAGGTCTGAAAGCTGCGGTATTTCCCGTGTGCTTGTCAACGCAGATGTCGGATCGGACGGCCTTCCTGTTATATACATATTGCTTGGCACACCCGGTAGGCTTCTTGGTTCTTTGCATATTTTGACCGGACGGTGTGCGCTGCCGCCAAAATGGGCTTTTGGACCATGGATGTCGGCAAATGGCTGGGACTGTCAGCGGAAAGTCGAGGAACAGCTCCGGCAGATGAGAGAACACGATATCCCTGCTACCGTGCTGGTACTTGAGGCATGGAGCGATGAAACCACATTTTACATATTCAACGGCGCAAAATACAGCCCAAGGCCGGGCGGGAGGTACAAGCTGAAGGATTTTGTCTTTGATAAGAACGGTCCATGGCCGGATCCTGTCAAAATGAGCTCGGAGCTTGCAGATGCCGGTTTGCGTCTTGTACTTTGGCAGATCCCGATCATTAAAAACGCAGCTGACAATGATTGTGAGCAGCTGAATATCGATGAAAGGGAAGCTATTGACAACAAGTATTGTGTTTTCAACGCTGACGGTACGCCATACCGTATCCCGGACAGGTGGTTCTGCGGCAGCCTGCTTCTGGACTGTACCAATCCAAAGGCTGTCGAGTGGTGGCTTGAGAAACGCCGGTATCTGTGTGACGAGCTGAATGTGGCAGGATTCAAGACCGATGGAGGAGAATTCGTATTCGATCGTGGCGTAAGGTTTTTTAACGGGAAGACCGGAGTGGAAATGAGAAATGCATATCCTGCAGTTTACACGCAGACTTATTATGATTTTCTTAAGGAGAATGGCCGAAATGGAGTGTTGTTCTCCCGCGCCGGCTATATGGGCTCGCAGAGCAGACCTTTGCATTGGGCCGGCGACCAGCTGTCAACATTTGATGAGATGAAGGCACAGATAAAGGCAGGCCTGTCGGCAGGCTTATCGGGGATACCATTCTGGAGCTTTGATCTGGGCGGCTTTGCCGGAGATCTTCCATGTACCGAACTATACCTGAGAGCAACAGCGATGGCGGCCTTCAGTCCGATAATGCAGTTCCATTCGGAGCCGCTGAGCGGACAATTCGGAGATGCCAGACGCAGAAGCTTTGTCAACGACAGGACTCCGTGGAATATGGCAAAAGTCAACAGCGACAGCTCTATTCTGGAGGTATACCGTAAATATGCCCGTCTTCGGATGAAGCTGCTTGCGTATATATATGAAGAAGCGATCCATTGTACGCAAACCGGCCGCCCAATGATGTGCCATCTTGTTTATGACTTCCCGGATGACAGCAATGTCATCGATCTGGAGGATGAATACATGTTTGGGCGCAGTCTGCTCATCGCTCCGGTCACCGAAGAGGGTGCGTCATCCAGAAAGGTGTATCTGCCCGAGGGGATCTGGCTGGATTTTTGGACCGGAAAGGAATATGAGGGAGGCAGGACACTGGATGTCAAATGCCCCTTGGATCATATTCCTGTGTTTTCGGTAAAGGAGCATGGCATACTGTATCGTGACATTCTTTGATCATCTTCAGGCTGAAAGCCGAAGCATTCTTCAAAAGGCCTCCAAGGCCTTATTTTTTTATGGCTGGAGCTTCATTCAATACTACTCTGCACATCAGAACAACTTCCAAAATAAACGAGCAGCCATATATGATAATTATTGCCAGGAATTTGCATATGTACTTGAAAGACTGCTCTGCCTTTAATAAAATGGATGAGTATTGATAAATTAATGGGAGAGTGGACCAATTGAGTTATCTGAAAAACATAGTAAAGGGCGTCGTCGTAGGGATCTCCATGATGGTGCCCGGCGTCAGCGGCGGTACGATGGCGATCGTGCTTGGGGTCTATGACAGGCTGGTCCACAGCGTTGCAGCATTTTTCAGTGATTGGAAAAAGAACCTGCTGTTCCTGCTGCAGTTCGGTTTCGGCGGTGCTGTCGGCGTGCTGATTTTCAGCCGGCTTATGGAAGGCGCGATGACAAATTACCCGCATATAATGCGTTTTCTTATCATGGGGATCATTATTGGCGGACTGCCGCTTCTATACAGAAAAGCAACAGGGACTTCTGATGGTAACGGCAGGACTATGCCTAAAAGCAGATTCTTGGTTTCCGACATCGTATTTCTGGTTCTTGGCATCGCCGTCGTACTGCTGATGTCGCTGGAACCTGAATCCCTGGTTGGAAAAGCTACGGACGGAAGCTTGTTCAGTTATATTTTCCTGCTGATATCAGGCCTGATAATTGCGGCGGGCCTGGTGCTGCCTGGGATCAGCTGGTCTTTCATGCTGCTCGTGCTCGGGATGTATGAGACGACCCTCAATGCAATAAATACATTGAACATCCCATACCTGATACCGCTGGGCATTGGGATCGCACTGGGTACGGTCGGTACGGCAAAGCTGATCGAAAGGTTCCTGCAGAAGCATCCAAGAAAAACATATATGCTTATAATAGGATTCGTTGCCGGATCTCTGGCAGAGGTATATCCGGGGATGCCGCAGGGCTGGCAGCTTCCGGTGTCTGCTGCGGCATCCGCTGTGGGCTTTGCTGTGATGTACATACTTGGGAAAAAGGGTTTAGCTGACTAAATCGACTAGAATACGAATATTAATTTGATTATTCAATGTTAATGTTCGTATTTTTTGTTTTTTACCGTTGACAATGTGCAACTCATTTGATAGTATTATTAGCGTGAAAGACAGGCGGTGCATGGGGCGTTGAGTGCCTGAATCAAGGGGATTCAAGGTATCTGCCGGAACAGTTGATCCGCATGGATGCTTCCGGCCAAGATCATGCATAATGTACCAACCCAGCATTAGTAAGGAAATAAAGTACGAACATTCATGTTTTGTAGTACAGGCTTGACCGGGCGTGCCGAACGTCCGTTGAAGTAATTATTTCTTATTTTATGGGAGGGGAAGTTTATGTTGGACAAGCTGTTCGGGCTCAAGGCAAGTGGTACCAACGCCAGAACCGAAATCCTTGCAGGTATCACCACATTTGTCACGATGGCTTACATCATGTTTGTTAACCCGGCGATACTCAGTATAGCGGGGATGGACAAGGGTGCCGTATTTGTGGCAACGATACTTGCTGCAGCGATCGCGACATTCATTATGGCATTTGTCGCAAATGTGCCGTATGCACAGGCTCCCGGTATGGGACTGAATGCACTGTTTACATTTACAGTGTGCTTGGGCATGGGGATTCCATGGGAACAAGCACTGGCGATCGTTTTTATCTGCGGTCTCATCAACATCGTAATCACAGTCACAAAAATCAGAAAAATGATCATCTATGCTATTCCAAAGTCACTGCAGTATGCGATCAGTGGTGGTATAGGATTGTTCATAGCCTACATCGGGTTCATGGGCGGACATTTGCTCAGCTTTACGCCTGACAGTGAAGCAGGCCCGACTGGTGCATTCAGCAAGGTTGTACCCGCACTTGTTGATTTTACCAGCCCGGATTCGCTCCTTACCATCATCGGATTGGTCATCATAGTCGTACTTATGCTGTTGAAGGTTAAGGGAGCAATACTTATAGGAGTTATAGCTTCTACTATCATAGGCATACCGATGGGAGTAACAGTACTGCCTGAAATCAGTGCAAGCTCGTTCCTTCCTCCGAGTCTGGCGCCGACATTTTTCAAGCTCGACATCGCAGGACTCTTTGCTGATCCTTCACAGCTGTTCAAAATACTTGCACTCATATTGACATTCAGTCTTGCAGATACATTCGACACAATAGGTACATTCCTTGGAACAGGCCGCAAGTCCGGTATATTTGACCAACTGGACGAGGAAGCTCTCCAGAAGGGCAAAGGCTTTTCATCCAAGCTCGACAGAGCGCTGTTTGCAGATGCTACTGCAACTTCGATTGGCGCTGTGCTCGGTACCAGCAACACAACGACCTACGTTGAAAGCGCTGCAGGTATAGCAGCCGGAGGAAAGACCGGTTTGACTTCGGCAACAGTCGGTATACTGTTCCTGCTGTCATTGTTCATCTCGCCGTTCGCTCTGATGGTTCCGTCGGCAGCAACAGCACCGGCACTCATAATCGTCGGTATACTGATGGCTGAATCGATCGGCAAGATAAATTGGGAGGATCTGCCTGAAGCGATCCCGGCATTCTTCACAGCAGTGGCAATGCCGTTCGCATACAGCATATCCACCGGTGTTGCAGTTGGATTCATATTCTTCTGCCTGGCAAAGATATGCACAAAGAAGGCAAAAGAGGTTCACCCGATCATGTACATTGTTACGGGTATCTTCTTACTGAACTACCTGATCACAGCACTGAAATTATTCTGACGTCATGAAGTCCGCCCTAAAACGGCGGACTTCCTTTACAATAAGGCATTATACGATATTAGTGGTTTTGGAAGAGGAAAGAGCAAGTTCCAGACATGTACAGAGCGGGGCTTTGAGCCCGGGATCCAATGGGCTGCCCCGCTCTTTTCATAATAACTATCCGATTATGGTGCCAGGCACCAAAATCGGATAGTTATTATGAAAGACCGCGCACAGCGGTATTGAAACCGAGAATCCAATCGGCCGGCCAGGCTGATTATGATCATAAAGGAAGACAAACAGCAAATATAAGGCATAGTCATGGAGGGTTTGCATATCATGGCGAAAGCATCGAACTTAAGCAAAAAGGAACCAAAGACAACTAAGCCGGCTAAGTCGACTGCAGCACCAAAAGCAGCGCTGGTAATGGGAAGTGATTCCGATTACCCGGTACTGAAAGGCTGTATAAAAATACTCAGAGACTTCGGAGCAGAAGTGGAAGTTTTGGTATGTTCGGCACACCGGACTCCTGAAAAAGCTGCCAGGTTTGCATCGGAAGCTGAGAATAACGGCATTGAGGTAATAATTGCCGCAGCCGGTAAAGCGGCACATCTTCCGGGAGTCCTCGCAGCATATACCGCGCTGCCCGTGATCGGCATACCGATCAAGTCCTCTCTGATGGACGGCCTTGATTCATTGCTGTCAATAGTACAGATGCCGGCAGGCATACCCGTTGCGACAGTGGCCGTCGACGGCGCTG
>CAZQUQ010000010.1:0-5255 GCA_964596445.1 uncultured Oscillospiraceae bacterium
ATATCTGTGTAACCCTTGCGAAAGGCAAATCTCATTTTCATGCTTCAGCTATGCATTTTTACTCACCCTCATCACTCACTTCCTTACCTGCTTCATCAACTTCTTCTTTATCTGTTCCGCCTGTTTCGTTATGGTCCTCGTCTGTCTTTTTAACACCATATCTCTTTATTGTAAGCTTTATTCCTCTTGAATCGGCATATCGTACGATATCCTCCAGCATGCCTTCGATATTTTCAGATAACTTATTTTCAGGTATAATAAGAAGCAGTTCCTTTTGCTCGATATTGCTGCTCCTTATTGTGATGTCATCTCTTCCCCATGGTTTATCCTGCCCCTTATATCCAGTCAGTTCGTTCACATATCTTTTAAGTGTTTTTTCAGCATTCTTTGGAGTCTGGTAGCTTTCGGCAGTCAGATCCATGCTTTTTATCATTACCGCTTTTCCATTTTCAAACTTTGCTATGACCGGAAAATTTTCAGGAAGGTTTGCACCAAATATTCTTCTGATTTTCAAGCCTCTTTGAAAGTTACTCAGCGACCAGATATCATCAGCTTTGCTTCCAGTATAGCCGCCGAGCACTCCTTTTTTCTCATCGCCGCCCATCCATGCCTTGACTTTGACACGCTGTACAAACTCCAGATCCTTTGTAAACTTCACAGGAAGGGGCAGTCTTACCCTGTATTTCACAACAATGTCCATTGTCTCTTCCGTATCGGAAAGAAACGCAGAGTCACTGAAATCAAGCCCGTCAAAGCCATCGATTATATCAAGGGATGTAAGCCTTTCATCGACATCAGTCATTTTATCCGTTATCAGGTATTTTTTCATATAAAGTTTGACCAAGGGCGTAAGCAGCTGCGTTTTTACATCATCCAGCGCACCGTCTGCAATGAAGGATACAATGATTTTCAGCTCATTCAGCGGGTCGGACAGGATACTTTCCGCATGATCAATAACATTATCGAAATCATCTATTATTGAGTTGATATCTCCATCTCCGCTTCCATCCCCATCTCTGCCTTCTGTTCCTTTGAGGATATTATAGGCATCAAGAATACTGTCTGCCTGTTCCCTGAACAGTTCAGACCTGTCATTTATGCTGTCGCGTACCGTATCATGCAGATCTCTTACACCGCTTACATGATAAATATACCCGGCAGATGCGATCTCCGATGCAGTTTCGGTAAGTGCATGCTGTATGAGCTCATATGTATAGACGGTCCTTATCAGAAAAACGACCGAGAAAAACGCACACAAGATCACCGGCAGCACAATAGCCGCTTCAACAGTCAACGCCCCTCTGTTATCAGTAGCCTTCATACAGCAACACCTTATATAAATGCCGACCATCGCCGGTTTTTGCATCCTTCCGCATAAAAGGCTGTGTGATAAAAAGGAATTTCATCGAAACTTCAGCCTCGATACGGACATAAGTATTACATTCGGATATCCTGAAATCACTGCTTCCATTACTTGATTCACCGATATTCAGCTGTATCAGGTCTTCGATCCTGCTCAGCTTCTTTTCATCGCTGACGGTCAGCAAAAACAGCCTGAGATAGTCATGGTAGTTGAAATACAGCCTCTGATCGGTTTTCGGGCCTGCCTGTGCTTCTATCCCTATGTCGAGCCTCCAGTCACCTTTCATTTTATAGATCGGGACAGACCTGCCTTCCATCAGATCGATCACATCGATCACAGACTCACCTACACCCCACCCGCACATGATAAGATTGGTGATGACAGGGATGCCGGCGCCGCCTGTCCACCATCCTGCAACAGCTGCCGCAATGGATGCCGCTTTCGTTCTTTTGGCCGGATCGGTATAGACATGAAGAGTGTTCAGTGCGATCCTCACCAGCATCAGTTCTCCCTTGGTCAATATATTGTTCATATTCTGGGAGGCATTGCCATGCAGTATGTATTCGACTTCACTGTCGTAAAATGTTTCTCTTTTTTCTTTTTCATATCCATGCAGGTCGGTATCCTTTACTTGATCCGTACCGTAAACCAGAGAAGGGACCGAGTTTTTGAAAGTTCCCATGATATACTCGTTAACATAAATACTGTCCCTCAATGCAGCTGCCTGGCCGGATACGATGTTTCCTATGTTTGAAATAAAGGCGAGCGTATTTTCCTGAAACATGCCTTCCTCATCATACAGATCCGCTTCATCAGCAACATTCTCCAGATCACCGTTATATGATGCTTCTTTTGCATCATCTCCTTCGATCTTCTGTTCTGCATCCGCAGCTTCGTTAAACTTTTCATCTTCCTCATCGAAATTCTTTGTTCTGACCTTTGTATATGAAGGAAGCTCTTCCTTTGTTACACCTGCCGTTTCATAGTTGACATCGCCGAGCAGCTTCTCGTATATGAAGCTTTTTACCGCATCAGCCTTGCCGGCGCGCGGGTCCTCAGTTTTATCGCCTTTATCAGGCCGGGAATAGTCATAATCGATGTTAGTATAATCTTTTATAATTTCCAGCAATTCCGCAGGCAGTCCCTCAGCAGGGAACCCTCCTGAGTCGTTCATGACCATATCCATTTTCGATGCAGTTCTATTTAGAACGGTTATATTGGCATTGATACTCTCCAGCATCTTTTCAGCTTCCTGCCCTTCGAGGATTAGTTCCTTTAGGTTGTCCAGTTCGGCCTGCATCTGTTTTCTAAAATCTTTGGAAAATGAACTGCCTTCTCCTGAAAAAACACTGCCGGCAGCATCACTGTTTACAGAATCATTGCCGCCACAACGAATATCACCATCGGCATCATATCTGCCGTCACCGCTGATTTCACCTTCGCCAGGCAAACCGGCGTCATCCGGAAAGTTGTCCCGCAGGAACTCCTCGAGCTTGTCTATGGCCTGTCTGGCCTTTTGACCTCTCTCAGCAATATTGGCGATCTCTTTCAATGCAGTCTCATTCGATTTTATATAGTCCGATGTCAAATCGTTTCGGATATTTTGCCACAGATCACTTAGCCTGCCTGACATGTCCGATTTGTCTGCTTTCAGCCGGCTGCGTTCATTTATCAGGTTTTTGAGTTTGCTTTCAAGATATTTTCTGCCATTCTGTCCGTCCAGGCCATGATCATCTTCCAGCACATCATCCAATGCTGCAAGTTGGGCTTCGATACCGCTTATGCTGCTGTCCACTGAATCCAGGCATGTTTCAATCGTTGACAGCGATTCTGTCAAGGAGTTGAATTCGTTGAAGGATGTTACCCAGATATTATCCTTATTGAATCCATTGATGAACTTTTCAACATCGCTTCCGGTTCCTTCGATAGCCTTCTTCAGCTTCTGCTGGGATTTGTCCATTCTTCCCAGTATCTTATCGATGCCGACCTTCTGCTTATAAGCATCCGACATCTTTCCCACGTCCCTGACTGCTGTCAATTTTTCTATAAAGTCCTCGACAAGTCCGGCCGGAGCTCTGTATTTCATGTGCTCCAGAATTTGCCTTTTGGTCACATCATTTTCACTTAGGTTGTAAATGGGAATCACTTCAACTCTTTCGATTCTGAAGCCAAACAGATCAATACTACCTGTATTAAAATCGTCGTCACATGGTATGGATAAATTGCATGTAAGATATTCATAAAACCTGTCCTCCAGTTCATCAATGTCAGACTGTATGGCGAACAATCCATACTGATCCTTTAGCCTGCTGCTGTAATCAGCCAACAGCGAGCCTGCCGCAAGATCAACAGCCCTCTTTACCATACCGTGCCCGGCATTTATCCTTGCCAGATCGACGAGCAGACCGGCCAGAGCCAGTACACCAACCATCGTTATAGCCAAAAACACAGATATCTGACCTGATATACCCTTCCTCATCGGAGCCCCCGCATCAATCAACGAATTCTTCGAGCTTATCCTTGATCTCATTCATCTTTTCTCTTGTCTTTTCGCCAAGATCCTTAAGTGTCGGAAACTTCTCCTCAAGCTTTTTCTCAATGTCGATAAGGAAGTCTATGTTGCGAATCAACTCGACAGGCTCATCTATCGTTGATACCGCTCTTACATTAATGCAGATCCTGTCACTTCCCCCGAACATTCCGACAAATTTGCCCAGGGGCATTGAATAGTACTTTGTTATGCTGACCTCCAGCCTCCTGTATACTGCATAATCCTTAACAGCGGCCTTCACAACAGTTTCTTCAGGTTTGACTATCTCATTTCTTGATGAAAGCAGCAATGCATGCTTCTCGATCTCCCTCAACCTTTTCTCACTGCCGCTGTCATACAATCTCCTGTACAGTTCGAACCTGCCATTATTCATAGCTGGTCTTGAATTCTCCAGTTCAAAAGTGCCGGAAGGCCAAGCCGCAGCTCCGGCTTCTGCTGCAGCCGATGCTGCTGATTGGATGAGCGTTCTTTGGTAGAGCAGCAATCCGATATATATGGCCGCTGCCAGACTCAGGATAACCAGAGGTACTATTATTGCCGCTTCTGCTGTAACACTTCCTCTGCTGCTCCTGCTGTGTTTCATTACACCTGGGAGTTCGACATTTATCAGCATACATGACCCCGCAAAACAGTACTGCCATTATTGTCATCTAAAAATTAAAATAACATCGAAAATGCTCCATATTATTACATTTATGTATATATAGTACACCTATTAAGATAAAATGAAAAGATTTTTGGAAATATTGGAAATGATTAGGATCATTTGAAAATAATTATATATCGATCGCAAAAAACTGATACCTTCTGGTTACCTTGTCACGATAAAAGTAATTGAATATCAGCGTAGTATATCGTGAAGCGGCAGCAACAGAGCTATTGCCTTTTGGCGAACTGTCCCCCTCTGATGAAGCGTCCCTCTCAAACGAAACGTCCCCTTTTGAAGAAACGTCCATCTCTGGAGAACTGTCCCCATTTGAAGAAACGTCCCTCTCCGGAGAACTGTCCCCACATAAAATTATTTGAGAAATGTCCCTCCACAGTAAGAATTGTTCGAAATGCACCTTCTTCAGTATCTCTTTGGGTTTCATGCCGACTGTCTCAGGGATCATATAATTTATTCGTTGGGTGTTCCCGAGGAAACTTACACATCTCTCCCTGAAATCTGCAGAATAGCGGCTGGCTTCATTACCTGACGCATTTTTCATGTTATTGGAACCTGGCATGCACCTGTCCTTCAGAAAGTCAGGCAAAGTGCCGGAATTATCGGAAGCAAGAAAGTCCAGTCTGAGCAGTTCACGAAAAAAAAGGTCGATATGCTTCGAATCATCGTTTTGAAAA
>CAZQUQ010000010.1:5265-28031 GCA_964596445.1 uncultured Oscillospiraceae bacterium
TTTTAGACATAATGTATCATCCAAACATGAATTATCATCCGGCCGCGATATTGTCTGAAAAAATTCATAAAGCACCAGATACAGATCTCTGGCGGACAAAGATACATCCAGATATCCCTTATCTTTATGATACTCATGAAGCCTTTCAAAGAACTCGAAGGGTGAAGCAAAAAAGCCGGAAATCATATAGTTCAGCGTGTATGTGAACCTGCCGCTGTTATAGTACCTCTCCACCAGTTCGCAAATGCCTTTCAGCCGCATCAGCTCTTCCCCGCTCATATGCCTTCCTGAAAGTATCTCATACGGCGGATAGTCTCTGTACAGGTAATCATGCTCCGAAGCACGATCTCTTAACCGGGTGCCCTTCAGGAACTTGAGGAACCCAAGCTGAAGATGATGCGGTTTCAGGCGGTAAACATCATTAAAGGACCTTCCGAAGGATACGTAATTTTCATATGGAAGACCTGCAATCAAATCGGCATGGATATGTACATTGCTATTTGCTCTGATTTTCTGTAAATTGGCAGATAGTCTGCCGATATCCGTCCTCCTGCATATGGCTGCCAAAGTCTGTACGTTGGTTGACTGCACTCCTGCCTCAAGCTGGAAAAGACCTTTCGGCGCTCCGGCCAAAAGCTCGATGGTCTCAACATCAAACAGATCTGCGCCTACCTCAAAATGAAAATTGCACACCGGACCACATCCCCGTGACAGTTTTTCATTCAGTTCAAGGATATACCTGATAATGCTTTTTGCCCGACTGGGGTTCGCATTGAAAGTCCTGTCCACAAACTTGATCTGCCTGATGCCTGCACCGACAAGCCTGCCAAGATCGGAAAAAACACGATCGAGCGAGAAATACCTTGTACCGGCAGTTACAGATGAAAGGCAATAGCTGCATGAAAAAGGACATCCTCTGGATGCCTCGAAATAGGCTATCCTGTTCTTTAGCGAAGCAAGCATTTCATCCGTATATGGAGTCGGCAGACTGTCGAGATCTTCGATCACCGCAGGGTCTCTCGCGACGACGGCACCGTCTTTTCTGAAAACAAGCCCATCAATGCCGGCTGCCTTAACAATAAAGGCCTCGCTCGCTGTCGCATTCCCTTTATTTTCAGCAGATTGATCATTTCCGTTATAATCGGCATACAATATAGTTCTGTTGTATTCATTGTTCAACAGTCGAATGACTTCCGGGAAAGCTATGTCTCCTTCACCGGCGATTATCAGATCGATAAACTCGTTGCTGCCGAGGATATCTGCCGCATCATATGATACTTCAGGTCCTCCCAGAATGATCACAGTGCCCGGCAGCAGCTTCTTCAGGCTTGACGCCAGTTTATAGACATGAGATATGTTCCAGATATAGCATGAGAACGCTGCAAAGTCAGGTCTTTCGGAATAAATGGCTGAAAGCACGCTGTCAGTGTTTTCATTGATCGTATGTTCGGACACTGCGACCTCACCGCATCCCGGACCACAGGCAGCTTTCAGGTACCATGCTGCCAGAGAAGAGTGGATATATTTTGAATTGAGCGATATGATCAGAGTTTTCATAATAACCTCACCACAGATGAATTATAACACATAGTTCAGAGAAAAACTTTCGTCTGTAGAAAGTTTTTCTTTCATCAGAGGTGTTTCAACGAAGCGGAGGTAAAAGATGTCAACCGCTTCGTTATAACACATAATTCAAAGAATAATTTTCGATTGTAGAAAATTATTCATACAGCAGCAGTGTTTCTTACAAACTTGCAAATATCCCTTCTCTGATTATTTTGCACCAGGTTACAAGTATTTCGCCCAGATAATCCAAATAAGTCGTTTTCCTGACATTTGCCTCAGCCATCAGCGCATTGTGTGCAATTACCTTCCCATCCAGTACATACTCGACATATCCGGTCACTGACCCGGCGTAGCCCGGCGCTTTGAGTACATCAGGCAAATACTCCTTAACTGACAGCGCTTCGGCCTCGGATTTGCAAAGAGGCAGCACCACATCCTTTTCTGCCTGTAATGCCACATAATCGCAGATCCCCCGATAAACAGGTATTTTTGCGAATATGTCTCCTTTACTCATCAGCTTGTACATCTTGTAGTTTTCAAAGCAATAATCAAGCAGTCTCCTTGATGCTTCAGCCCTCGCACCTCTCGTTGGCGATCCGAGCACGACTGTTATAATCCTCATGCCATTCCTTTTTGCCGTTGTGACAAGGCATCTCCCCGCTTTCCCCGTATACCCTGTCTTTACGCCGTCAACTCCCGGACAGGACCCCAGCAGTTCATTCGTATTGTAAAGACTGTGCCCCGGGATATAGGATTTGCTGGTGGACACTATCTCACGGAACAGAGGATGCTTGAGCGCTTCAATAGTTATGAGGGCGACATCATATGCGGTAGAATACTGGTTTTCCCTGTCAAGGCCGTGAGGCGTCACGAAATGTGAGTTTACAGCCCCCAGTGATTTGGCTTTCTCATTCATCATCACAGCAAAATTCTCCACCGAACCACCGACATGTTCAGCTATAGCTATCGCTGCGTCATTTCCTGATATCATCAGCAATCCGTACAGCAGCTCTTTGAGCGTATATTTCTGCCCCTCACCAAGTCCAACGACGGAACCGCCTATGCTGGACGCCCTTTTGCTTATAACCACCTCATCATCTGCATGTGCATTCTCCAGTGCTACCAGTGCAGTCATGATTTTTGTAGTACTCGCAATTGAACGTTTCTCCATTGCATTCCTTCCATATAATATCCTGCCGGTAGATTCTTCAACTGCTACTGCAGCAAGTGCGTTAATGACCGGCGGTTCAGCCGATGCATCGTAACTTTTCTCGGCCACACCGGTTTTAGTCTGGCTGAAAGCCGGTATCTCCGGCTCGGACTCCAGTTCATCATCGCATTCAGCAATGCTTCTTGTCGATACCAGCAAAAAAACTACAGCAAGTAAGATACATGCAATCTTTTTACACAGATCCAGTTTCACCATCTCCATTGATATATCGTTATCAGCTCAAAGCTATAAAAACATCCAAACAAATAAAGCAGCAAAATCATTGAGCAATCGAAACAGTCAAAGCGACTTGATTCTCATATGAATAATATGAACAGGCTTTCGATAATTATGTTATTACATGTTACAGATTTGTACGAAATATAATATGAAGGCATTAAAACTGGGTAATAATATGTAAAGACATTATGATGATCGTACTATATTCATAAAGGAGGTGTGTCTATGGAAGGCAGCGATGTACGCACCAATGTTCCAATCGAGAATAAAAGAAGGATCGGACTTGTGGTCTCTCCCGACGGACTGACTGCTAAAGTCACCTTTTTCACTACTTCTGAAGAACTGTCCCTCACTCCGAAGGATAGTCTGAGAAAAGAACTTTTTGCGTTACTGAATGAAAATGGGATAGTGTATGGGATCGATCTGAGCTTTCTCGAAGGAGAGCTCGTCCCGGGCCGCGAGTATACCGCAGCCAGAGGCGTACAGGCCATAGACGGCACCGATGCAGTCATAAGGATGTATGAGCTGGAGGAAGCAAAACCGGAAGTATCCGAAAGCGGCAAGGTCGATTTTTATGAAATGCGGCTGATAAACAAGGTCAAGCCGGGCGATTGGCTCGGCGAACGGATCGAGGCAACAGACGGCATCCCCGGTAAAACTGTAAAAGGAGAAGAGATAAAACCTGTAAAGGGAAAAACAGCAACATTAAGCTATGACAGAAACTCTGTTTCTGAAATACAAAGCCATGCAAAAACAACTCTTGTCTCAAAAATAAACGGAGCAGTCAACTATACAAACGGTAAAATCAGCGTATCAAACCACCTTGAAATAAACGGGGATGCCGGCGTTGCCACAGGCAATATCAAGTTTGACGGCTATATAACGATAAAAGGCACGATAAACGACGGGTATTCGGTAGAAGCGACCAAGGACATAGAAATCAACAGTCCATACGGCCTTGGCAACATCAAAAGCCTGGTCAGTACTCACGGAAGCATATACATAAAGGGAGGCATATCTTCTAAAGACAAAGTTGAAGTAAGAGCTGCCAAAAATATATATGTGAAGTTTGCAGATAATTGCAGGATCGTATGCGGAGAAACAGCACATATCGGATATTACAGCATCAACAGTGATATATCGGCCAGAAGCGTCGTATTCGATTCCTCGAATGGTCAGGTCATTGGAGGCAATATACGTGCTGAAATATATATTTACGTACCAATATGCGGCTCGGAAGCGGAAAGAAAAACAGTTCTCGAAGTAACCGGCTTCAACAGGCAGGCGCTCGTCAGAAGGCTCGATGATGTATTCCACGAAATAAGCGTAAAAAAAGTGGAGCAGCAAAAAATTAAAACACAAGGTCCGGAAGCGGCCCCAAAGAGTCCGTCTGCAGTAACTGTGCAGGACAAGATCCTAATACTGCGCGATGAGATAAAATCGCTTGAAGAGGAAAGAAAACGTATCGCAGGTTATCTCAAGACCAAAGGCGACGGTGAAATATCTATAACAAAGCGCATATACCCCGAATGCAGCATAATACTCAGCGGGATATTCGCACAGGTCGGTACTGATGTCATGGCCCAGACCTTTTATCTCAAGGATGGAGAAATCAAAGTCATTTGATTTCCAGCCATATCTTACAAGTTATAATCACCCCCTTTTTTGACAAACTAGCTAATAAGGAGGTGATACAATGGCCAACAACAGCAATAGCAGGAGCAGCAGCAGGACTACTTTCTATCAGATGAAGTATGACATCGCCAATCAGGTAGGAGTAAATCTGTAGCAGGGATACAACGGAGACATTGCCGCAAGGGATGAAGGTAAGATCGGCGGCAACATAGTAAAGAAAGTATTTGAATCATATACCGGAAACAATTATGATATCAAAAAGTAGCAGGTTTGACTCAAATCAGCGAAGCAAACGATAAAGACTGAGGTTCGGCGAATAACCAGCCGGACCGGATAAAAGAAATATAAAAAGGGAAGTCATCAATTGGCTTCCCTTTTTATTAATAACTATCCGTTTACGGTGCCTGTCACCATAATCGGATAGTTATTGCCCTACATCATGCCGGTAGTGTTCTGGATCTTTCCGACTTCACTTTTGGCCTTGCTTATATCCTGCTGGCTTGCCTGTTCAACGGTATACCATCCCTTTTGAGTCATAATATCGAATATTTGCTTCTGATGCTGGAATGTCCTGTTCAATATGCCGGCAGTGTCATTCCTCAAAGTCTGGTTTGAGCTCTCAAGTATCAGATTGGTCAATGAAGTAGCACAAAGCTTGTGTTCGTTCAACAGCGTCTGCATAATTTCCTTGTCGCCTATATTGGACATCAGTATCCCTCCTTATTGTATCGTCGTATCGTTTATGTGACTGATCAGAACCTGCAGATCCTGCTGATGATCTCTTGCCATGCTCTGGCACAGACCTTTGACCTGCGGATCAGTCGCCGTCTGCGCACAAGCTTGCATAAATTTGATCGAGTTTTCAGCCATTTTGATATTGTCCTTTACCAGCAGAAGTTCTTTTGTAGTCAATGACATAATAAACCTCCCTTTATTTTTTGTTCTGTAATAGCTTGCACAATTCAAAATATAATATTCAGCAATCAAAAACGAACAGCAGCGAATAACAGATAAATCAGTTGTACAGAATAAAGATGATTATCGGGAGGAATCATCATGCTTGTAGTATTTGCACGAGCTTTAGCTTTATATTTGCTTGTCGTTGTTGTGATGAGGATCATGGGCAAGAGACAGATAGGACAGCTTCAGCCGTTCGAACTGGCGATAGCGATCATGATATCGGAGCTTGCGGCGGTACCAATGCAGAATACCGGTATACCACTGATAAACGGCATCATACCAATACTGACACTGCTGATCGCGCAATTGCTCATGTCTTTTCTATCGATAAAGAGTATACGTGCAAGGTCTCTGATATGCGGAAAGCCGACAATTCTGATCGAAAAGGGCCGGATAAGGGAAAACGCTCTCAGAAAAGAGCTGTATACACTCAATGATCTGCTGGAGCAGCTTCGGATCAATAATTATCCCAATATAGCCGATGTGGAATATGCAATACTTGAAACCAACGGTCAGCTGAGCGTTATACCAAAATCTCAGAAACGTCCGCTGACGCCGGAAGATATGGATATCAAAACAAAATATGAAGGTATAGCAATAGACATTATCATCGACGGGCATGTGCTATCGGAAAATCTGAAAATAGCGAACAAAGACCACAAGTGGCTTATGAACGAGCTTAACAGGCAAAATTTCAGACATCCGTCCGAAATACTTTACGCTTACGCCGATGCGTCCGGAAAGCTGATAATCTCACCCCGTGAGAAAGGAGCCGAGCACAGCAGATGAGATCCATCACTTCTGTAAAAATCATTGGTTCACTGGTCATCCTTACAGCACTAATAATAGCACTGAGCGTTTTCAGCCAGAACATGCTGTATAATGATTCCGTCAGTATAGGAAATGCAATAGAGGAAATCCGGAACTGTGCCAGGGCCGGTGAATGGGATAAGGCCGTCAGCCTCCTGGACCAGGTCGTTACTGAATGGGAGCGTAAGAAAGTTATCTGGTCATCGCTTATAGACCATCAGGAGATAGACAACATCGACTCATCCCTGTCTAGACTCAAGCCTCTGCTGGAAACCAGGGACGCTTCTTCAGCCTTGTCCGAGGCCTCGGTGTTGCACAATTATATTCAGCATATACCGGAGCGTGAAAAACTCAGCATCGACAATCTGCTGTAAGTGGTATGGTGGCACACCTCTGCAGGAGGTATTCCTATATTGCAGAGGAATGTCACGCATGGTTGAGGAGTGTCACTCAGGTGTATAAGAGCGGCAATGACGTTTGCGGAGGTTATGTTTTCACGCTTTGAAGCAATGCTTCTTTATACACACCCAGACGCAGAGGCATCTGCAATACCTGTAAGATACGACATCTTACCTAAATCACTACTCCCACTGGAATAGAACAATAATGTCGGTGCTTTGAAAACATAACCGGAGTAAATGTCATTGACGCTCTGCGCTAAGGTATGGTGACACACCTCTGCAGGTGGTATTCCTATATGGCAGAGGAATGTCACGCAACTTCTCTATTTAGGTTTGACACTCCTCTGGCGGACTGCCTCAAATATCATGATGCCGGCAGCAACGGCAGCATTCAGTGACTCAGCTCTTCCGTCCATGGGTATCCTCACCAGCCTATCTGCTCCATTTAACGCATCATTACTAATGCCCTCAGCCTCGCTCCCTATCACGAAAGCCACATTGCCTGACAGATCCGCATCATATATGCTTACAGAGCCGTCAAGATAAGAAGCACAAATTATAAACCCCAATTCACGGCAGAGCCGCATGGCTTCCCCAATACTGTCACAGTGCAGTACAGGAAGGTGAAAAACAGATCCCATCGTGGAACGCAGCACCTTAGGATTGAACAAATCAACACAGCCTGCCGTTATCACGACTCCGGCACATCCGGCGGCATCGGCCGTCCGTATGATCGTCCCCATATTGCCCGGATCCCTGATGCCGTCAAGTATAACAACGATGCCTCTATCGAGTCTGGCTCCGCTCAGCTGTTCCCTGTTGAGCCCTATAACTGCAAGTATTCCCTGCGGATTCTGTGTGTCTGAAACAGAATCAAAAAGGCTGTCGGTTATGTTATATACCTTCAGTCCCTTACTGATCCATGAACCGATAAGCGCTTTTGCTCCGGGAGTTTTCAGATATGTATCCGATACGGCTATATACCGGATATCGTCTGCCCCTTTTATAAGACCTGTACGAAAGCCCTGGTCCGTTCTGAAGGCTTCCTGCACTGCTTCTTCAACGAACCTCGAGCCTTCTATAAAGAAGATCCCTCTTTCCTCCCTGCCGTTTTTGCTCCTGAGCGACCGTATTTCCTTTATCACTGGGTTATGGCTGCCTGTAAGCTTTATCATAACATCCCCCGTAAAACAATAGAGGGCTTATAAGCCCCCTATCCCTATTGCTGCTTCGATCAGTCAATAATTTATCCCTGTCGGAACTGATGTATTCAAAACGATCAGGCGTTCCTTACGCTCTCTACCAGCTGTGCAAATGCCTGCTCGTCATTTACAGCCATATCGGCAAGTACTTTCCTGTTGAGATTGATGCCGGCCTTCTTAAGGCAGTGCATAAGCTTGCTGTAGCTGATGCCGTTGATCCTTGCAGCAGCATTGATCCTTGAGATCCAAAGCTGTCTGAAATCTCTCTTCTTTGCTTTTCTGTCCCTGTATGCATATGAAAGGGACTTCATCACTGCCTGGTTCGCTATCCTGAAAAGTTTGCTCTTTCCGCCGAAATAGCCCTTTGCGAGCTTTAATATCTTTTTGTGCCTTGCACGTGTTCTTAATGCACCTTTGACTCTAGACATGTCATTCTTCCTCCTTCTTACTTGTACGGTATGAGCTTTTTAATTGTGGATTCGTTGGCAGAAGAAGCATAAGCTCCGAGCCTGTGGTGTTTCTTTGCCTTTTTTGCTTTGGAAATGAGCCTGTGGCTTCTGAAAGCGTGGCTCATCTTGACCTTGCCGGTTGCGGTTATTTTAAACCTCTTCTTGGATGCACTGTGTGTCTTTACCTTTGGCATGTTTATTCCTCCTGTTTTCTGTTCGCATCCGGTATACTGAGATCCCGGATTTGTAACACTTTAATGAAATGCCTTACTGTTTCGGGTTCAGTATCATAGTCATACTGCGCCCTTCCAGTTTTGGCTTTTTCTCAACTGTTCCAACTTCCTTTACAGCTTCTGCGAATCTATTGAGTACCTCTTCACCCAGAGACGTGTAGTTCATTTCCCTGCCTCTGAAGCGTACACTGACCTTCACCTTGTCCCCATCCTTTAAAAACCTGTAAGCATTCTTTGATTTGAAGGAGAAGTCATGTTCCTCGATGTTGGGCTTGATCCAGACTTCCTTCATCGTGATGACCTTTTGATTCTTTCTTGCCTCTTTCTCTTTCTTAGCCAGTTCAAACATATACTTCCCGTAATCCATGATCTTGCATACGGGCGGTACTGCCTGCGGGGCGATCTTGACAAGGTCGAGGTTCTTTGCTGCAGCGAGCTTCTGAGCCTCCTTTGCCGGCATGATCCCAAGCATCGTGCCGTCACTGTCGATCAGGCGCACTTCCTTGTCTCTGATCTCCTCATTGATCATCAATTCATTTCTACTACTGATAACAAAACACCTCCGGGTTATTTATTCAGATCCTCAATCATTCGCGATTCCGATCCGCACCTGCTCCGCCGCAAATCCTCCGTTTGCTTCAGAATTGCTGCAGGGCATAATAAAAGCGGATCTGCAAGAAGAATCAGATCCGCTGAAATAGCAAGGTTTACACATTACCTGGACTATTGACCCTGGCAGACGATGTCTGTAAGGTGAGAAGCGGATGACTTCTTCTTTGTTTTACTGAATAATAATAGCAGATACACCGTCCCATGTCAAGCGTGTGCCGTATTTTAGCAAAAAACTCCCGGCACGGAGCATAATCACGTGCCGGGAGCTTGTTCAGTGTTTAATCGGTAATCAGTATTTCAGATTATTTTGCAAGGAAATCGTCGAGAACTGCCTGTATCACGTCGAATTTCTCGTCGATAATCTGAGCAACAGTCTTCTCGCCCTTCAGCAGGTCGTCCTGTCCGCCGTACCACTCGTTAAGTACGTTCTGAACACCGAATATACCCAACGGCATACCACAGTTGTTCTCATACATAAAGGCCAGCTGCTCGAGCGACTCAGTGTCGCGCACCCTGTCAAGATGTGCATCCTGCCATGTATCAGGATCTTCGAGATCTTCCGGGAACGGCTCTGTCCATTTGTCCCAAACGAACGCTACATCTTCAACATTCTCTACACCTTTCGGGATCGTCTGGAAGTTGCTTCCGGCGATGAGGCAGTAATGTCTCTTCTCGGTATTGCTCGGGCCTATCGGAGGCATAACTACACCATAGTCATCTGCCATATTGTTTCTGAAGTCATCAATTGCCCAGTACTGATACCAGAACATAGCTGCCTTTCCATCCTGGAACGTAGTCTTGGCAAGATCCCACGGGGGCTCTTCGCTGGCATCGAACTTGTTGAATACCAGTTCCTCTTTACAGAGCTTCTGATAGAAGTTGAATGCTTCGACAACTTTAGGATCCCTGAAGTTGAGCGTTGCCTTACCGTCTTTAACAGTTGCCAGCTCTGCACCATTAGATGCAACCAGCGCAAAGTCCATCTCTATAGCTGCGATACCCCACTGATCGATGACGCCGTCATTGTTGGTATCCTTGGTTGCCTTTCTTGCGAGTTCTTCCATCTTTTCCCATGTCCACTGCCCGTTCTTCATGAGAACATACGGACTCTCAAGTCCTTCTCTTTCAAAGATGTTCTTGTTGAAGAAGAACATTCCTCTGGGCCACCATTTGCCTGTAGCCATACCATATGTCTTGCCGTTGACTGTAGATACAGCTTTTGTCACCTGATCCCATTTTTCATTGCTGAAATCGAACAACGGATCCAGTTCTACGACAAAACCACTGTTTGCGGGTCCGATAACCCATTTGTCCTCGAGGGTCGCAATGTCTGCAAAGGGCTTGCCGGAAACTACCGACGATGTATATGTCTCAACCGTCTGATCCCATGGAACATTGACATACTCGAATTTGAAGTTGTACTTCTGTTCCATTTCTTCTCTGCGTGCTACCTGACGGTCTCCGCTCGCAGATCCGCCCTGGGGAGTCATATCCCACCATGCCGCGACCTTGATCACTCTGCCGCCCAGATCTTTGACCTCTTCCGGTTCAGGAATCGGTTCTTCTTCTTTCTCTTCCGGTTGCTGGCTAGTTGTGTCGGCCGGCTTCGGAGTAGTATCTGCCGGTGGTGTGTCTACTGCCGGCTCTTCGGTTTTTTGCCCGCAGCCTGCGATAACAGTAACAAACATAACTGCTACCAAGCACAAGGCCAATAATTTTGAAAGACCTCTTGACATAATGTAACCTCCTATATGTTTTTTATTATTAAAACCCCGCCGGGTTTTAAACTATAATGATATATCAGTATATACAGTCTGTGCGGTCAGCCTACGATACCGCTTCGTTCTATGCTTTCAACAAAACGCTTCTGGGCAAACAGGTACAGTATGATCAACGGAGCTATCACCAGCAGGCTGCCAGTATTTGTGTACATGGAGCTTATCGCCGGCGGCATGTATTCATTCACACCTGTCTCAAAATATATCTGCTGGGTTATATCAAAGGAGACACTGCTCAGGGCGCTCGATAGTACCCTGGTATTCTGCAGGAACAGAGTCGAGTAGAATGTATCCGTCCATTGCCATACGAAAGAGAACAGGAATACGGTAATCATCGCAGGCACAGCACTCGGAAGCATTATCTGCGCAAAAGTCCTCAGCATCCCTGCGCCATCCACATAGGCGGCTTCTTCCAGTTCCTTGGGCATCCCTCTAAAAAATTGCCGGATAATATATATATACAGTCCGTTTTTCAGCCCCATTCCTGTGAGAGACATGAGCACGAACGGCCAGTAGCTGTCAAACATGTTTATGCCTTTGCCGGTGATGGCAGTGAACAGGCCGAATATATCGAAGTTCTGGAAATGCAGGTACATCGGAAGCATCAGCGTCTGCGGCGGTACGATCATAGTCAGTATGACCAGTGTAAAAAGCAGGCTTCTTCCCTTGAACTTGAATCTTGCAAAACCGTAGCCTATCAACGTACATGATATCAGCTGCATTACACTTGTTATTACCGAAAGCTTGAATGTATTCCAGAATGACTGTGAATACTTCATTGCCTGCCATACAGTTTTGAAATTCTCAAACGTGGGCGATTTCGGCACATATCTCACTGTAACATCAAATATGTCCTGCTCCGGCATAAATGCCACCGACAGCTTGACCAGTATGGGATATAGTATCAAAAAGCATATACCGAGCACTATTA
Source organism: uncultured Oscillospiraceae bacterium (assembly GCA_964596445.1). Lineage (GTDB taxonomy): Bacteria > Bacillota > Clostridia > Acetivibrionales > DTU013 > DTU013. The sequence goes on from CAZQUQ010000010.1 coordinate 17,293, forward strand.
CCCCTCTTACAATGGACCAGCTATGTTTTGCAACAGAATGCCAATGAACGCGGTGATGCTTTTTATTCCTTTTTTCCGAATCCCTTGAGATGCTCCTTCTTATTTTCATAAAAAGACCTCCGCTCCTTTTATTCCTGGTAGAAAACACTCTTGGAGACGAGCCATGTCACTATGCCGATCACGCCAAGTATCGTTCCGAAATATATCCATGCCATGGCTGCGCTTTGTCCGAAATCGTTATTTCCAAATGCAATATTCCTGATCAGCGTTATTACGGTATTGCTTGAATTAGTCAGGGCATCTATGATGCTGTATACAGTATTGACCAGGATCAGCGGACTGACCATCGGGAATGTGATTTTCCAAAAGTTCTCCCATCCTGTGGCTCCTTCGATATTGGAGGCTTCAAACAGTGAAGGCGGGATGGACTGCAGTCCGGCAAGGAATATGAGTATCTGGACTCCCGATGCCGACACTACTTCGTATATCCTGTCTACAGCACTTATTATATAATCGATGAATACCGGGCTCAATCTTGATCTTAGAAGCAACCTGGCAAGTTCAACGGCTCTGAATGCGCCTTTCTGTTCCTCCAGCTGGGTTATGCCCATTGCAGACTGAAGCAGATCGCCGCTCTCCACTACAAGGATGATGCCTGATGTGACGATAACGGGAAGGAAGAATATCGCTCTTGCAAGTGAACGGCCCCTGAATTTCTGGTTGAGCAGATTTGCAGCAAAAAAGCTGAATATGATGATCAGCGGTACATTCGTGGCCATTGCTATAAGAGCTTCGATCAGATCTCTCCTGTAAGTCCCGTGAACATTCCATGCACTGTTGTAATTGAAAAGTCCGACAGGGATCAGGCTATATCCTCCTTCAACAAGTTTCAGGCTGCTTATGCTGAACATGAAGGACTTGACCATTGGCACAAGGAGGAAGGTTATAAGCCCGATTATAAAAGGCAAAACAAACAGATAACCCATCATAGCCCTTTTCTGTGTGAGACTCAGCCTTTTCTTTTTCTTCACCTTTGGAGCAGATGTAATTTGCAATATTCTGTCCGACATTTACTTCCCCTCCTTACCCACTGCGAAATCCTGTGCTCCCACTTTTATGCCGTCCACTTCCCCAGGACGGTCGGTGTAATTGACAACTATCTCTTTCCCCTTCTCAAAGGTGGTCTTATATACCCCTTCTGCTATCTTTGCGTGATCCAGGATAGTCTGTCCCTGAACATCGCCCAGCGCTTCATTGGCCTGACGGTAGAAGTCCTTAGCTTCATCAAGCCACATACTATATTCAGTGGAGTACAATTCTTCATAGTATGTTTGCTTGACTATCGAGTTTTCCTCATGGATGAAGCAGAAATAAACGCCCGATCCTGTCTCGATGGCCTTAAGGAATGCCTTCCTATAGTCGGAAGCCATATTGATCGGCGTACCGGCGTAGCTGATGTACCCTCTTACAACCATCTGGAAAAATGGGATGCTCTCGTCAGTGAGAAAGAACTGGTTGGATTCTTCAGGTATATCAAGGATATGGTCGGTATAAGGCAGTACATAAGAGTTGCCGCCCTTGACCATGACCGAAAGCCCCGAATCCTTTATCTTGCTGATCTCGCCTTTGACGATCTCACGTGCTTCCTGCCTGTCGACAAGAGCTCTTTCCTTAAAGTCTGAGTTGAGCTCCTTTGCCGCATCCTTGAGCGCCAACCCGGTAACAGAAAGCTTTTTTAGCCCTTTAATCATACCGTCGACTATCGATGGTATCCTTGACGGGCTGATCACATAAAATGTGCCTCTGGCTCTGTGCTGCATATTCGTCGCAAGGCTGAACTTAAATACGGAAGCTATCTCCTTGGTAATATACCTGGATGCATGCAGCATCGGAATGAAACTATCAAACAAAGTATCCCTGTAATTCATGATGAAGCCGAGTTCCGGGAAATACTCGATCCCCTTCTCGTTCAGGAAAGCCTGCAGCTTCTGGAAACCTTTCCTGCCTCCAAGCTGAGATATCAGCCTTACCGATGAAGGTACGGCATGATCCACTCCGCCGTTAGCCCATCCGGTATATTTCAGGGTTATGTTATCGATCCCTCCGTCCAAAAGAGCATTTATGATTTCAATAGTCTGCTCATATGTAGTCAATGGCTGGATCATTTTAAGAGGTACGCCAAGGACAGTCCTGACCTTGTCTATGGCTCCGATCACTTCAAGGTAAAACGGTACGCTGCCGCTGGCTTCTTCCCGTTCCATACCCTGTTTTTCGAGATAGCTGCGGTAATATGCAGCCATACCGGCGTAGTCCGCATCTTTCCCGCTCAGGAATTTATATCTTATCTTGATATCTCCTTTAAAAACCCGGGGCTGGTATACCATGATAGTGTTGTTCCCCGAATAATCACCGATATCAAGAACATCATTCTGAACAAGTATATATTCAGAAAAAACAATGTTGTATGAATTCTGCCTGCCGCTTATATCTGCCCATACCTTGGCCAGGGCGTCCCCCGACTCGATGATCGAGAAAAATGCATTATCTCCTCTTTTCATTCCGAACACGGGAAGGTATGCCTGCTCTATGATACTTGTCCTTTCATATACCGGTATGGCCTGATCGTACCCGTATACATCTATTGCATAGGCCTGTGCGTTCATCTTGTTGTTGTTCAGATATATCAATGAGCCTGAACCGTCGGGAACCAGCATATAGCCGTTTTCTCCCTCGCCTGCCGCGCCGAAATACTCAAGCAGACATATCGAATAAATTGGATACGAATCCTTATTGTACTCGACCTCATCCGTCGGAACTCTGACTAAAAGATTCTCACCATCCAATACATATTCGAGCGGTATCTTGAATATCTCCCTGTTTGGTTCGGGAACAGGAACATTGTTTGCCCTGAGATCTTCGTTCAGGTCTTCAAGTGTATAGCCCGCCGAAATTGCGACCTCCTGCATGCCTTCCTTCATGAAGTCCCTGATATTGGATGCAAGGATATAAAGATCATCATGTTCTGCACTGGGATATTCGGCCAGTATTTCATTCCTCGCTTTTTCATCCTTTGCTTTTGAAAGTGATATAAGTCTGTACCTGCTTAAAAATGTCTTTGCTGTCTTGGCATCAAGATTGTCCAGTATCTTCTCCTGCATCCTGGTCTTGCTTATTATCTGAGGAAGGATATATATCTTGACTTCCTTTCCTATACGATAATGTACCCTGACTCCGTTCTCTATCGGTGTTATCTCAAACTGCCCGTCTTTTATGCTGTGGGTATAGTTGTTCATGATCTTCTGCTGGGATGTCGGAGTATAATAATAAACCGAAATCTGGGACATAAGCTTGTCTTTGTTGATGCCGCCCGCTATTGGATCGTCATTTCTGCCCTGCGGGTTCGTATACCAGACATAACCTGTCTTTTTATCCTGTACTGCAGCCTCAGTTGTCGTTTCGTCTATAAACAGCCTCAAATATTCATTCTCGGCGACCATCTTCATCGAATCAGGCACGGATGAAGCGGCCTTGATATCGGCAGCGCTGCCGTAAGCGACTACGTTATAAGACATTAGAAGAGCTATAACGATCAATAAAGCTATAAATTTTTTCAGTCTCATCTATGTACACCCCCCTATAGTCTTAAAGCGATTTCCTTGTATATCGTATATATAAAGGAAAATATTTGCTGCAGCAGACTGAAGAACAGTAATGCAATGAATATTATAAGACCCATTCCTACTATGATGCAGATGCAGGTCAGAAAAGTCTTCCCCATCGAATACTGATGTACAACGCTCGTACCAAGAAACAGCAGGATCCCCGCCCATACAAGGGCTAATATATCGAAGAAATGGTAAAATGCTGCTTCTTCCAGTGTAATTACATTGCTGAAAATGATCAGAGGTATGTTGATGAGGACAAATGGAGCAAGAGCAAATGCAGAAGTGATCACGATATCCCTGAAGCTGCCCTCACCGTCCATAAGCGTCGTCAGACACCAGTTGGCCACACACCACAGGAAAAACGGAAGCGCAACGCTGGATATCTCCACGACTATATTGAGCTCCTGCAGCTTCACCTCATTGAGCACGAAACCTGTAAGCTGTCTTCTCAGTATGAAAGTGATGCCGACTAAAGCGACTATTATCAACGCAGCTTTCAAATTGCCCTTTTTTTCGTGCTTAAGATCCCAGAAACCGTCAAAGGGATGAAATATCAAGTAAAGTGTATATCTCAAGCTTCTCAATACTTCCATCTATGCCTCCACCTTTCCTATGGCATTTGCTTCAGACTTTCTTCTCATTCTTGCCTTCTTCAGCAGACGAAGTCCGATAAACACGACCAGGATCACAATCACTATGACACCGAAATTGTCTCCGATCACTTCCTGACGGTACAGGTCGAAAGCCTTGCTGTAATAATCCCTTTTGTTGCCAAGCTTGAAGTATTTCATTGCGGCGGCGTAATCATCTTTTCTCAGGAATGCTTTTCCCATCCCTATATATGCAAGATCACAGTTTGCGTTGTATCTGAGGACCTCTCCCCATCTGGCTGCAGACTCGTCGTATTTGCCGGTAAGATGCAGTACCACGGCTTCTTTTATAAGCCTGCCATATATGGTAGGTTCAAACAATGTTATCTGGCACATGTTTGAGTCCAGAACGGCAAACTGATCATTTATCTGATCGAATGCCACCGGGTTCCTGAAGTTGCCGAAGCGGTTCCCGATACTGCCGAAGAGATACAACAGGTTGCCGTCTGTCTCGTAAGTGAATATCCTTCCCTTTTTCTTGTCAAGGTCGCTGTATATGCCGGAATCATCAACACATACGTCGGTCAGCTGTGAATTGCCTGATTCAGCATACCCTCTGGATTCGAACATAATATCTCCGACAGGAGGAAAATATCCATTGCGTCTCAGAACGTCAGTGCCGGTAGGATTCAGCTTCCTGACAGGAGCGTACCTGTCATCCTTCGACCTGGTACTTATCGCATAATCGATATCTCCTATTGATATGGTACTGGAAGTCACATATATGAAACCGTCATTATCGATCGTTATATTATCATATTCTGTCGGCACGAACAGAGCCATTCTTTGCCTTTGTTCGTCCGTCGATATCAGTTTCCAGAAATAATCCAGCATATTGGGTGTGACCTTGGTGGCACCCATATATCCTACAAACTGGCCCTTCCTCTCAAGCTCGACAAGTCCCAGGTAGACCCCCTGGGCAACGATATACATCCTGCCTGCGCTGTCTACGGCCAGTGCCGTCGGGAAATATTTGAAATCTGCCGGTATGATATCAGCCGCAGGAGCACCTATCACTTTAACAAGACCGCCGTTTGAGTCAAGATGTACTATCCTGGAGTTGTTCGTATCTGCAACATATATATCTCCGTTATTAGCAACGAACAGCCCCTTGGGATTGTTGAACGTATCCTTTTTCCCGTTGTTTGAAAAACCATCGATGATCCTGTCAAGTTCCCAGTTGTCGTTGATGACTACAATACGGTTATTGCCCGCATCAGCTATATACATTTTGTTATCCGGGCCTGTGAACAGATCGTTCGGATTTTTGAAGGAATCGATCCCCAGGGATCTGCCGTCAATGACCCTCGCCGGAACATATGCTGCCGGTGCGGCCACAGGTGAGCCCCAGAAATCATAAGTATAGCTGCTGTAGGGTTCATCTGCAAAGGCAGTAGTTGAACTCATCAATGTGAATATTATGAACACGATCAGAAATTTCTTCATTTTCAAAGCCCTGCCCTCCCCTCTATTCCTTCAGACCGGACGTTGCCATTGTCTGGATTATGCTGCTTTGCGTTACCATAAACATTACGACGGGAACGATCATCATCAGCAAAATGACCGCAGCACCGACGCCTGCCCGGGCAAAGCCGCCCATCAGTATCTGATTGAGCGCGTATGGCAGAGTCTTCAATTCTTCTCTGTATATAAATGTACCGCCTGTTGCACCCCAGAGAGTCTGGAATGAGAATATGATCAGGGTCAGCCATGCCGGTTTGACGCATGGCATCGCGATCGTCCAGAAAGTCCTCATCTCACCGGATCCGTCGATTCGCGCCGATTCCAGCAGCGAGTCGGGTATAGTTACCATAAATTGCTTCATCAGGAATAGTCCAAGTGAATATCCGAACGCCGGAACTATTAAGGAAAGATAGGAATCCAGCCAATTCAGCTTCGCCATAACCAGATAGTTAGGTATTGCGGTCACTATCGGCGAGAACATGAGCGATGTCACAACGATATTGAAAAACAGTTTATTGCCGGGGAATTTATGCTTTTCAAGAGCATAGGCTGCCATCGACGCTATTACGACGTGACCTGCGGTACCTGCAGCCGTTATGAACAACGTATTAAAAATATAGCGCGAAAACGGGACCCATGATTGCGCCATAAGTATAAACAAGTCCCTGAAGTTGTCGGTGGTGGGATTGCGTACGAAGAACCTCGGCGGGAACATGAATATCTCATCGAGAGGCTTGAACGCGTTGGAAATTGCATATATCATGGGGAGTACCATAAATGACCCGAACACGGCAAGTACTAATATGTTGAAAATGTCGCCTCCAAGAGAACGGTTAGGTCTTTTTGTCTTATGTCTTTTCATGTTATTTCCCCACCTTTCTCAGCAGATTCTGAACTATCTTATTGCAGATCACCATTGTGAGGAACAACACAGTTGCAATGGCCGAGGCATATCCCATTTCAAACCTGAGAGTGCCATAGTCGATCAGATGGTTGACGACCGTATGTGCCGCATAATCCACACTGGGAAGACCAGCGAGGGCAATGGTGACGTCACTCACGGCAAACGACTGGGTGATGGACATAACCGCTCCGAACATAAGCATGGGCTTCATATTCGGCAGTGTTATATACCAGAGCTCTTGCCATCGGTTCCTGATGCCGTCGACGATGCCTGCCTCATACTGTGCCTTCTCGATGCCCTGGAGGCCGGCGACGAAGGACAGGAATCCAGTGCCAAGGCTCATCCACAATACGACTATCATGATAACCGGCAGCATATATCTGGGATCCTTGAGCCACAGTATCGGCTCGTTTATGATCCCGAGCTTCATCAATGTGGAATTGGCATAGCCATAAGCGTCACCGCTGAACATTACGGTCCATATCATATAAACATTGCCTGATATTGACGGCGCATAGAAAATCAGCACCATGAACGCCCTGATCTTCGGCGGCAGTTCATTGATGAACCAGGCAAACAGCAATGAAGCCAGATATCCTATCGGTCCTGTGATGGCAGCCAGAAGGAACGTGTTCTTTACTGCCGTCAGGAAGACGTCGTCTGCAAGAAATAGCTTGACATAGTTTTGCCATGCGATAAACTTCGGTGTCTCGAGTATGTTGAAATATGTAAAGCTGAGCCCGATCGAGACCACAACCGGTATGACAGTAAATACCAGGAAAATGATCGCAAAGGGAGCAAGGAATAAATAGGATATCCTGTTTTTTACTATCTGATCCTTAAGATTGACAAGTTTCTTTTTAAGCACAGTACCGTATCCACGTACCTGATTAACTTGCTTTTCCGCGACGACCGACATTTAGTTACCCCCATCCCTTAGCTCTACGCCGCATTCTGTTCTTTTATTATGTATTTCTTCATTGATGATCCTTACATAATCCAGTAATGTTTCCCTTGGATCCTCACCATTGATGGTGACTTTCCTGAAAGCATTGTTCAGATGCCTTGGGGTAAAATAGCCGCCGGGGACCTCAGGGTTGCCTATCACCCATTGTCTTTGTTCCGCCAGCGCATTATAGTCCTTTACGGGCCATGGCAGTCTCTTTGCTGCCTCAATATTTGCAGTCGGGTGTCGGGCCGAAGCACCCATCAGGCTTTCCATCTCACGGCCGAATCTGACCTGTGTGTCAGCGCTTACCCACCATTTCATGAATTCCCAGGCCGCCTCCTTGTCCTTCGCCTGCTCGAGCATCATGACTGCGTAACCTCCGCTGGTGGTGGATCTGTCAACAACGCCGTCCTCCCTCATGACACCCGGTATGGGAGCCATTTCCCACATGCCTCTCAGTTCAGGCGCAAATACCTGCAGACTGTTGTAAAGCCAGTATTCATTGAGTGCCAACGGTATTTCACCTGTCCTGAAACGGTTCGCTACATCAAACTCCACCGGGAATTTGTAGTTCACATACAGCTCGGTCCATTTTTTGAAAGCTCTGATCGCCTCTTCCGTATCGAGGGCGCTGGAAATGCCGTCACCGTTATACAGCTTGCCGCCCTCCTGATACAGCAGCGTACTGAATGATTCCATAGCTCCCCATATGTCGTTGTTGACCACGACCGGAACACTGATATCCATGTTTGTTTTTTGTATCACCGGGATCACATTATATAGGTCCTCCCATGTATTCGGGGGTTCCACGCCCAACTCATCCAATATGTCCTTCCGGTAGAACATCATCAGGAATTGCTGCTGCTCCGGCAGACCGTATATTCCTCCCTGGAACCGGAACGGAAGGATGGAACTGTCGGTAAATTCCTTCAATACTTCAGGCAGGTCCGGGAATTGTGTAAGATCGACCGCCGCATGACGCGTCGCATAATTGACAGGTTCTCCATTGCCCACAGTCATCGCTATGTCAGGACCTCTGCCGGCTACCGTCGCAGGCAACAGAACGTTTGCCTGGACAAGCTCTACATTGACAGCGATTCCCTTTTGGGGCGAAAATGAGTCGTCTATAATCTTCTTAATAACCTGAGCCTGATCGCGGCCCGTTGTTATCCATACTGTTACGGCATCCTTCTCATCATAGACATTTCCTACGCTGTTGTAATCCTCGGTGAAGGAAGCAAAGAAAGCTGAAAGCTCATGAAGTATACGTTTGAAGAAGGAAGCATCTGCCTTCGGAAGGTTTTCGCCTGGAGATGACACAACGATATAGTCGATCTCAAAAGGCTGATACCTTGTATTGTTTATCCATGTGCCGAGAGCGCCGACATTGTCTTTGAACTGTTTCATCCTGTTCTGTATAGTGCGCGGTCTTTTATACATATCTGCCAATTGGTATGAAAGTCTGTCAAGAATACCATTGTGTGAACCACGCTGACCAGTGTAATCCGTGAGCCTCTTTGAAAGGTCAGCCAGTATCCTGCTTTGCTCGTTCAGAGTCTCCATGACACCGGGAAGCTTCTTCTCAAGCTGATAATCCCTGTACTTGTCCGGTGTCCGTCCCGTTAACATCAATATCTTCCTGTATGCGTTGTTCAGGACATATACGCTGTCCTCAGCCTCCCTGAGTATTTCTGCAAGATCGCCGAGCACGACTTCCATCTTCAGCTTGTTGACACCTTCTTCGAGGTAGAACAGATACGGTTCTTCACCGTCGCCAAGAATGAAATTGTTCCATGTAGCTGAATAATTGAACGGGATGTACTCCATCTCCCTGAACGGCACCTCGCCGTTTATCGTAATCCGTCTGTTGGCATACAGTCCGCGGGTGATGTTCTGTCTTCCCTTGATCGTTATCTGGTATAATCCGGACTTCTCCACCGGGATGTCCCATTCTATCCACTGTCCGGGCAGCTGCCAGTTGGTGCCGCCAATGGTATTGAGGCGGATCTTCGATTTGTGATACGGAACAGTAGCCGGAGTCGTACGGTCGTTGAGCGGGTAAAGCGTCGGATCGGATTTGAATGAAGCGCTCTCACCCTGTAAATAGACAGGCTCGTCATCAATAATCTCGTAGCCTTTTTGCTTATATTCTTCCAGCTTCTCTTTATATGTCGGTATAGTTTTATATTGGGTAAGTTTCATGGATCCTATCACCATCGGCTCTTTGACGGACACGAGCTTGATGATGTTTTTGCCTTTATTGAAATGGAACAGATACGGTTCGTTGTGATATCCCATATAGTCGTTGAAATATGCTGTTTGCCAGCGCGGCTGTTCTATCTGTCTCGGCCTCAGGTCATTGCCGCGGTTATCCTGCTTTACCTCTTCTGCATTGACCCATACCCTGGTCAGGGTGATATGTTTTGCATCTATGAAAGGAGATGTGCCGTTGATCCAGATCTCACGTTCGATTGCGGAGCTGCGGCCTTCGATCGGATAATATTCAATAAAGATGTTGTAAAGACCTTCCTGCGGGACATCCACCTCCCAGGTCACATAACCCTGCTCGTCGGTCTTCAGCGATTTTCCTGCATGTCCGTTGAAATCCTGCAGGACCTCGACATCCATATCTGCTTCGATATATTGATCAACAGCGATGCTGACTTCGGTCTCAGGTTTTTGTGCACCGGCGAACTGTGAAATATACAGCTCATACGTCTCGTCACGCCGGATCACAGAATCACCAGCTGCCGGTTCATTTGCCGCAGAAGCGGCAGTGTCGCCGAATGAAACAGCGTTACCCGAAAAAGACCACACAAAGATAGTGACAATAATGAATAGCCTGGTTATTGTCCGGATAGCTATCCTTTTCTTCATATATACAGCCCCTTATAATATTTTTCATATATATATATAAAATCAACTTGCCGGCTGATACTCTATGAATAAAATATATTTTATGTTTCACATTTTCTGGAACGTAAGGATACCTTTACTATTGTAAAGTTTTATCGTTTTGTGTGGTTGTTTACATATATAAATAATTATAGTTTCACTCCAACCCGATGTCAATCCCATTTTCGTGTAAATATCCCTGACAGCCCTTA
>CAZQUQ010000011.1:0-23177 GCA_964596445.1 uncultured Oscillospiraceae bacterium
AGAGTCAATCAAAACAAGCAACATAAAGGCTGCAGGAGCACTTTACCCTGCAGCCTTTATTGTTGCCTTACTCTTCCGTCTATCTTGCTTGATTTATTCTTCAGCCGGTATCTGCGGCTTGCCTGTTACTCCTTTTTCATTTCCTTGCTCCAGGAATCCTTGAGGCCGACAGTCCTGTTGAATATGAGCCTGTCCGGTGTCGAATCCTTGTCGGTGCAGAAATATCCCATACGCAGGAACTGGAAATGATCTCCGGGCTGAGTCGACGCCAGGTTGGGATCCAGCTTGCAGTTTTTCAGCACTTCGAGTGAGCTGGGGTTAATAATGGAGTACATATCCTCAACGGCTCCCGGATCGGGATCGGTGAACAGGTGGTCGTACAGTCGGACCTCCGCTTCAAGAGCGTGTCTTGCCGAAACCCAGTGGAGCGTTCCTTTGACCTTTCGGCCGTCTGGCGAATTACCGCCCTTCGATTCTGGATCATATGTGCAGCGCAGCTCTGTTATGTTGCCCTGTGAGTCCTTCATCACTTCCGTACATTTTATGAAATATGCGTTCTTAAGCCTTACTTCGTTGCCGGGATACAGCCTGAAATACTTTTTAGGCGGATCCTCCATAAAATCATCCTGTTCGATATATATCTCACGGCAGAAAGGCACCTTTCTCGATCCCATATCTGCATTTTCAGGGTTGTTCTCAACATCGAACCATTCCGTAGCGTCCTCAGGGTAGTTTTCTATAACGACCTTAAGAGGTCTGAGCACCACCATCATCCTCGGCGCTGATGCGTTCAGATCCTCGCGGACGCAGTGCTCGAGCAGCGCATAGTCCACCAGGCTGTTTGTCTTTGCAACACCGATCCTGTCACAGAAGTCCCTTATGGCCGCCGGTGTATACCCTCTCCTTCTAAGGCCTGACAGCGTCGGCATCCTGGGATCGTCCCATCCTGCGACGACACCTTCCGTGACCAGTTGGAGCAGTTTTCTTTTGCTCATCATCGTATATGAGAGATTCAGACGCGCGAATTCGATCTGACGCGGCTTCGATCCCAGTTCGACATTATTCACGACCCAGTCGTACAGTGGCCTGTGATCCTCATATTCGAGTGAACAGAGAGAGTGGGTTATGTTTTCGATAGCATCTTCGATCGGGTGGGCGAAATCATACATCGGGTATATGCACCACTTTTTGCCGACCCTGTAGTGCTCGACTCTCATGATGCGGTAAATGACAGGATCTCTCATATTTACATTGGGTGAGGCCATGTCTATCTTGGCCCGCAGTACTCTTGAGCCTTCCGGGAACTCGCCTGCCTTCATCCTTTCAAGGAGATCGAGATTTTCCTCCACAGAGCGGTTCCTGTAGGGACTTTCCTTTCCAGGCTCCGTAAGAGTACCTCTGTATTCTCTTATCTCGTCGGCGCTCAGATCGCAGACATATGCCAGACCTTTTTTTATGAGCCTGACAGCGCATTCATACATGATATCGAAGTAGTCTGAAGCATAATACAGTCCATCCCACTGGAGCCCCAGCCACTTTATGTCTTCCTGCATCGATTCCGCATACTCCACATTCTCCTTGACAGGATTTGTGTCGTCGTATCTGAGATTACAGCGGCCATTATATTTTTGCGCCGTAAGGAAGTCGATCAGGAGCGCTTTTGCATGACCTATATGCAAATATCCGTTGGGTTCGGGAGGGAACCTGGTCTTTATTGAATCCCTGTCGACTCTTCCGCTTCTTATGTCTTCATCTATAATATCCAGGATAAAATTGGATGATGTTGCCTGCTCATTAGTGTTTATCACATCTGCCGGCATATCGTTTACCTCCGTTCAGTCTAATAAGTTTTGTCAGCTAAGCTTTTCTATACCTTTGGATATCCTTCTGAGTGACTCGTTCTTGCCGAGGATCTCAGCCAGCTCCGTTGCACCGCCGGGTGTTACGTCTTTGCCGGAAAGAGCCGTCCGTATCGGCCATAGTATCTGGCTGTTCTTGATGCCCATTTTCGCAGCCAGTTCCATTAGTGCATTATAAATCGCATCGTTTTCCCAGACATCCAGATTTTCCAGTATCGTCAGAGCAGCTTTGAGGCTTTCAAGCGAATTGACGGTGTCTGTCTTCATTTTTTTATGGACATACAGCGATATGTCATAATCCGTAAGCTCCTCAAGGAAGTCTGTCTTTTCAGGTATTTCGGACAGCATCTCCGTCCTCGGCTGAAGCAATTTGCTTATCTTTCGCGTGTCTATGCCTTTTTCAGTCAGCCTGCTGCTGTAGTACGGGCTTGCCGCCGCATGGAACTGCTCGGGGGTCATTTTTCTTATATATTCGCCGTTCATCCATTTCAGCTTGGCTATATCGAAGACGGCAGGCGATTTGCTGATGCCACGGATATCGAAGACCTGCTCCAGTTCCTTCAGTGAGAATATCTCTTGCTCCGTACCAGGACTCCAGCCGAGCAGAGCTACATAGTTGACCACTGCATCCACGAGGAAGCCCTGGCTTATAAGGTCCTCGAAGGACGGATCGCCCAGACGCTTTGACATTTTCCTTCCCTCGGGAGTCATTATAGTCGAAACGTGGACATAAACGGGCACGTCCCAGCCGAATGCCTTGTACAGCAGGTTGTACTTCGGTGTGGAGGAAAGGTATTCATTGCCCCTCACCACATGGGTGATGCCCATCAGATGGTCATCTATGACATTGGCAAAATTATACGTGGGCAGTCCGTCGGACTTGATCAGGACCTGATCCTCCAGTTCACTGTTGTCAACGGTTATCGTTCCATAAACCGCATCTTCGAAACTGGTGCTGCCTGTGTCTGGCATTTTCTGGCGGATGACGAATGGAACTCCTTCGGCAAGCTTCTGTTCGATTTCTTCACGGCTGAGCATCAGACAGTGCCTGTCATACCTGTATTGCTTGCCCTCACGCTCATGCTCTTCCTTCAGCGCAGCGAGCCTTTCCTTGCTGCAGAAGCAATAGTATGCGCTGCCAAGATCTATGAGCTTTTTTGCGTACTCCATATATGAGCTCTTGCGCTCGCTTTGTATGTAGGGACCATACGGGCCGCCCTTGTCCGGGCCTTCGTCATGTTCCAGACCGGCCAGCTTCAGAGTCTTATATACGACTTCGGCAGATCCCTCCACATATCTTTCCTGATCAGTATCTTCTATTCTCAGAATAAAGCTGCCGCCATGTCTTTTGGCGATCAGATATTCATATAATGCTGTCCGCAGGTTTCCGATGTGCATGTATCCGGTCGGGCTTGGTGCATATCTGGTCCTGACATTTCCCGCCATATGCTTGTCTCTCCTTTATAGCGAAAATGCTAGATTTCCGCTGATTTTTTCTTTTGATTATATTATTTACTATTATATTAGTCAAGGAACAGGGTATTGCGTCCAACACAAGCTAATTTCCAATTTGAGCATACCACCAAAATCCTCCTGTGAAAAATGTAAAATCATTGCAAGTACCTGCCTGTTGAAATAATATTATGATACAATAATTCCTGACGATGTCGTTGCTTTATGGAGGAACAAATGCATTACAGGATCGAAATACGCAGAAAGGACAGCATTCAGTCCATTACTGCAGATGAAGGAGAAGGGCTGCTGGATGTCCTCAGAAGTGCAGGAATATATCCTGACACACCATGCGGAGGCAAGGGTACATGCGGGAAGTGTATTGTAAGAATCAGCGGAAGTCTCGGCGAGCCTTCAGGCAATGAAAGAGCGCTGCTGGGTGAAGCGAAGCTGGGAAAAGGGTACCGGCTGGCATGCCGATGTATTGTCAACTCCGATATCACGGTCTTTGCCGACGATATCTCCGGACAGGCAGCCATATTGACTGAAGGCGTTCGGCGCAGTATCGGACTGGATCCGTTGGTGGAAAAGCACTTCATGGAATTGACACCGCCTTCACTGGATGATCAGACACCGGATATGGAAAGGGTGGTTTTGGCTGCCTGCTCTGCAGGCAAGGGAGCAGGTTTGACGCTGCTGAGGGAGTTGCCGGCTGTATTGAAAGGTTCGGAGTACAAGGTCACAATAGTAAGCTCCGAAGGAAGCATTATTGCTGTAGAGCCGGGCGACACCACTTCGCAGTCGTTTGGAGCTGCTTTCGATATTGGTACGACCACTGTCGCTGCATACCTGTATGATCTGAACAGCGGCAGCCTGCGGGCCGTAGGCTCTATGCTGAATCCTCAGCGCAGATATGGCGCAGATGTAATTTCCCGTATTGACTACTCAGCAAGATCTGCTGATAATCTGGAAGAAATGCGCATACTTATAACTGATTGTGTAAATGAACTTATGGAGCAGATATCCGAGAAGGCAGGAATCGATCAAAATGATATATATGCTGCCGTATTCAGCGGCAACACAACAATGCTCCATTTATTGCTGGGACTCGATGCGTCAGGTATTGCCGTGTCACCATTCATACCAGTCACCTGCGGTATGGTGCGGTTTTCGGCAGGGGAAGGCAGACTGAGGATGAACAATAAAGGCTTTGGCACGGTACTGCCATGTGTATCGGCATATGTAGGCGCCGATACTGTCGCCGCAATACTTTCGTGCGGTATGTATGAACTGGATGGGACAGCATTGCTTGTAGATATCGGTACCAACGGCGAAATCGTGTTTGGGGGGAAGGGACGTCTCATTGCCTGCTCAACTGCTGCGGGGCCGGCTTTTGAAGGTGCCAATATACGTTATGGTATGGGTGGAGTAGCCGGTGCTATTGATTCGTTTGGAGGCGGTCCGGATTTTAAATATACGGTGATAGGGCAGACCAGAGCAAAAGGAGTCTGCGGGTCGGGGATCATAGATGCAATTGCTGTTCTCCTTGATGCGGGTGTTATCGATGAAACGGGAAGGATCATAGATACTGAAGAAGCGGATGGTATGCCGCCGGAAGTGAGTGCCAGGCTTATCGATATCGACGGTGCAAGGGCTTTTATCCTGGTGCCCGAGCATGAAAGCGGTACCGGCGAAGCTATATGCATAACACAGAAGGATGTCAGGGAGATCCAGAATGCAAAAGCTGCTATAGCCGCAGGGATAGAAACACTGATATATCATTTCGGGATCGGATATGAGAAGATCAGTAAGATATATCTTGCAGGCGGCTTCGGCAGCAGCATCCATACCGGCAGCGCATCGAGGATCGGGCTCCTGCCTGCAGTATTGGCGGATCGGGTGGAGGCAGTAGGCAATGCGTCGGGGTCTGGAGCGTCGGAATGTCTGCTGTCACGGAAGATGCTGGAGATAGCCAGGAAGATCGCAGAAAATGTGGAATACATCGAACTTTCAGCTTCGCCGTATTTTACTGAAAAATATGTCGATAATATGTTTTTCCAGGAGTAATAAATACAGTTAACAAAAAAGGATTTTTTAGCTGATTAATCGAATAGTAGCGTAAATACCATTGAGTGAGGAGGCAGTTCTTTGGATTATAATTCTGAAAAGAAATGCGGCTTCTGCAATGAATCGATACCCCGCGGGGCAAGCCGCTGCCCATATTGCGGGAGTATACTCGAAGTGACGGTCGACGAAAGCTTCACAGATATCGGGACCGAACAGCAGCAACAGGATGTTGCGGGAAGCGAGCCTTTCACGTCTCAGTCAGAAGCTCCGAAAGACAACCCGGTCGGCGGACATGAGCCGCAAGCGCGTCAGCAGGTACAAAGGCCGTATTATCCGGGCAATTATCAGCCTATGCAGTCAAACAGCGGTAAAGCGCCTCTCAGTAACGGTCTGAAGGTATTTCTGACTGTGCTCTTTACGATATTGCCGGGCATCGGACAGCTGGCAGGAATAATAACAGCCATCGTCTTTATGAGCGCTGAAGGTGACAATGACAGAAAATCCTTTGGTGTGGCCCTCCTGGTAGCAAGCCTCGTGATGTTCCTGCTCACATGCATCGGTTGCTTTACGCTGGCTATGCTGGGGCAGAGCCTGTCCAATTATTGACAGTTCATGGACATTATAGAGGCCATATACGATCTGGCAGGATCCCTCATATGCCATCAGCTTCCGGAGAGATCGCTGACAGCAGGCAATATGGTTTTGCCTGTGTGCGCCCGTGATACAGGGATATATGCCGGCATACTGACATCGTATGCAGCCATTATCCTGCTGAGGAGACTGCGGGCTCAAAAGCCGCCGGGCCTGGCCGCTGCGATTGTAATGGTGCTTATGATGGTGCCGATGATGGCAGACGGAGCTTTGTCGTATGCAGGTCTGATCGAGACAAATAATACCGCAAGATTGCTCACAGGCTTGTCCTTTGGACTGCCGATACCGTTCTTTCTTGTACCGGCTGCAAATTTCAGAATAGATGGTGAGAATAAAAGACCGGTGCTGAAAAAATGGTACGAGTTTGCGGCAGTTTGCCTTGCAGGTGCAGTTCTGTCCATGATGCTGCTGTATGGAATCGTTCCATATATTGCGGCAGGTCTCGTTTTTGTATCAGGCTTTCTCATGCTGATTTCAAGGGTGGCATATACGATCCTTGTCAGGTCCGGCATCAGCGGAAGGCTGAAGCTTTACGGACTGACTCTGCTTGGGACGGCAGCTGTACTGATGCTTATGTTTGCTTATTCTTCATATGTTCTGCAGCCTTTGAGAGATATTTTTGCTTTATAATGAAAGTTATTTCTGCCAAGGGTAACTGGTGATGGATGAAAAAAAGGAATTGCGAAGGCTTTACATCAATAAAAGATACAATATGAGCACAGATGAACTGACGAAAAAAAGCAACGCTGTATTCGAACGGCTGTGCTCCATGAAGGAATATAAAGATGCAGCTGTCATACTTGCATACATGTCCTGCAAAAATGAAGTGATTACTGGAGCTTTTATCGAAAAATGCCTGTCGGACGGCAAACGGGTGGCGCTTCCAAGGGTGGAGGCAGCAGAAGGGGCAGGCAGACTTCTCAGGGTGTATGAGATCAGAAATGTATCTCTCAACGTAAAAGAGGGATTCAAAGGGATACCGGAACCTGACCCGTCCTGTTCAGATCTGCTTGGACCGGACAAAATAGACCTTGCTGTGATTCCCGGCGTGGCTTTCGATACCGGGGGGAACAGGCTTGGGTACGGTGCAGGCTATTATGACATGTTCCTGCCGCTGCTTCGTGCAGATTGCATGAAGGCAGGAATTGCCTTTGAACTGCAGATCGCCGATAAGCTTCCGGCGGAGGAGCATGATTTCAGGCTTGATATGATAATAACCGAGATACGGTCTATAAAGTGCGGAAACGGGATCATCACCAGCGGGTAATCAAATCCGGATCGTATATCGGTTTATGGATCCGGACATGATACCGGAACCATGCAGACACATCATTCTATATAGAAAGGGTCGTTTCGATGAACAACAAACTGACATTGACAGGCGCAAACAAGCTGTTTTTTGCTTTCACAGTCGTGTTCCTGATTTACCAGTTCGCAGCCGGGATATATCTTGGTGAAGCGATGTTGGACAGCATATATGTGTTTCTTATCATCAATCAGGCGCTTATCGCATCATTCGTATTGATATATTGCAAGGTAAAGAAAATAAATATCAAGGAAACATTTAAGTTCAAAAAGCTGGAACTGCTGCCGGCATTGCTGATCGTTCTGATGTCGGTTCCTGCCATATTAGCGGCAACGATGCTCAACAATATATTTGCATATTTGCTTCAGAACATCATCGATTTACCGCCGGCGACCCTGCCGGTGCCCAAAAACGTATTTGAGCTGATAATGGGCATCGTGATCGTCGGTATATTGCCTGGGACATGCGAGGAGCTTATGCATCGCGGATTCCTGCTCACAGCTTATGAAAAGCGCGGGTCATACAAGGCGGTCGTGATCGTTTCGATATTGTTCGGACTGTTCCATTTTGATATCACGAACTTGTTCGGTCCGATATTCCTGGGACTGCTGATCGGCTATTACGTTGTAAGGACCGGCTCGATCTTTGCCGGTATACTGGCGCATTTCCTCAACAATGCGATCGCAGAGGTCATCCAGTTCTTGTTTTATGACCCTGTTCAGTCCGAAGCGGCCAGATTGACCGGGGAAGAACTGCTCGGCATTATTGCTATGGGCGTTGTTGCGCTGATCATCGGTTCGGGTTTGCTATTTTTGTTCAGGAAGGTCACCGAAGGGAAGTCAGTCATAATCCCGCCCATATCCAGAGTCCGTCAGGACGTAAGGGCAGTACTGTCACACTGGCCGGTTATGGCTGTGCTGGTGATGTATATTTTATGGACGCTGTTTTACATATTCACCTTCATGGCAGCAAAGTTTCTCGGGATGTGAGTCCTTTTGTGTAAATTAGAGCCTGACTGCATTACTAAAGCAGACCTCGGGGTTATATAATACTATATAACCTTTTTTCGAGGTGATCCTGCTTGGAAATCAACAATGATTTCAACTCTGTCCGTTCACAGAAGCTTTTGCTTATACCTCAACTAAAACAGGCGATCGAATTGCTCGAAATGGATTCCGCAGAACTATTCCAATATGTAGAAAACCAACTCGAAACCAATCCCGTACTTGAAGAAGCACCGAATATTGAAGCCTCTGACGATGAAGCCGGCATAGAGCCGCCTGGCTTTAAAGACCCCGTACAATATGGCCGGATGGACGATCATGCGGCAGAACAGCCGGAAGACGATCACGCTGTCGGACAGCCGGAAACGGTACTGACGCTCAAACAACACCTCCTTCTCCAGCTTGATGCTCTGTGCCTGGACAGAAGCAGCTATATAATAGGGGAGTTTATTATCGACAATACCGATGACAATGGTTATCTAAAGGCGGACACCGCAGAATTGGCATCCTGTTTGGGCGTACCGGAGAGCAGGGTGCTGGAGGTACTTGATAAAATCCAGACGCTCGAACCTCCGGGGATATGCGCAAGAGATCTGGGGGAATGCCTCGTGATACAGCTGAAACAATTGTGTCAGGCTGATAAGGATTCCGTGCTTGTAGCTACGAACTATCTTGATGCAATTGCTTCGAATGATGCCGAATTTGTGTCTCGATCGACAGGTATACCGATCGGCAGGGTACATGAGATATTTGATATTGTCAGAAGTCTTGAGCCTAAGCCCGGGAGGGAATTTTACCGCAGTGAATCCGAATGTCCCGTCGTACCTGATCTGATAATCTGTGAAACCAAAAACGGCCTTGAGGTCATGTACAATGATGAAGCCTTCCCGAACATCTGCCTTTCCGAAAGCTATATTGCAGGCGATGCATCCGACAATGCCGCCTGTATGGGAGAGGAGCTTTCAGAGAAGCTGAATGATGCGATATGGCTGATCAAGTGCCTGGAGCAGAGGGAAGATATAATTTTCGCTATCGGAAAAAAGCTATGCGATCTTGAACAGCCTTTCTTCAAGGAAGGCCCAAAGGCACTCGAACTGCTGGATCACAGCACATTCGCAGCTTCGCTGTGCATGCATGAAACCATTCTTGAGAAAGCTCTGAGAGGCAAGTACCTGCAATGCAGATGGGGAATGTTTGAACTGGCTGACTTTTTCAGAAAACAGCCGGTCAGATCCTGAGGCTGCTAAAAATTTTGAGGCAGCGAAAAAGTATGAGACTTTAATAATATAAAAAAGAATAGAGGCAGAAATCAAATGCCTCTATTCTTTCTTTCATACCCATTGCCGCTGAAGCTGTGGTCAAAACGGCCAGACAGGTTTTCCGGGCTCGCCGTGGTCCGCCTTCAGGTAACCTAATATGCCTCTGGTGCCGAAATGCTCTTTTTCTATTTCAGAAATCCTCTCTCTGGAATAATAGTTTATCTCGCCTACTTTTTTTACCTCCTCGGAATACTCGCGCAATGCATCTATTTCCTTTGGAGAAAGCTCGGACTGACAATCATCCGAATTAAGGATCCTGTTCAATTCCGAAGCATATTCATATCCGTCGTCCACATCATCCAATGCGGTCTTCAAAAATGACAAAAGCTTTTCTGGAATCATTCTGGACATATTGTCAACCTCCTTTTTGCTAAATACATTATACAACTTCCTGATAGGAGCAACAAACTATTTATCAAAAAGCGTGATTTTACCAAAAAGTGTATCTTCGTTGTGTTTTTCAAATAAAGGACAAATCATACCAAATATATATATACCGGAGTGGTGTTTTTGATTGGGCTGGTCATCTTACAGCATGGGTAGAGGTAAGAACAGAAAGGTAATTATTAACTACGGCGGCACAGAATCTGCCGGCAATATTGTGCTCAGTCTTCTGAGGCTTTTGATGCGCGACGGCGAGAGGTGCGGGGAAATTGATGCAAAGCAGGAAAATGAACAGTATAGGGATATATACAAGGATAAGCCGGGATGATAACGGCGAGAACTTCGAGTCTATCGAGAACCAGAGAGACATGCTGCTGGAGTTTGCATCAAAGGCTAGTCTGGGGAGAGTCTATTCGGTCTATATGGATGACAACATTTCCGGTTCTGAGTTTGAGAGGCCCGGACTTGAGCGTATGAAAACGGACATACTGAGCGGCAGGATCAACATGATCCTGATGAAGGATCTGTCGCGCCTTGGACGAAACAATGCCAAGACGCTTCAGATGCTTGATTTTTTTGAAGAATACGGAGTAAGGGTCCTGACGGCCGACGGCAGGTATGACAGCATTGTTGACAATGATATGGTGGGCATTGAGACATGGGTGAATGAAAGATATGTAAGGGACATATCCAGAAAGATCCGTTCCAGCCTTCGTTTCAAGATACAGAGAGGAGAGTATCTGGGGAAAGCACCTTTTGGCTACAAAAAGTCAGCCAGTGAAAAAAACAGGCTGGTTATTGACGAATCCGAGGCATATATAGTAAGGCTGATTTATGAACTATACCTTTCGGGTCTGGGCTATACGGCCATTTCAAAATATCTTGAGGAGAAGGGATATGATCCTCCGATGGATAAGGGATGGAACAGGATAACTGTCAGGCGTATCCTGTGTTCGAGGGTATACTTGGGCGACACGGTACAGGGCGTCAGCGAAAAGGTGAGTTTCAAAAGCAAAAAGACAAGAAGGCTCCCGGAGAAAGAATGGGTCGTAACTGAAGGAACTCATGATGCACTGATATCAAGGGAACAATATGATGAAGTCCAGAAGCTCAGAAAAACCAGGAGCGGCGGGAGGAAGATACAGGGAAAGAGCCGGCATGTCCTGAGCGGGATCATAAGCTGTGGCGGCTGCGGAAGCAAGATGTATGCAAGAAAGCGTAAAAAAGGGATAGCATACATATGCGGAAATTATTGCAGAAATGGCAGCGCTGCATGCTCAAGTCACTTCGTCTACGAGTATGAAGTGGTAGGAGCTATTTGCCGTGAGCTTCGAAAACTTTTCGAAAATCCGGACGAACTCGGAGACATATATGTTGAGCTTAGTAAAGCTGTCTGTGAGGGAACCGGCGGAGGTGAAAGGATCAGGGAGCAATTGGAGGCAGTGTGCCGGCAACAGGAAATACTGTATAAAGACAGGCTTGAGGGAAGGATATCCGAGCAATTATTTGAGAGGATGAACTCACAGATGGAAAGGCGGCTGACTGCCCTCAAAAAGGAATTGGAGAGATATGGCATGCGGGCTGATCGCTCCTTTGATGTCAAAGCTTTGCTGAATGCCGCTGGATCCAGACTGGAGAGAATGGAACTGACCAATGAGATGGCTTCTGCTGCAGTCCGGTCGGTCACAGTACATGACGAGACCATAATAATTGATTTAAAATGTAAAATGTCGTAAGATAAGAGGGAATAGGGGTATTACCGGAGGAACGACATGAAGAAGGTTTTGATCGCATATAACCCGCTGTCAGGAAACAGGAACGTGCCAAAACAGCTTGACTATATAGTGGGACGTTTCATTGAAAATAATATGATAACTGTGCCTTACAGAATCGGTATGGATAATGGGCCAATACTTGAAAGACTGCTGCTGGAAGAGAAATTCGACAGCGTGGGCGTGTCGGGCGGCGACGGTACCGTCAACTCTATCGCGGCTATCCTTCTGGAGGCCGGAATCGATATTCCGATGGGGATCATACCGGCAGGGACCTGTAATGATTTTGCCCGAAGCCTCAATATACCCGCAAATATGCAAAAGTGTCTTGATATCATATTCTCAGGCAACATATCCGGGATCGATATAGGATTGATCAATGGAGAGAAGTACTGCCTCAACACATGCGCAGGAGGCAACTTCGTAGATGTTTCATACAGTACCAGCAGCGAGTTTAAGAAGAATTTCGGACCGCTGGCATATTACCTGACTGCGTTGGGTGAATTGACGACACTCAAATCTGTCAGACTCAAACTGACTACCGATGACGAGATCGTCGAGGGGGATTTTCTGCTGTTCCTGATACTGAACGGCAAGCATGCCGCAGGTTTTTCCAATCTGGTCGGGGAAGCGGACCTGTCAGATGGTTATATGGATATACTGCTTGTAAAAAACTGCCTGCATGTTGAGATGGCCGGATTGTTTTTCAAGGTGCTGAATAATGATTTTGTCAATGACAGGAACGTCAAATGGCTAAGAACAAAAAAATGCCGAATAGAGGGTGACGAAAGCTTCCATCTTAGTGTTGACGGAGAAGAATGGAAGGGCTTGCCCATCGATATAGAATTCATGCACCAGAAGCTGAAAATATACACCCCCTGAGTTCTGACATCTTTTTTCCATCAGACTGCCTCTCTTCTTTTTTTGTAATAATAGGATTTATCGGACATATATATTAATTGTAAATCCCGTTCTATTTGCATATCCATAGATTAAGGGGGGTAATCGGGTGGAAAGATACGATATATATCAGCAGATCGCTGAAAGAACACAAGGAGATATTTATATAGGTGTCGTAGGGCCTGTCAGGACTGGGAAATCAACTTTGATCAAAAGGTTCATGGACTTGCTGGTCATACCGAACATAGAGAATGTATATAGCCGGGAAAGGGCAAAAGACGAGCTTCCGCAGAGTGCGACAGGACGTACGATAATGACGACGGAACCCAAGTTCGTACCGAATGAAGCCATCGAGATCATCCTGGATGATACGCTGAAGCTCAAGGTCAGGATGGTCGACTGTGTTGGATATCTGGTCAAGGGTGCGCTGGGTTATCTGGAGAACAATTCCCCAAGGATGGTTTCCACTCCATGGTTTGATTATCAGATACCATTTGAGCAAGCAGCAGAACTCGGTACCAGGAAAGTAATAAACGACCATTCCACCATCGGACTTGTGGTGACTACCGACGGAAGCATTACCGATATCGGCAGGGAAGATTATATTGAGGCTGAAAGACGAGTTATAAATGAACTGAAAGAAATCAATAAGCCCTTCATCATCGTATTGAACTCTGTTATTCCCAGAGATGAGGAGACTGAGAGGCTCAGACTTGAGCTGGAGGAGAAGTACTCAGTACCTGTCATCAGCGTTAACTGCGCCCAGATGCAAAGTGATGACATGGCAGCGATAATGGAACGTATCCTGTATGAATTCCCTGTATGCGAGATCGGGATAAACGTGCCGCGGTGGGTGGAAGCCCTTGAACAGGATCACTGGCTCAGAGTCGACCTTTTGCAGGCAGTAAAGGATACCTTCAAAGGTGTGAAAAAAATACGTGAAGCCAGAGATGCAATAGCCGGATTTTCTGATTATGAGTTCATCAGGAAGGCAGAACTCGAGGTAATCGATGCAGGTGTTGGAAATATGCTGCTGAATATGGCCTTCCCCGACGATCTCTTCTATAATGTGCTGAGTGATTCCACCGGACTGAGGATAGACGGCGAGCATATGCTGATCAGCATGATGAAGGATTTGGCAAGGATCAAGCGTGAATATGAAAGAGTCGAGTATGCCCTGCATGAAGTCAAAATCAAGGGTTATGGAGTGGTGACTCCGCAGATGGAGGAAATGGAACTCGATGAGCCTGAGATCATAAAGCAGGGGAACAGATTCGGCGTCAAGCTGAAGGCCAGCGCACCGTCGATACATATGATAAGAGCAGATATAGAGACGGAAATTGCGCCCCTCGTCGGTACAGAGAAGCAATCGGAAGAGCTGGTGAACTATCTGCTGAAGGAGTTCGAAAGCGAACCGGGCAAGATATGGGAATCCAATATATTCGGCAAATCGCTGCACGAGCTGGTCAGTGAAGGCCTGCACAACAAACTGCTCAGGATGCCGGAGGATGCGCAGCTGAAGCTGCAGGAGACGCTGCAGAGGATAATCAACGAGGGCAGCGGAGGGTTGATTTGTATTATATTGTAAGGGGACACACCTTTGCAGGGGGCATTCCTTAATAGCTAAGGTATGTCCCCTTTTGACGCTAAAGCTTTTCGGGACACACCTGACAACAGTTAGGGGACACACCTTTACAGGAGGTATTCCTCAATAGTAAAGGTATGTCCCCTTTTTCATGCCTTGCTTTTTTGCTATTTTTCTTCTTATATTTTGTGGTAAAATAATCAAAGTAAATATTAAGCAGCAGTACCACAGCTGGAGGAGAATTATGGATAGCAAGGCTTTATTTGAATTTTGGATGAAAAGCGACTATTTTGATGCAGACACAAAAAAGGAACTGGAGCAGATCCAAAATGATCCTGCCGAGATAGAAGAAAGGTTCTACAAGGATCTGGAATTCGGTACCGGCGGGCTGAGAGGCATTATCGGCGCTGGTACCAACAGGATGAATATATACACCGTAAGAAAGGCTTCTCAGGGGCTCGCAAACTATGTTCTGAAAAATAAGAAAGGAACATCGGGCAGCGGCATAGCCATAGCGTACGACTCAAGGCGTATGTCTCCTGATTTTGCTATGGAGGCAGCTAAGGTTTTTGCTGCCAATGGCATCACGGCTTATCTGTTTGACGGTCTCCGCCCGACTCCCGAGCTTTCGTTTGCAGTAAGACATCTGAAAGCGGCTGCAGGAATCGTTATTACTGCGAGCCATAATCCCAAACAGTATAATGGTTATAAGGTATATGGCGAGGATGGAGGACAGCTGCCCCTAGAAGGATCTGAAGCAGTATTGAGAGAGATCGGAGCAATTGCCGACATTACTTCGATAAAGCCGATGCCTGAGCAGGAAGCTATTGAGAAAGGCCTTATAAGGATGATAGGCAGTGAAGTGGACGATGCTTATATCGAGAGTCTGAAAACACTGACGGTCGATCCCGATGAAATCGAAAAAGCTGCTTCATCCATGAAGATCGTATACACACCTTTGCATGGATCCGGTAACATACCGGTTAGGAGGATTCTGAAAGAAACAGGCTTTGACAATGTTCTTGTCGTGAAAGAACAGGAGTTGCCTGATTCTGAGTTCCGTACTGTTAAATATCCAAACCCTGAGGAAAAGGAATCATTCAAATTAGCAATCGAACTGGCAGAAAAAGAAGGTGTGGATCTGATCATCGGTACTGATCCTGACTGTGACAGGGTGGGCGTTGTAGTAAAGAAATCTGACGGAGAGTATGCCGTCCTTACAGGCAACCAGACGGGCTGCCTGCTATTGGAATATATATTGTCCCAGAAGAAGGCTGTCGGCAGTCTTCCTGAGAACGGATTTGTCGTAAAGACCATAGTGTCAAGCGAGTTATCGAGGAAAATCGCCGCAAATTACAATATCGAGCTTATTGAGGTGCTTACAGGCTTTAAATTTATCGGTGAAAAAATCAAGGAACTTGACGAGAACGGTAATAAGAAATACCTTTTCGGTTTTGAAGAAAGCTATGGATATCTTGCAGGAACCTTTGCAAGAGATAAGGATGCAGTCGTTGCCAGCATGCTGATTGCTGAGATGGCTGCATATTACAGGAACAGAGGCATGACATTGTACGATGGCCTTCAGCAGATTTTCAAGAAGTATGGTTATTTCATCGAAGGGATAACTTCATTCACACTGGAAGGGAAGGAAGGTCTTGAGAAAATTAACAGTGCAATGGATATACTGAGAACATGCAAACAGGACAGGATAGGCGATTGTACAATCAAAGCGGTTAGAGATTATAAGCTGAAGGTAAGGACGGATCTTACTGACGGAAGCTGTACAACACTGGATTTACCTGTCTCCAACGTGCTGTATTACGAGCTTGCTGACGGATCATGGTTCTGCATCAGACCGTCAGGGACCGAGCCCAAAATAAAGATATACTTCGGTGTATCCGAAGATACGATGGATAAAGCGCAGCTCAAGCTGGAATATGTTAAGGAAAATGTGACAAGCTGTATAAAAGGCCTGCTTTACCAATAGTGGTTTCTTGTTGTCCCAGCGGCCATATATACTGTCCCGGCGGCCATATATACTGTCCCAGCGGCCATATATACTGTCCCGGCGGCCTTATATGTTGTACAGACGGCCTTATATGTTGCACAGACGGCCTTGTATGCTGTACAGACGGCCTTATACATTGTACAAATGACCTTATATACTATACAGGCCGCCGGAGTCATCTGTTTTGTCTTTATGATCACGCATACCGGTTTCATTGTATGATCATTTACGCTTGAGGTTCGATCAGGAAACTGAAGGAGTTATACAGCCGACTTAATGGAAGCAGTTTGGGCTGTATATGTTTTTTTCAGCTCTCTTTTGATCCTGCAGCACGGTTTGTACATGTCGAAGTCGTATTGTGCGGCACATGTCCTATATAGGTCATAATTTACCGATGCACATACATAACAGGGTCTAACGCCTGATAATAGGCCATTTTCCAAGCCTTCCAGCACTTCATAATTATTGATGGCTATTGAAGGGAACAGAGAGTACAGGTTGCGAAAATACTGGCTTTGCGGAAGTCTTGAGAAATGTCTGCATGTTTTTTTGAAGTACCAAGGTAAAGGCAGAGTATCTTTGTCGTCTGTGTATATGGTTTCCTTATACAAAAGCCCCGGAAGAGGGGGACAGCATTTTATATATGTGCCGATACTGCATTTGAGACAGTATTTATGGCAGCCGGATTTAACGAGGTTACTGCAAAAAACGCAGTTTGAGTAATTTTTATTTATATGCGCCTTGTATAACTCTGGTAAAAAACATTTGTAAAAATTCAACTTATATTTCGCATCGTCAGACAAAATGTCACCAGGTCTGAATGTCATAACTGACTTCAAAACTTTTTTTGCTGCCGTGGTCAGAAAGACTATAGAATTTGGTATTTTCAATCCTTTGGCAAGTGACATTATCATGTGTGCTCCTTTGTGTATAATAAACATATATTACCATAATTAGAATAAAAATGCATTTATTGCCCGTCATAAAAAATGTGGATTTTAATGAATAAACATGCAGGATTTTATTTGAACATGTCGAATAAGTATTTGAACAAAAGATAAACCGGAGGATGGAATGCGCAAGGTAGATATTGACTCAATACCGGTAGGTGTCAAACTGGCACGCACTATTTTCAGTTCCGACGGCGGCGTATTGCTTTCACATGGGGTCGAACTCAGACCAAACTTTGTTGTTCAGTTAAAAAACCGGGGGATAACAGAAGTATACCTGGAAGATGAAATATCGTCAGGTATTGAAGTACATGACGTTGTAAAAGAAGAGACCCGCAGTGAAGCTGTATTTCTGGTAAAGAAGCTAATGACAGGCTTCAATTTTTCCAATACCATCGATGTTGAAGATGTTAAAGCTCTGGTCAGCAAAATCGTCAATGAGCTTCTCCTTAGTGATGATATTCTGTATAATCTGACCGAAATAAAGACTGTCGATGATTATACCTTCGAGCATTCTGTCAATGTATGTATTCTCTCGCTTATTACAGGAATCGGACTAGGCTTTGATGTCGGAATGCTGAGAGAGCTTGGTATTGGTGCGATACTGCATGATATAGGCAAGCTGTGCATACCATCGGAGATATTGAAAAAGCCATCTGAGCTGACGGTCGATGAGTTTGAGGAGATAAAGAAGCATACTGTACTGGGGTATGAACTGCTGAAGAAGAGCGGTAAACTGAATCTGATCTCATCGTATATTGCGTACGGGCACCATGAAAGGTATGATGGCAGCGGTTATCCGCTGCAGCTGAAAAAGGATTCGATACAAGTCTACGCCAGGATAGTTGCAGTGGCAGATGTCTATGACGCCCTCACTTCAGACCGTGTATACAGAAAAAAGCTGAGACCCAACGAGGTATATGAATATATAACCTCACTTGGCGTCCATCATTTTGATCCGGAAGTAGTCGACAGTTTTGTCAGATATGTGACCATCTACCCGGTAGGCACAGGAGTGCTGCTCAATACGAAGGAACGGGCGATCGTTGTGCAGGCCAACAGACAAATGCCCACAAGACCGCTGATACGGATAGTCTACGATGAAATGATGAAGCGAAAAGCGGTGCCAAGGGAAATCGACCTTTCTGTGACACCAGATATATTTATTGTAAATAGCTGTGAGTTGTAAGGTGAGGGGACACACCTTTACAGGGGGCATTCCTTTACGGAGAAGATATGTCCCCTTTTGAATGTACTTAGCGAGACACTTCTCTGCAGGAAGAAAGACTTCGATAGATGAGAAATGTCCCCTTTATTGAATTGTGCTTGACATAACTAGTTTCATTTTCATTATTGCCAAAAATTCCAGTTTGGGGCAGAAAAGATGTAAAAAAATGGTTAAATCACTAGAATCATTTTACATAATATAGAGAGTTCCTGCATTATGGTAAGTGAACCCCCTTAAGATTAGCATCTTGGTGGCCCAAAGCGAAAAATTTGACAGGATGAACCCGATCCAGTGGCCCAAAGCGAAAAATTTGACTAACCGAACGTAACTCATTGGCCCAAGGTGAAAAATTTGGAACGAAACAACTGATGTTCCCTCTATGCTTTTCTTGACTCTCTGGATTGTATATAATTAAAACAGATGTGAAAGTAAAATAATCGATACTCAACAGAGGTTTGTCATGCAAATGCTATCTTCCGATTTTGCCCATCTTCACGTCCATACGGAATACAGTCTGCTGGACGGTGCAAACAGGATACGTGACCTGATTGCCCGTGCGGCGGAGCTTGGCATGCACAGCATGGCAATAACCGATCATGGCGTCATGTATGGTGTTGTAGATTTCTATAAAGAAGCCGTCAAAAAGGGAATCAAACCGATCCTGGGATGTGAGGTTTACACAGCCAGGCGCACGCGCTTCGATAAGCAGCCCGGACAGGATGCCGACCAGGGCCATCTTGTGCTGCTTGCCCGCAATAACGAGGGATACAGGAACCTGATGAAGATCGTATCCATAGGCTTCACGGAAGGTTTTTACTACAAGCCGAGGATCGATATGGATGTACTGAGGCAGTACTCAAATGGAATAACAGCACTGAGCGCCTGCTTGTCAGGAGATATACCATCGGCGATACTCGAAGGCGATTTCAGAAAAGCAAAAGCAAAAGCATTGGAACTTGACGAGATATTCGGGCATGGGAACTTCTATCTTGAGCTTCAGATTAATGGCATCGAGGAACAGAACCTTGTCAATCAGAACCTTATAAAGCTCTCAAGGGAGACGGACATCCCGTTGGTGGCGACCAATGACGCCCACTATCTGCGGCGGGAGGATGCGAGAGCCCATGAGGTATTGTTGTGTATACAGACCGGAAGAAAGATCACCGATGAAGACCGCATGAGGTTCAGTTCGGATGAGTTTTATATAAAATCTGCTGAAGAAATGAGAGAAGCCTTTAGAAATATACCCGAGGCGTTGGAAAACACGGTCAGGATCGCTGACAGCTGTAATGTGGAACTGGAGTTCAACAAGCTTCATCTTCCAAAATACGATGTCTCCGGCGGCAAGGATCCATATGAATATCTGTGCGGCCTTTGCTACGAAGGGCTCAAATGGCGCTTCGGTGAAGCAGCAGTTGAAGAAGAGTACCGTCAGAGGCTTGATTACGAGCTGCAGGTAATCAGGCAGATGGGATATGTCGATTATTTTTTGATAGTATGGGATTTCATCAAATATGCAAGAGACAACGGGATCAGGGTAGGCCCCGGAAGAGGATCTGCCGCAGGCAGCCTGGTCGCGTATACACTGGGTATTACCAGTATAGATCCCATAAAATATAATCTGCTCTTTGAAAGATTCCTCAATCCCGAGAGGGTTACGATGCCTGACATCGATATCGACTTCTGCTATGAACGCAGGCAGGAGGTCATCGATTATGTCGTGAGAAAGTACGGCAAGGACAGGGTGGCGCAGATCATTACATTCGGTACCATGGCAGCGAGGGCCGTTATCAGGGATGTCGGCAGAGCACTGGACATCCCGTATGGCGATGTGGATCTGATCGCGAAAATGATACCGTACCAGATCGGCATGACCATTGACAAAGCGCTTGAGCTAAACCCTGAGCTGAGCATTAAATACGAGGAAGACGAAAAGATAAAAGAGCTGATCGACACGGCAAAGCTGCTTGAAGGCCTGCCGAGGCATGCCAGTACTCATGCGGCCGGAGTCGTCATATCAAAGGATCCGATAACTGAATATGTGCCGCTGCAAAAAAATGACGAAAGTATAACGACCCAGTTCACTATGGGCCTTCTGGAGGAACTCGGGCTGCTGAAGATGGACTTTCTCGGGCTACGCACGCTGACAGTCATCAGGGATGCAGTCGATTTGATATATAAAGACCATAATGTAAAAATCGATATAGATAAACTCGATATGAATGACCCTGCTGTATACAAACTGATCAGCGAGGGCAGGACCTCCGGCATATTCCAGCTTGAAAGCGCCGGGATGACTCAGTTTATGAAAGAACTGCAGCCTTCATCGCTGGAAGACATCATAGCCGGCATTTCACTGTACAGGCCGGGACCTATGGATTCTATCCCCAAATATATCAGAAATAAAAACAACCTGGAAGAGATAACATATGAGCACCCGCTGCTGGAGAGTATCCTGGATGTTACATACGGCTGCATGGTGTATCAGGAACAGGTAATGCAGATAGTAAGAGATCTGGCGGGGTATTCATACGGCCGTTCGGACCTTGTGCGAAGGGCGATGTCAAAGAAGAAGCACGATGTCATGATGAAGGAAAGGGAGAACTTTATACACGGCATCGTTGATGAGGACGGCAATGTCATAGTAAAAGGAGCGGTCAGAAACGGCGTGGACGAGAAGACCGCAAACCGAATATTCGACCAGATGATCGACTTTGCGAGCTATGCCTTCAATAAGTCTCACGCTGCAGCGTACGCTGTTGTTGCATATCAGACGGCCTGGCTGAAATACTATTATCCAGTAGAGTTTATGGCCGCATCATTGAACAGCTTCCTGGGCAGCAGCGGCAAGATATCATATTATGTACACGAGTGCAAGCAGTCGGGAATCGAGGTGCTTCCGCCGGATATCAATGAAAGTGATGTAAAGTTTACTGTTGTAAACGGCAAAATCAGATTTGGGATGGCTGCAGTCAAAAATGTCGGTGAAAGTGCTGTTCGGGAGTTGATCGCCGAGAGAAACGAAAACGGCATGTTCAAAAGCTTTGGTGATTTCTGTGAACGTATTGGCGGGAGGGACTTCAATAAAAGGTGCGTCGAAAGTCTGATCAAATGCGGTGCATTCGATTCCTTCGGAGTTTACAGATCCAGGATGATGGCTGTATATGAAAAGCTGCTCGACGGTGCCCAGCAAAACAGAAAAAGCAGGATGGAAGGCCAGCTTTCACTATTTGAGATGCCTGGTGAAATACAGGATGTGAAATCGGAAGAGAGTTACCCGGAACTGAATGAGTTTTCACCGAAGATTCTGCTTGCCATGGAGAAGGAGATGCTTGGACTTTATGTATCCGGACATCCCCTGAAGGAATACGAGGAGGAAGTATTGGAGCAGACTACGATAAACAGCACTGTCATAAATGCCGAGGAGACAGCGCAGGCAGAAGGCAGCAATGACGGAACAGGATCGAAAGGCCTGATGGACGGTATGCTGGTCACTGTCGGAGGGATAATCACTGATATTAAAGCCAAGACCACAAGGAGCAACAATTTGATGGCATTCGTTACGCTGGAGGATCTTTATGGCAGTATGGAGATCATAGTGTTCCCCAACGTGCTTAAACGGTACAAAGCATTGCTTGTCAATGAGAATGCGGTTTTCATTGATGGCCGTATCAGTATAAAAGAAGAGGAACTGCCAAAAATAATATGTGAGAATGTCCGGATGATCCAGAAAAAGGACAGGTCTGCTGAAACACCTGAAGCAGCAATGGGATATGATCAAAGGATATACAATGATATCGGCAGGAACGAAAAGCTTTATATAAAGACGGAAATTGCTGATGACAGTGAAATGATGAAGTCTGTAATTGCTTTGTTCAAGTATTTTTCAGGTAAGATCCCGGTGATATTCTGCAAACCCGATGATATGGGAAATATTACCAAACATCACATCGGCGAATATTATGTGGAAATGTGTGACACGCTGGAAAGAGAGCTATTTGAGCGATTTGGTGAAAAAAATGTAAAATTTGCTTCAAAAGGGATGCCAAAACAGTGATTTACCGCTAAAGCATTTATTTGTAAGGCTTTTAGCTAACATCTGGACAAATTGTGTTGATTTTTCATATGAAATAATATATATTTATTTCGAGGTGGTATTTTTGGATAGGGAATTGGACAAGGTTCTGGGAGAATATGTTGTTATAAGGGCAGAGGAAAACGGAGTAAACGTTATAGGCCTTACCAGGGGCAAGGATACCAAATTCCACCACACAGAAAAACTTGATAAAGGTGAAGTTTTACTTGCTCAGTTTACGGAGAATACTTCCGCTATAAAGGTGAGAGGAAAATCCAGAATATTATGCCGCCATGGTGAAATCAATTCCGGTGAATAGTCCAAAAAGGGGCGTGTTATTAATGTGGACAGTAGTATACATGGCACAAAGCAAGGAAATTGCTGCAGCACTGCAGGAATTGCTCACTAAAGAAGGAATTCTCGTTAAACTAAGACCTATAAGCAAAAACCATGAAAACAACGATAACTATTACGAAGTACTGGTACCAGAGGCAGAAGTTGAGGAAGCGCACAGTGTTATTATTGAAAAGGGTTATTGAAGTATATGAAGTATAAGTAGAATAAAAAGTACAGAAGTCCAATCCCGTGTATAACCAAGACACGGGCTTAATTTTTTA
>CAZQUQ010000011.1:23277-25904 GCA_964596445.1 uncultured Oscillospiraceae bacterium
CTTGCTATCATAATGCTTATGTTCGATGAGCCTTTTGGCAGGTGGAGCCTGTTTGGAGTCGCGCTGAACCAGTTGTTTTTCATTCTTGCTGTTGCCGCTGCAATATTCGCATTCTTCATGTATTTGAGGTCTTACATCAAAATCAAGCAGCAGAAGCAATGAGAGGACAATATGTTCGGTTATATCCTTCCGGAAAAGCCGGAAATGAAAATAAAAGATTATGAACTATTTCGGGCTTACTACTGCGGCGTATGCCGGTCCATCGGAAAACGCCACGGCCAGCTGGAACGACTGACGCTCAACTATGACTCTGCATTCCTTGCAGTCTTGCTTTCTGCCATTGCAGAAGAGCGGATCTGCGTGCAAAAAAAGCGCTGTGTTGCCCATCCTCTTGAAAAAAGACATATAGTCAGCGGCAGCTCTATTGTCGATTACGCGTCAGACATTAATATCATACTGGCGTATTATAGTCTGGAAGACAAAAAAAGGGATGAAGCATCATTTACATCAGCATCAGCGCTGGTTTTGCTGAAAAGGGCATTTCGCAAACTGAGAAAGAAGTATGAGCAAAAATGCACATTCATGGAAGCAAGGCTCAATGAATTGATACAATTGGAGAAGAACAAGTGCGCTTCGATGGATATGGCAGCAGAGCCATTTGCCAGGCTGATGGAAGAGGTGACAGCTTACGAGCCTGTCTGTACCGATGACAAAACTGAGAAGATAGTCAGATGGATAGGCTATAATCTGGGCAAATGGATATATCTGATGGATGCTTATGATGACCTTGAGAAAGATATTAAGAGACAGAACTACAACCCGCTGATATATCAGTTCGGATATGACAAGCAAGATGTAAACGAGTTCAGGCAGCAGATAAAAGGTAAAGTCGAATTCACGCTGGTATATTCTCTAAACGAGATATCTAAAGCGTTCGAACTGCTGGATGTCAAATCAAATAAGGGTGTACTGGAAAACATAATATATATGGGGATGCTCAGTAAAACTGAAAAAACTCTTGGTATAAGGAGATGCAGCGAAATTGAAAAATCCGTATGAGGTTCTGGGAATCAGAGAAGGCGCTAGTGAAAATGAAATAAAGATCGCATACAGGGAACTGGTCAAAAAATATCATCCGGACCAGTACCAGGACAATCCA
Source organism: uncultured Oscillospiraceae bacterium (assembly GCA_964596445.1). Lineage (GTDB taxonomy): Bacteria > Bacillota > Clostridia > Acetivibrionales > DTU013 > DTU013. The sequence continues at coordinate 24,437 of CAZQUQ010000011.1, forward strand.
TTGTCAAAGCTTGCCGAGGAGAAGCTACGGGAAATAAATGAAGCTTATGATTACCTGATGAAGAATGCTTCCGCAAGAAGCAATGCATCAGCAGGAGGAAACCAGTCATATGGCGGAAACTGGAGCAGCAGTGAAGGAAGCGATTTTTTCAGACAGGTAAGATCACACATCAACAACGGCAATATAGGTGTCGCTGAGGATATGCTCGACAGATCCGGCAGCCGTCCTGCGGACTGGTATTATCTCAGAGGTTTGATATTCATGCGCAAGGGTTGGTATGATGAAGCATTTACCCATATACAGCGTGCTGTGAACATGGATCCTTCCAACTATGAATACAGAAGCGCACTCAACAGGATGAACGCATCGAACAACACATACAGGACCAATTCCTTCAACAGGGGATACTCCAGAAATGAACCGGATCTGTGCACCATCTGTCAGTGCCTGTGGTGTTCCGACTGCTGCTGTGAATGTGCCGGAGGAGACCTGATAGGCTGCTGCTGATAATGGGAGGATATTCGGATGAAGGGATCCTTGAAAACCAGAAGTATTGCACTCAATGGGGTTCTGGGGGCTCTTGCGGTCGTATGCCTGCTGCTGGCAGACTTTCTGCCGACAAATACGATATCGCTGTATGCACTCAGTTCCTTTTTTGTTTCCATAGCCATAGTTGAAAACGGCGTCAGGGCAGGCTGGATCTTCTATATCGCCACCGGTCTCCTTTCATTGATCATTGTGCCTGACAAGATGATACTGATCCCATATGTGCTTTTTTTCGGAATGTATGGTATAGTCAAATTTTATATTGAGAAACTGAGACGGATTGTTATAGAATATATCCTGAAGTTCATATATTTCAATGCATGTGCGGCAGTAATATATGCCGCTGCGGCAAGCCTGCTTGCGGGTTTGCCTGTAATGAAGCTTTCCTGGTGGATATTGATTGCTGCCGCAGAAGCAGTGTTTTTTATCTATGACATAGTATACACTATGTTTATTAATTACTACAGAACTAAAATCAGAGCAAAGCTGAGACTTGGCTGAAGAAGACGATAAAAGGCTTTGCCGGAAACCATCAACCGATAAGGAACAGAATTAAAATGGACGACAGAACTATACGAATATTGGAACTGGATAAAATAATCAATAAGCTCATCGGATTATGTGCATGTGAACTCGGGAAGGAGCTGGCCAGGGAGCTGGTTCCGAGCACGCAGCCCGAGATGGTCGGAAGGATGCTGAAGGAAACCACCGATGCAGTGGATTTCATACTCAGAAGAGGCAGCCCGCCGCTGGGAGGAATCCATGATATCAGGAACAGCCTCAGGAGAGCGGAGATCGGTTCGATGCTAAATCCAGTTGAGCTTATGCGTATTGCGGATACGCTGCGTGCTGCACGGAATCTGAGGAATTACTCTGCAATTGTCAGCCCTGAAGCAGATGAGACTGAAAATTACATCAGCAG
>CAZQUQ010000011.1:26004-27449 GCA_964596445.1 uncultured Oscillospiraceae bacterium
AGCGGCGCTACGATATATGTAGAGCCGATGGCAGTGGTAGAAGCAAATAACAATATAAAACAGCTGAAAATAAAAGAACAGCTTGAGATCGAACGTATACTGCAGGAGCTGACCATGGATGTCTGCGGAATAATCGAGCCGTTGAAACTAAACGTGAGATTATTTGCCGAACTCGATTTTGCTTTTGCGAAAGCAAAACTCAGTTTGGACCTTAACTGTGTTTGCCCGAAGCTGAACAATGATATGAAAATTATCATCAAGAAGGGCAGACATCCGTTACTTGACGGAAAAACTGTCGTACCTATAGATCTGTGGGTAGGAGAGAACTTTGATACGTTGGTCGTGACAGGTCCGAATACCGGAGGAAAAACAGTTACGCTCAAAACTGTAGGCCTGTTCACACTTATGGCTCAGTCGGGTTTGCATGTCCCTGCTTCGGAGGGTACCGAACTTTGCATCTTCGGCAGCGTATATGCTGATATTGGCGACGAGCAAAGTATTGAGCAAAGCTTGAGTACTTTTTCGTCCCATATGAGAAATATCGTAAAAATATTGTCCGAGGCAGACGACAGATCGCTGGTTCTCTTTGATGAGCTTGGCGCCGGCACAGATCCGACGGAAGGCGCAGCTCTCGCAATGGCGATACTCGAAAACCTCCATCAGAGAGGCGCAGTCACTGTTGCCACGACGCATTACAGTGAGTTGAAGGTTTATGCGCTGACAACGGACGGTGTGGAAAATGCTTGCTGTGAATTCGACGTGGAGACGCTCAGACCAACATACCGGCTTTTGATTGGTGTTCCCGGAAAGAGCAATGCATTTGCAATATCAAAGAGACTGGGACTTCAGGATGTTATACTCAATAGGGCCAGGGAGTTCCTGTCCGGAGAAGAAATAAGATTCGAAGATGTTCTCATGAAAATAGAGAAAAACCGCAGTGAAGCTGAGCAGGAAAGACTTCAGGCAGAAGCCTACAGACTTGAGATAGAGGGTCTGAAAAAGGAGCTCGAAGAACAGAAGCAAAAGCTTGCAGCACAAAAGGAGAAGCTGCTCCGTGAAGCAAGGGAGGAAGCAAGGAAGATACTGCTGGAAGCCAAGCAGGATGTGGAAGACATTATAGAAGATATGAGGATGGCTGCGAAGGAGCATGATGAAGCATTACAGAACAAGACCGCCGAGGAAGTGAGAACAAGGCTGAGAAGCAGAATAGGCGATCTGGAAAGCTCGATTTCCGAGAATGCTTTCCCCAGGGTCGGCTTTGTTAAGCCGCCGGAAAATCTTAAGCCCGGCGACAGCGTGCTTATTATCAATCTGAATCAGAAGGGTACCGTTGTAACGCCGCCTGATAAGGACGGGGAGGCCATTATACAGGCAGGCATAATGAAAATAAACGTACACATAACGAACCTGAAGCTTGTCGATGATCAGGCTGCGGAAATACAGAA
>CAZQUQ010000012.1:0-20955 GCA_964596445.1 uncultured Oscillospiraceae bacterium
GAAGCCGTTTTTTGATTGGGGTCAGGCTTGAGATTTTACTTTTAGCCATGTCACAGTGAAAAGTAAAATCTCAAGCCTGATCCCGATTTGATTATTTGAACAAATGTTGCTACAATATATTTGTCATAAAGCGGCGTGATAGCGAGGCGGCAGAGCGATGAACGATTTCGGGGAGATGCTGAGGCATGCGGGATTGAAATATACGAAGCACAGGGCTTCGATCCTTGGGGTGCTCACAGGGAGCGACCAGCCGGTAAGCGCGGAACAGGGTTTTATTGAGCTTTCGAACAGCGGAGTGAACGCAAACCTGTCCACTGTTTACAGGGTGCTGGAATCGCTGGCTGCGAAGGGCATAATCACCAAGACCAATATCGGTTCGGATACGAAAGCACTGTTTGAGATGAGCAGTGACGAGCACAGACACCGTATGATCTGTGTGAACTGCAAAAAGATGACGTCTGTGGAGGACTGTCCCCTCGAGGAATATGAGAAAATGATCAGCGACAGGACCGGTTTTGATGTTACCGGACATAAACTGGAGATATACGGTTACTGTGAGGATTGCAGGCTCCAAAAGAACAAGGACGGCAGATAGCCGTCCTTTTGCTGTATTTCGAACTGTGTGATCCGGCTCATCAGTCCGGTGTAAGCCATGTGATCCGGCTCATCAGTCCGATTGGAACCATATGTTCCAATTAATCAGTCCGGTGTAAGCCGCTTGTTCAAACCTATCAGTCCAGCGAGAACCACATGCTGCCGTCCATTCCCTCATATTTGAGATCGACCGCATCCCCTTTATCGATAAGGCCTGCTACATATCCTTCCGTGGTACCGCCTTTGTAAAGCTCCGCCTGCAGCTCATCAGGAGTCACCACTGAAGCGCCGCTGTAGGTATTTCCTTTCTTTGACACGAATTCAAAATCATATTCCGATATAGTAAATGCAACTTCCTCCGTATCGGCGCCGGTTACGCTGACTGCTACTTTTGCAAGGATATATTCCATCCCCTCCGGAGCGGGGTCGTTGAACATGTTTTCGTTTTGAATGAGCTTCCAGGCTTCATCGCCGCGTATCGTGCCCGTTATTCCCATGCTTACCTTAAAGTTGCCGGTTTTGTTTTCGGAGTAGTCAACAGTGTCTATAGTACCCGTTTCACCCATTTTTACAGGATTGCTCCTGCTGCCTGGAACATTGGGATCATCCACACTTGTTTCATTATCCTGCAGATCAGGAGCAAAACCGCTGAATGAAGATATGAGGTTCCCTGTTATGCTGTCTTCGAATGTTGTGTCCACTACAACCTTCCATTTCCTGTCATTCGTATCCTTCATCAGTTTGATGTCATTTTCCATCGTGACTTTCTGGGCAGCAGGATCATCCATCTTTTCGGTATAGATCTGGTTCATCTCTTCGTCCGTAAGTTCTTCGTCGCTGTTCTGGAACGCATTGGCAAGTGATCTGGAGAAGATCTCCGTTATAGCCTGCTCGGTTATATTTTTCATATCAAGATTGGTGGTTTTCAGCCTTACTACCGCTTCGTCATTTTCGACCGATGTGCTAAGAATAGAGTATTCAAGATTTTTGAACAGCCTGTCGAAAATTTCGTTCGAGCCTTCATCAATAACATTTTTCATTGGTGAATCATCCTGTACGATCATATATTGCCCGGCAGCATCATAGTCGCCCCTCTTCAGCGCAGAAAGGAGCTCGTCGACGACTGCCTGCGGCTTGGCTGAACAGCCTGTGACCGACGATATGATAATTGCCATACATATTAAAAGTAAAAGAAATAATCTGGTTTTTTTCATAATTTCCTCCTGCATGATGTAGAAAATAACGATGTATTATGTTATTATCATTTTCAGACGCAGACCATATATGCTGGGAATAAGATGAATACGGCATATAACAGTTTACGGTCATAAGCGGCGCCGCATCGGTATTCCAATGGATTGATACAGTTAAGTATTTTGGACATAATAACTGAAGCGGAAGGTGCTGCTGTGCAGGATTCGGGAGGTCGTACCTTGGATTTGGAAGCGCTGCATAAACATGAATATGCTATCGGATACAGCGACATAGATTTCCTTAAAAACCTGAAATGCAGCGCTCTGTTCGGCTATTTCCAGGATACGGCAAGTGAAGCGGCATATAAGCTTGGTGCGGGAGTCGAAACGCTGGCCGAAGAATACTCCGCTGCATGGGTGCTGACGCGGATAAGGGTAGAATTCGAAAGGGTCCCGCAGCTCAGTGAGAGAATAACGGTGGAAACCTGGCCCCATCCGCCGGGAAGGATCGAATTTGAAAGAGACTTTAAGGTACGCGATGGAAAAGGGGATGTAATAATAAGGGCCGTCTCGAATTGGGTCATAATCGATACTAATACCAGAGAACTGAAAAGAAGCAGCTTTATCGAGATGCAGTATCCTCCTTTCATCCAGGAACATGCGCTGGACTGCAGGCTTGCAAAGCTGAAGCCTTCAGGGAGGCTGGAACCGGTTTACAAAAAAGTCGTCGGCTATAGCGATGTTGATATCAACGGGCATATAAACAACTCAAAGTATATCGATTATATAATGGACTGCTTTACCGTTGACAGTTATAGAAAATATACAATGAGATCCATAGAGGTGGATTACTTAAAGGAAGCTTTTCCGGGTGATACGCTGCAGCTTTACCGTGATATTCCGGAAAGCGGCAATGAAACGATTTATATAGAAGGTGTGAACGAGGCTGACGGCAAGCCTTCATTCAGGGCAATGATAGAAACCGCGCTCAGAAATGAGACGGTTTGATCCATATATGAAATATATTATCCAGGAGGTATTTATGAACAAAATTGAGTTATTAACTATCAACACTATGAGGCTTTTGGCAGCCGAGGCAGTACAAAAAGCCAACTCAGGCCATCCGGGCCTTCCAATGGGAGCCGCACCGATGGCATATACACTGTGGGCGAAAAATATGAAGCACAATCCCTCCGATCCAGGCTGGGATGACAGAGACCGGTTCATACTGTCGGCCGGACATGGATCCATGCTCATATATTCATTACTGCACCTTTTCGGTTATGGACTTACCATAGACGATCTGAAAAATTTCAGACAGCTTGACAGCCTGACGCCGGGCCATCCGGAATACGGCCATACAAAAGGTATCGAAGTGACCACGGGACCTCTTGGACAGGGACTTGCCAACGGAGTCGGCATGGCAATGGCCGAGGCTTACCTGGCTAAGAAGTTCAATCGTCCCGGCTTCCCGATCGTGGATCATTATACATATGTGCTGGGCGGAGACGGCTGCATGATGGAAGGCGTCGCTTCGGAAGCCGCTTCACTGGCAGGCACGCTCGGACTTGGAAAGCTGATCATGCTGTATGATTCCAACAATATTACTATCGAAGGTTCTACTGATATAGCGTTCCGCGAGGATGTGAGAAAGCGTTTTGAAGCGTACGGCTGGCATACGCAGAAGGTGGAGGACGGAACAGATATCGCAGCCATAGATGCTGCAATAAAAGCAGCAAAGGAAGTAACCGACAGGCCTTCATTGATAGAGATCAAGACGCTCATAGGATACGGCAGTCCGAAGCAGGGCAAGGCATCGGCTCACGGTGAGCCTCTTGGCGCAGATAATATCGCGGCGGCCAAGAAGAACCTTGGATGGGATTATGAGGACGAGTTCCATGTGCCGGATGAAGTAAAGGCGCATATGAAGCAGATCCAGGAAAACGGCGCTTTGCTTCAGAATAAATGGAACGAAACGCTGAAGGCATACAGAAAGGAATACCCTGAGCTTGCAGCTGAGTGGGATGACTGGAAGGAAAAGGATTACTCAAAAGCGCTCCTTGACGACAAAAACTTCTGGACCTATGACAGCAAGGCCAACGCAACGAGGAACTCCTCCGGAGAAGTGCTGAACAAGCTGGCTGATCTCGTTCCGAACCTGATAGGCGGATCGGCTGACCTTGCGCCTTCAAACAAGTCCAACATGAAAAGCAGGGGCGATTTCTCAAGAGAAGACCACAGCGGATCAAATCTGCATTTCGGCGTACGAGAGCATGCAATGGCCGCGATCGCCAACGGCATGGCCGCCCATGGAAGACTTGCTCCGTATGTTGCAACATTCTTCGTATTCTGCGACTATATGAAGCCGTCCATGAGGCTGTCGGCATTGATGAAGCTGCCGGTCACATATGTACTGACTCATGACAGCATCGGCGTCGGAGAGGATGGTCCGACCCACCAGCCTGTGGAACACCTTGCTTCGCTCAGGAGCATACCGAATTTCGTTGTTTTCCGTCCGTGCGATGCAAAGGAAACCGCTGCAGGATGGTATGCCGCAATGTCAAGAAAGAGTTCTCCGACAGCGCTCATCCTGACCCGTCAGAATCTGCCGCAGCTTGAGATGACAGGCGTAGACGCCCTGAAGGGAGCATATGTCATACTGGATTCAGAGAAGGAGCCTGAAATCATACTGATGGCATCCGGTTCCGAAGTCCAGCTCGTATACGAAGCCGGCAAGCAGCTGAAGGAAGAGGGTGTTGCAGTACGTGTAGTAAGCATGCCTTCATGGGAACTGTTCGAGGAACAGGATACTTCATATAAAGAATCGGTACTGCCGTCAGGCGTGACCAGAAGACTTGCCGTTGAGGCGGCATCATCCTTCGGCTGGCACAGATACACCGGCCTGCAGGGCGAGATCATTTCGATAGACCATTTCGGAGAATCGGGCCCGGCTGATGCACTCTTCAAAAAGTACGGCTTCACGGTCGAAAACGTTCTTGGCAAAGCACGCAGGCTTCTGGGCAAATAATTGAACGGGCCTGGCTTATGCAAAGCTTAAAAATCAATGAGTGATCGAAATAAAAAAGCGGGTTTCGGATGAAACCCGCTTTTGACTCTTTTTCATGTCCTTATATACTTATGTCGATATTTCTGCCTTTATGAGGGGAGACCGAGCTTTCCATTACTTTTGCATTTGTGCTGCGAAAAGCCTGAAGCAGTACACTTATGGACTGTGCATCCTGACCCAGGGATTTTTTCAGGGCCTCGATTCCTAGAGAATAGCGTATGCTGCTTATTTTCTGTGCCATTGCTCTGTTTATTTCCATAAGATCACCTCCTGCTTCGGCTGATTCACAAATCTGCTCCATGCCTGCAGCTAAAACTTTACATATTCATTGTACCACCATAAGACAAAGGAATATATGGTACTGAAGAACTATTTTTGCAGCAAGCCCAGGCTATAAACCGCTGCAGCCGCCAACCCGTTGGCGGCATCCATTCCGCTCTTGAGAGCGCCTTGCTGCCATCGGTGCACCGCAGATACATGCTCGCCTGCAAAAAAGATCCTGCCGCCGTATTCAGGCTGTGTCATGCTCCATGAAAACAATTTCTTCTGCTGAGGGGTAAAATAACAGAAGGTGCCGCGGCAGAAGGGGTCCCTGTCCCAGAACTGTGTAACGCTGTCGATGACGGTGCTGTTTAGCGACCCGTCGGGCAGACCGTGAACTTTTTCGATATCCTGCCTGATCTTGCTGAACCTCGCAGGTTCGGGCAGGTTGCCCTGCCTTACCGCATCCATGTTAAAGCTGTAAGAGGACAGCAGCACGCCTTCCATTGCGGTATGCCGCCTGCCTGTGCTGCCGCCGTCATTTCCGACGGTCTGCCCCATACAGCCGGCATCCCTGCAAGTCCGTCCGGTACAGTCCGGACCGGAAGCGCTGTCACTGAAGCCCGACGACGGATACCATATCGTGTTTATCGGCAGATCTGTATATGACCCGCCGCCGAAAATTCCCTGTTCCTCCCAGAAGCGTCTGCTGAAGAGGGTAGCAGTCTTTTGCGCCGGTGAATATGTGACCTCCCTGACCGCCTGCATTTTCAGCTCACTGAAAAGAGGCCTTATATCCAGGACCCTGAGGACTGAGAATGGTATTGCGCATATGACATAATCGAAACTGCTGCATGCTGCCGTTCTGCTTTCTCCCCGCGCTGTACCGGGCAGGGCCGATGCATCTTTGGACAGGGTGGTCGGTGTGTATGCCAGCATCACCTTGCCGCCTGCCTCCTGATATATGCCTGTGACGGTGGTGCCGCTTTTCCAGCGGACATTCCCGAGAAGGCCTCTGGGTATATTTTTATAAAACCGGCCCGGATCGCCGGCCGTAAAGGAACTGAAGAACGCTTCCGGCAGCTTCGCCAATCCGCCTGTTATTTCGTACATGTATATGAAGTTGGCCGGATAGTATTCCTGGACGAAATCAATGTAATTGTTGTACAGGAACCTGCCGCCTATCGGGAACAGGTTTGAAAGCATGCTTATCGCTCCTGGGCTCAGGCCTCTGCTTTCCATTGCCCTGCGTATGTCCAGCGAGTCCCACAGGAGCGTGTAGGGTGAATACTGCGGCAGTACTTCGAGGATCTCCCTCCTTGCCTCAGGGGGAGCTTCAAGCACCGGAGCTTCTATCCCCATAAAGCCGAGCTGCTGCCATGAGTAGTTGTATTCCCAACGGTTCAGGCCATACGTAGGATAGATATGCATCTTCACATTGGCTCCATTCGGATCGTTGCGTACTCTTATCCCGTTGAGGTAAATGAAAGTATTGGGATTCGACTGGATAAACGGACGTGTATCAAGGCCGAAAAGATCGATATAGTGCCAGACAGTTTCATGGATCACGGGTATCCTCATGGCTCCAAGCTCGCCATATAAAGACCTGTCCCTGTCAAAATAGTATGTGAACACCCTGCCGCCGATGCGATGCGGATTTGCTTCGAAAACCGTTATGTCAAATCCGGCTTTTCGCAGTTCAAAGGCTGCTGCCATACCGGCAAGGCCGCCTCCGATAATCCCGACCGTTTTGCCTCTGCAGCTGCCGGGCGGCGCAATTGAAGTGATGTCGGGCGGAGGGGACAATGCGGCTGAAATCTGGCTGTAGTCTTCAGGATGGCCGTTTCTGTATAGTGCGGCCAGTGAAAGCGCCCGTCTTTGCTCATAATCAGGGTTCAATGGCTGTACAGGAGATAATGGTATATCACCGTTCATGGCGTTCAAGTCTTTCATTTTGCCATACTTTCTACTCATTTATATGCGGCTGTGCTGCCGTTGTGTGTAAGGTATTGAAAGGAAAAATACGGGCATAGTAATTTTATAGGTATACTGCCATGTCATATTGTCGTCATCGTAAATGCAAATAATTATTATTTGCTTTTAGTTTAGTGCGTATGGTAAAATTTTATCGGGTAAATATCAATTCCGGAGGAACATAATGCGCAAAAAAATGATAAAACTGGCAGCAATGATGCTGTCTGCTGTCATGATAATGTCCGGATGCGGCGGCGCAGACGGGAAAGGAACAGGAAAAACACCACGGAATGACGGCAGCGGCGAACTGCGCATCGTGACATCCTTTTTCCCCGTATATGTGGCGGTGATCAATGTCACCCGGGATATAAGCGGCATTTCGGTGACCAACATGACGGAGCCGCAGACAGGCTGTCTTCACGATTATTCACTGAAGCCCGATGATCTGAAACTCCTTGAAGATGCCGACATTTTCATTATAAACGGGGCCGGGATGGAAGCTTTCCTTGACGATGTCATGAGACAGCAGAACGACCTCCGGATAATCGAGGCGGCAGGCGATATAGAAGTGCTCATGGAGGAAAGCGGAGAGGCGAACCCGCATGTTTGGGTAAGTGTTACCAATGCTATATCATATGTGCAGAATATTGCAGACCGGCTCTCTGAGATAGATGAGAAAAATGCAGAACAGTACCGGAGCAATGCCGCATCCTATATCGGCAGGCTTGAAGCATTGAAAGATGAAATGCACAGTGAACTTGACGGTCTGAAGATGCGGGATATAATAACATTCCATGAGGCGTTCCCCTATTTTGCAGAGGAATTCGATCTCAACATAGCTGCAGTCGTCGAGCGGGAGCCCGGTACCGAGCCGACCCAGAAGGAGCTTGCCGCGATCATCGGCCTGGTCAGAGAGACCGGGATCAAGGCGCTTTTTGCAGAACCGCAGTACTCTTCAAGGGTCGCCGATGCAATAGCTTCCGATACGGGGGCCGTAGTATATACACTCGATCCCGTGGTTACCGGTGAGGCAGTGCCTGAAGCTGCCGATGCCTACCTGGATGCCATGCGGCGTAATATGGAGACGCTGAAGAAAGCTCTCGGATAATAGTGAGGCAAGCATGACTGATAAAAAAAACCACACGAAATGTGAGGGCGAATGCTGCGGCCTTTGCTGCACAAGGATAGAAAACCTTGGAGTAACTAAAGGCTCAGCCGTTATTCTTGAAAATGTCAACATACATATACATTGCGGAGAGCTTACAGCAATAATCGGTCCGAACGGAGGAGGCAAAAGCACGCTGCTCAAGGCACTGCTCGGCGAGGTTCCTCATACCGGGGAACTGAAATATCTCGATGCCGGGGGGAAACGAAGCAGTCAGCCTGTAATCGGATATGTACCGCAGCATTTGGATTTTGATGCAGGCATACCTGCCAGTGTATCGGATCTTTTTGTTGCCTGTCTGTCAAAGAGACCCGGATGGCTCCTTAGACCGCGAAACATAAGGAAAAGGGCTGCAGAAAGCCTTGCCAGGGTGAAGGCGGAACACCTGCTGGACAGAAGACTGGGTGCATTGTCCGGCGGTGAACTGCAGAGGGTGCTGCTGGCGTTGGCGCTGGATCCCGTCCCGAACCTCCTGCTTCTCGACGAACCGGTTTCGGGTATGGATCAGGGCGGACTCGAACTTTTTTATAACACTGTTGCGGAACTGAGACGGGACTATGATCTTTCGATCATACTGGTTTCACACGATTTCGATCTTGTCTCACGGCATGCGGACCGTGTGGTCCTGCTCAGCAGGACCGTGATAACCAGCGGGACCCCGCGGCAGGTTTTCGGTGACGAAAGGACTTTGAAGGCCTTCGGCATCACCGGATTTTTTGCGGCGGGCAATGGAGACGATGAAGGAGGCTCAGAATAATGCTGGACATTTGGTACGATGTCATAGGATTTCTGCTGCCCTTTGAATGGACAGAGTATAACTTTATGAAAAACGCACTTCTGGCAGTATTGCTGCTCACTCCGCTGTTCGGCCTGTTGGGGACGATGGTAGTAAGCAACAGGATGGCCTTTTTTTCCGATTCCATCGGACACGGAGCTTTCACAGGCATCGCGATAGGTGCTATCCTTGGGGGATTCCAGCCGCTGGCCGGAGCAGTTTTGTTTTCTGTCGTTTTTGCTGTTGTGATAACGATCATAAAAAATAAAAGCAAGACTTCGACAGATACCATTATCGGCGTGTTTTCTTCGACAGCGGTGGCTCTCGGCCTGATCCTGCTGTCGAACGGAGGCTATAACAAATATTCGTCATACCTGGTGGGCGACCTGCTGAGCATCTCGCCGTTTGAGATACTGCTTCTGCTCATTTCGTTCATTGCGGTAGTTATACTTTGGCTGCTGATCTTCAACAGGCTGCTGCTGATCAGCATAAACCAGTCTTTGGCCGCCAGCCGCGGAGTGAATACTCTCGCTGCCGATATATTGTTTACGGCAGCCATTGCCGTCGTGGTAACGATCACGATTCAGTGGGTCGGTCTTCTCATCATAAATTCATTGATAGTCCTGCCGGCGGCCGCAGCGAGGAATGTTGCCGCAAATATGCGGCAGTACCATGCTGTATCTGTCGGGATATCGATGTTCTCAGGCATTTCAGGCCTTATTGCGTCATATTATCTGGATATGCCCACAGGAGCTGTGATAGTGATCATAGCCGCAGTGATCTTTTTCCTTATGTTTTTCCTGCGCAGAAAGTTTGCCTGACAGCAGATCAAAGCCGTCCAGGGCTGTATCTGTCTTTAATGCTGCTATTTCTGCCGTGTGGGAAATATTACTGGACTATGATAAAATAGAATATGCAGGGCAGTTCCGGTTATCGTATGAACAGGAGGGGTAGGTATGAGCAGATTTATCCCGGAGATCAGCGGAGTTTTGCGCAAGCATATGGTCCGTGTTCCCGAAGTGATATCGGAAGTGAGCGGCATCAGGATATTCGGCAAGCTGATAAAGTCCATCCTGTTTACAACTGATGTTGCAATCATAAAGAACTGCAACGCCAATGCGATCATTGCGGTATATCCCTTCACGCCGCAGCCTGTGATAACCCACACCATCATTGCAGCCTCCGACGTTCCGGTTTTCTGCGGAGTCGGCGGAGGTACGACGACCGGCAAAAGGGTCGTGAACCTTGCGATGGATGCGGAATTCCAGGGGGCCATCGGTGTTGTCGTGAATGCGCCTACCCCGAACGAAATAGTGCGTCAGGTGGCGCAGAGGATAGACATACCTATTGTGGTGACAGTGGTATCTGAAAAAACGGATATAGAAAAAAGACTGGCCGCCGGAGCGTCTATACTGAACGTGTCTGGAGCAGGCAAGACGGCGGAGATCGTGAGGCAGATACGCGAACGTTTCCCTGAAGTCCCTATCATCGCTACCGGAGGTCCTGATGACGATTCGATACTCAGAACCATAGAGGCCGGTGCAAATGCAATAACATATACCCCGCCGACCTCCGCCGAGATATTCAAGGGACTCATGAACAAATACAGAAATGCCGATGAGATAATATGACGAAAACATAAACCAGATATGTATGAAGCATGGCCTCATCAAATCCACGGCAATGGCTGACGCTTATATGGCTGAAGTTATCTTATCGGTTCATTGTTCCTTGCCATGTCGATCACTGTCCTCATAGTTTCGATATCTGCCTTTCCCATCAGGTAAGTGTACAGCGATCCGTCGCTGTTTACGATGAACGTTGTAGGATAGCCTCTTACGCCATAAAGGCTGTTTGCCGCATACCCGTCTTCATCCAGCAATACCTTGAGGCTGATATCGCTTTCATCCACAAAACTTCTGACCGTGTCATATGGCTCTTGTACATTTACAGCCAGTATGACGGCGTCTCCGGCTTCCTGCAGTTCCTTGTCCAGTTCGTCGAAGTCGGGCATTTCTTCCACACAGTATTGGCACCAGACCGCCCAGAAATTCAGTATAACGATTTTTCCCCTGTAATCGGTGAGACTGACTTCATTGCCGTCCAGATCCTTAAGCGTGAAATCCGGAGCCATTATTTTGGCGTCGTCGGTCGATCCCTTCTGGCTTTGTCCGTCGCTGTCGGTTTTCTGCCGATCCTGTTCTGATCCGGGCTGCTGTTGTGTCTGTCCATCGTCAGAAGTGTTCTGCCGGCTTGGTTCATCGTCTTTTGCACCCCTATTGTCGTCCATTTCCTCAGCCAGGCCCGGGAACTGCATTCCTGGAGAAGGAGGATCTATCACCATCTGTTTGCTGTACTTGTTATAGAACACATATGCGGTTATCATTAAAGCTGCCAGTGCTATTACTGATACTATAAGGCCGATATATCGTTTCATGATTTTATCCTCCCAGAGCTATTATCAATCCATTCCTGAAGAATATTACGCCGACTGCTGCCAGTAATACTCCAGAAATGATGCTTATGATCCTGCTGTTCTTCCTGAACCATGCAAACAGACCCTTCACATTCTCAAAAACCACAGATGAGATCACGAAGGGCAATGCAAGACCGGCCGAATAGATCAGCAGCATAAGTATACCCTCTGCTACTGTTCCCGAGTTTCCTGCCAGGATCAGCGCGGAACCAAGGAATGTACCAAGGCATGGCGACCAGCCGAATCCGAATACGATGCCGAACAGTACTGATCCCAGGAATCTCATGTTGTCTGCTTTTGGACGGAACCTTTTTTCACTGTTCAGGAACGGTATTTTTAGCACTCCTGTGAAATTGAGGCCGAAAAGGATCATTACTGTGCCGCTGATCATCTGAAGTAATGCCCTGTTGCTTTGAAGAAGCGTTCCCAGTACAGCGGCCGCTGCTGCGCCGAGTGAAACGAATACAAGCGTGAAACCGGCAGAAAACCCCAGCGCGTTGACGATCAGCCGGCTTTTGGCCGGTCCGTATTCACCGCCGCTGCCGCCGGAAGCAACTGACGTACTGCCGCTGCTCCCGGAAGTACCCGCAAGGTAAAGGAAATATACCGGCAGCATCGGAAGAATACATGGCGATATGAATGTCAGTATGCCTTCTGTGAATGTCAGTATATATGGCAGCATAATTTCGGCTCCTTTGTATAACTCTCAGCGCTATATATAAACTATACCTGTTCGGATTATAGTTTAGCAAGCCGGTTTTCGCAGTTTATGTTTTCGTAAAGCCTCTGAGGGTATATAATTTATGACCGGCATCATTAAAAAATCGATCATATACAGGAGGTAGCTTATGTCAGTGAAAGTATATTCAACACCTTCATGCCCGTGGTGCACCGTTGCGAAGAATTATCTGAAATCACGCAATGTCCCGTTCGAGGATGTGGACGTCTCAAAAGACAGGGAAGCAGCGGTCGAGATGATAAAAAAATCAGGGCAGAGAGGCGTGCCTGTTCTCGATATAGACGGCAATATAGTAGTAGGTTTCGATCAGGACGCCATCGACAGACTGATCCGCTGAGGAAGCGGTTTCATGGGACAGAGGGCAGCGGCAGCAATATAGCAGTCTGCGTTGATTAATGAAGAAAAATATATTATAATATCCTTAAATTACTAATCGATCTGTATTAGGGTCGATATCCCGTACAAATTGTTGAGAAGGGAGCAGAAAATATGTTTTGTGAGAATTGTGGAAGCCAGCTGCCTGAAGGTTCAAAGTTTTGTCTGAACTGCGGAGCAAAGGCCGCAGTTGAAGAAGCTGCAGCTGCGGCAGTTGAGGAATCGGCTGCAGCAACAGAAACTGTCGAAGCCACAACCGCTGAGTCAGAACCGGCGACGGTCGGTCCCGAACCGGTATACGAACAGACGATCCAGCCGCCTGCACCACAGCCTGAACCGGTAATACCCGTACCGCAGCCTGTACAGGCAGCACCCGCATCACAGCCGGCACCTCAGCCGAGGCCCGTACAACCGGCACCGCAGCCCCAGACTTATCAGCAGCCCGTACCACCGGTATCTCAGCCGGCTATTGCGCAAAAGCCTGAGAAGGTGAACCCGCTATCTGCATGGAAGTTTATCGGAATACTGCTGTTGGAAGGGATACCTGTCATCGGCTTTATAATGATACTTGTATGGAGCTTTGGCAAGTCGTTCAATAAAAACACCAGAAGCTATGCAAGAGCTGTTTTGATACTGGGATTGATAAAATTTGGATTTGTGCTCGCTTTCGTGATCATCAACTGGGCCTTCGTCAGCTATCTATGGAATTCCTTCGGCTCCGTAATCGATTTTAGCGGATACGGCTCGTTCGGCGGCATTCGCGGATAATGATACGGTCTGTGTAACTGCCTGGACAAATTGATACCCACGGGAAACAATCGAGGCAATTCTGTTGAATACAGGGTTGCCTCTTTTATTATAATAACTATCCGATTATGGTGACAGGCACCATAATCGGATAGTTATTTGTGAGCTATATGCCGTATGGCGCGCAGTATGCCGTATGTACACGCAGCATGCCATATATGCGCGCATCATCCTGCTGCCGCGTTGTCTGTGGAAGCTGTACCGAACAAATGTTTGATTTGTATTGCATGCAGGTACAACCTCAGATATAATAATGTGATAGATGCCTCATTGAAACACGGAACCAGGTGCTGTGATATGAGGGACAATAAAGAGCAAAGGTGCGTATCCTATGATTACAGACGGTGAAAGACAGGAATTCATGCAGTTAAGGAAAAAAGCTTTGGAAAATGAATACGGCCGGCTGAACCCGCAGCAAAGGCAGGCTGTTTTTCAGATAAACGGGCCTCTTCTGGTACTGGCCGGCGCAGGTTCAGGGAAGACTTCGGTGCTGGTCAACAGGATCGCCTATATGATAAAGTACGGCAATGCATATCATTCGGAGCGGGTGCCTAACAGCCTGACAACGGATGATCTTGAGCTCATGCGGAAGGCTGCATCGGGAGGGATATCGGCGCCCGGCGGCAAAAGCACGGTACAGCACGGCAGTCCGTTATCGGCCGAAGAGAAGGAAAGATTGGCAGCGATCATGCGGGATAATCCGGTCCACCCGTCGTCGATACTTGCGATAACGTTTACCAACAAAGCGGCAAGAGAGATGAAGGAGAGGCTGGAAGGCTTATTGGGAGAAGCTGTCGGAGATATATGGGTCAGCACGTTCCATGCCGCATGCGTCAGGATACTCAGGCGCAATATAGAAAAGCTCGGCTACGGCAAAAACTTTGTCATATTCGACACTTCAGACCAACAGACACTGATAAAGGACTGCATGAAGGAACTCAACCTAAATGAGAAGAACTATCCGGTAAGAGAAGTACTGTCAAAGATAGGCAAGGCAAAGGATGAGCTGAAGGAGCCTCCGGAATATATAAAAGAAGCAGGGGCTGATTTCAGGCTGAGCAAGATAGCCCGGATCTACGAGCTTTACCAGAGGAAGCTCAAAAACAATAACGCGCTGGATTTCGACGATATCATAATGCTTACGATAAAGCTGTTTTTGGACCATCAGGACGTTATGGAACATTATCAGCTCAAATTCAGATATATACTTGTGGATGAGTACCAGGACACGAATATTGCCCAGTACACGCTGGTAAGCCTGCTCTCGAAGCATTACAGGAATCTTTGCGTTGTGGGGGATGACGATCAGAGCATATACGGATGGAGAGGTGCGGATATCAGGAACATCCTTGATTTTGAGAAGGAGTTCGGTGATGCGAAGATAGTCAAGCTTGAGCAGAACTACCGCTCGACAAAGGTCATACTGGATGCCGCCAACAACGTCATAAAGAACAATTTCGGCAGGAAGAGCAAGAGCCTCTGGACAGAGAACGACAGGGGCGAGGGGATACAATACTATGAAGCGGACAATGAACGGGATGAAGCGAATTACATAACCCGTGAGATAGAGAAGCTGACAGATAAGAACGGAAGAAGGTACAGGGACTTTGCGCTCCTATACAGGATAAATGCCCAGTCCCGCGCTCTTGAAGAAGCGTTCATGAAGGCGGGCATACCTTACAGGATATTCGGCGGTCTCAAATTTTATGACAGGAAGGAGATCAAGGATATCATCGCGTATCTTCGGCTGATACAGAACCCGTCCGATGATGTCGCGCTGAAAAGGATAATAAACGTGCCGAGAAGGGGCATAGGCAATACGACGCTGGAAACTGCCGAAGGCATAGCTGTTGGAAGAAGCTGCAGCATATTCTCCATCATATCGTCTTCATCGGAGATCCCGGAGCTAAGACGGGCTGCGCCAAAGCTTACGGAGTTTGCAGATATGATAGGCAGCTTCAGGGCTCTTTCAGAGAGTATGAGCGTGCCTGAGCTGATAGACGCAGTCATAAACAAGTCAGGCATACTTGATGAACTGAAGGCCGAGGAGACCGATGAGGCGAAAACACGCATAGAGAATATACAGGAGCTTATCTCAGGCGCCATCGAGTTTGAATCCCAGAGCGAGGAAAAAGGGCTCGAAGCGTATCTGGCCAATGTTTCTCTTGTGTCGGACATAGATGATCTGGACGGGGGCAAGGATCATGTTGTGATGATGACGCTTCACAGCGCCAAGGGACTTGAGTTTCCCGTCGTATTCATACCGGGGTTCGAGGAAGGAGTATTCCCGGGCATGCGTTCCATGGACAGCGAAGCAGAACTGGAAGAGGAGAGAAGACTCTGCTATGTCGGCATCACCCGTGCCAAGGAGAAGCTATATCTCACCAGCACCCACAGCAGGACACTTTTCGGCAAATCTACCTTCAACAGGTGTTCAAGGTTTATGAAGGAGATACCGGATGAGCTTGTGATCCAGCAGAGCAGGATGGAAAAAGCATCGGGCGGCTTTTCGAACAGGAGCGGAGAATGGGATGGAGGATTCGGCGCAAAGAGAAGTATCCCGGATCCAGGCTACGGTTATACGGCATCCGGCATTGCGGCGTCCAATATGAAAGCAGGCGCCGGCAAGGCTTCAGGAACTGACTTCAAGGTAGGGGATCAGGTAGTCCATAAAAAATTCGGAGTTGGCAAGATATCTGCGGTCATACTCGACAAGGGTGATCAGGTGCTGGAGATAGATTTCAGGAATGCAGGGATGAAGAGGCTTATGGCAGCATTTGCAAACCTTGTCAAACTTTAAAGGCAACAGGGGATCAAAGCCTGCTGCAGAGAAGTATATCAGTCATCAGAATTGCTAATAATATTCTCTGCAGCATTACAGGTCTGTATTTTTAGTATAGGCGGATATCTTCCCCGTGGGACAGGGGGATCCGGCGTCGATTCCGGAGGGATGATATTGGATATTTATGAATATAACGAGGACAGCCTTTCTGCAATAGCGCGTTCATGCAGCCATATGAGCTACAGGAGCTCTCAGGGCAGGGGGCACCGTTCCGGTGAAGTATCCTGCTGTGATTGCCTGCACTGGAACGGAAGCGGATGCTCGAGGAACCATCTGGACAGTATTGCCTCTGAACTCCATATCGATTGATATGCTCAATATTTCATAATTTTATCTGCACTGCCGCAGTGATTCGATCAGCCTTATGCGGATATATCACCGGCGTTATCACGGCGATATCGGCTCTGCAATGATTATATCAGGCTGAGCGCTTCCTGCGGCTTGTTTATGAGCACGGCCGCACCGTTTGCCAGAAGCTCGTCGGCCTTCCGGAACCCCCATAAAACTCCGACTGCGAACATGCCTGCAGCTGAAGCCGTAAGCATATCAACTCCGGTATCGCCAAGATAAAGGCATTCATCACGCTTAACTCCCAATATGTCTGCTATTTCAAGAGCGCCAGCGGGATCCGGCTTTTTCGGGATGCCCTTTCTTTCGCCAAAAACAGGATCGAACTCCCAACTGGGCAGTAATTTTTTGATCATTAGTTTGGCAAAGTCGTCGGATTTGTTTGACAGTACGGCTAGCTTCAGACCTGCGGAGGTGAAGCCGTCAAGCATTTCGCTTATTCCTGCATAGGGTTTTGTTTTGTCAGCCCACCTTTTTAAGTATTCATCCCTGACTTTCATATAGGCTTGATCTATATAGCCTTCATCCTGACAGTTTTCCGGAAGCGTCCGTTTTGCCAGTATCCTGAAACCGTCGCCGACGAAGTATTTGTATGCTTCCGTATCGTGTACAGGGTGGCCCAGTTTTCCAAGCACACTGTTCATCGAATCTGCACTATCTTCAAGAGTATCCAGAAGGGTCCCGTCCAGATCGAAAATCACCGCTTTGTATTTCATTATGTTTTCTCCTTTGCTGTTTGCATTATGTATCCGGCTTTTATTTTCAGCCCTGAGATACCTAAATTATACATGTTCATTCGCAGCCATTCAAACAACTCTTTGAAGAAAAGCACCAGAGACAATTCTTATGTCAACTCTTTGGCTGTAGTAAAAAAATTTTTTATATATTATTGACAATATGCAGACTATACCCTATAATTATTTCAATTCATCTATTTATCGATTTAGCATGATAAAGCAGTAAAGCAAGATAACAGACTTCAAATCAGGTTAAAAATAGTGCACAATGGTATATGCAGGATGATGATCTTAATTCGAAAGAGGTGCGGAAGTTGTCCAAGTGGAAAATATACACGCCTGACGGTGTACAGGATATACTTAGTGAAGACTGCTATCAAAAGAGGGAGCTTGAGCAGAAGCTGAGGATGCTGTTCAGAAGCTGCGGTTTCAATGAAGTTGAGACGCCCTCGATAGAATTTTATGATGTTTTTTCATCTGAAAACAGTGCGGTTCTTCAGGAAAATATGTTCAAGTTTTTCGACCAGCAGGGCAGGATACTGGTCCTGAGGCCGGACATCACAGTCCCTGTCGCCAGGATAACAGCGACCAAGTACAAGGATGCGTCATATCCTCTTCGGTTCTCATACATAGGGAATGTATACCGTTACAACGACTATGGAGGCGGAAAGCAGAACGAATTCACACAGGCTGGCGTCGAAGTGCTTGGCGTGAATACTCCGGAGTCGGATGCCGAAGTTATATCGATAGCGATACAGGCATTGATGACCAGCGGGCTGGAAAGCTTCCAGATCGATATCGGACAGGTCGAGTTTTTCAACGGACTGATGGAGGAAACAGGGCTGTCGGAGGAGGACATCTCCCAGGTAAGCATGCTGATAGACAGGAAGGACTATGTCGGGCTTGAGGAGTTCCTGAAGCGGAGTGAGATCAGGGATGACCTGAAAAAGCTTATTTTTGATCTGCCGGGATTTTTCGGATCAGCCGATGTCATCGAAAAAGCAAGATCCTTTAACCTCAACAAAAGGTCTGAGGATGCTCTTGCCAATATCAGCAGCGTTCTCGGCATACTTGAGGATTACGGGCTTTCACAGTATGTTTCGGTGGACCTTGGAATGCTCAGGGGACTTGCCTACGATACGGGCATCATATTCAGAGGATTTACATATGGAATCGGATTCCCGATACTGACGGGAGGAAGGTATGACAAGCTGACCGGTGAATTCGGGAGCGACTGCCCGGCCACAGGCTTTTCTCTGGGCGTGAATATGATAATGATGGCGCTGCAGAGACAGAAGATAGAAATGGAGAAGCCGCAGACGGACACGTTCATATGCTATGGCGAAAAAGGCAGAAAAGCGGCAATCGATCTGTGTGCTGTCCTGAGGAAGCAGGGGCTTGCCGTTGAGCTCGACATTTCAAATATGAATGTCGAAGAGTCCGTCAGATTTGCGTCGGCGAGGAATATCGGCGGCGTTATAAGCGTCCTGGACGATGATAATGTGGAAATACATTATATCCAGTCGGGAGAAACGGCCAGGGTCAAAATCAGCGAGTTGGTGAAGAGGTGAGCGTATGAGGTATCTTACGATAGCATTGTCAAAGGGCAGATTGGCCGATATGTCGGTTGATATGCTGGAGAGGCTGGGAATAGATTGCTCCGAATATCGGGACGCTTCGCGGAAGCTGATATTTGCCGATGAAACGAACAAGATAAAGTTTTTTCTGGTGAAGCCCGCGGATGTACCGACATATGTAGAATACGGAGCTGCCGATATGGGAATCGTGGGGAAGGACACGCTGCTTGAGGAGGGCAGGCACCTGTACGAGGTGCTCAATCTGGGCTTTGCTGCCTGCAGGATGGTCGTTGCAGGTCCTGCGGAGCTGGCCGGTAGACTCGACAGCCTTACCAACAAGAGAGTGGCCACAAAATATCCCCGAATAGCTAGGGAGTATTTCGAGCATAAAAGACGGGAATCCATCGAGGTGATAAAGCTCAACGGCTCGGTAGAACTGGCGCCGCTGGTAGGACTGTCCGAGGTTATCGTGGATATCGTCGAGAGCGGAAGGACGCTGCGGGAAAACGGGCTTGCAGTGCTTGATACCATAGCTGATATCAGTGCGAGAGTGGTCGTGAACAGAGTCAGCATGAAGATGGAAAGCGAAAGGATAAACAAGATAGTCGAGGGCTTGAGAAAACAGCTTGAAAAGGTATAAGGCAAATTTATGTAAAGAAATATTTACAGGACTGTAGTATTCAGTTTCAGGGTGGTGTGATATATGATCAAAACAATCGATATGAGGCAGGGCAGCGGAACTGAGCTTTTTGAAAAGCTCGTTCAAAGGGACAGGGTAGGCAGGCAGGATGTGACAAAGATCGTCGGAGATATCCTCGAAAATGTAAGGACAAACGGTGACAAGGCGGTCCTCGGGTATACGCTGAAATTCGACGAGGCAGAACTGGATGCTGTTTCCATGAAGGTATCGGAAAGCGAGATCAGGGAGGCATATGAGCTTACTGATCCGAAGCTGATCGACATAATCAGAAAATCCAGGGCCAACATAATGGCATTCCATGAGAAACAGAAGGAAAACTCGTGGTTTTCCGCAGGCGAGGACGGCATACTGCTGGGGCAGCTGTACAGGCCGCTTGAAATAGTCGGGATCTACGTGCCCGGAGGAACTGCGGCGTTGACGTCCTCGGTACTGATGAATGCTCTGCCTGCAAAGGTCGCAGGAGTTGAGAAGATAGTAATGGCAACTCCTCCCGGACGCGACGGAAAGGTCGACCCGGGCATACTGGTCGCAGCAGCCGAGGCCGGCGTTGATGAGATATACAAAATAGGCGGCGCTCAGGCAATAGCTGCAATGGCATTCGGGACGGAAACGGTACCGAAGGTTGACAAGATATTCGGACCCGGCAATATATATGTAGCTACAGCCAAGAGGCTGGTATACGGTTACTGCGACATCGATATGTTTGCAGGACCCAGTGAGATAACGGTGGTGGCGGATGACACGGCGGATCCGGTCTTTGTAGCCGCCGACCTGCTCTCGCAGGCCGAGCATGATGTGCTTTCGGCTGCAATACTCGTCACTCCCTCCGGCAAACTGGCAGAAGCTGTGATCAAAGAGATCGGGAAACAGTATGAAAAGCTCTCGAGGAAAGACATACTGGACAGATCGCTTTCCGAATACTGCGCGGCAATAATCGTGAACGATATTGACCAGGCGATGGATATTGTGAACAGCATTGCTCCGGAGCACCTTGAGCTGTGTATCGACGATCCATTCAGCCGCCTGGCATATGTGAAGAACGCCGGCGCGGTTTTCCTTGGCAGCTGGTCGCCGGAGCCGCTGGGCGATTATTATGCAGGACCGAACCATGTACTGCCTACCGGAGGGACGGCGCGGTTCTTTTCACCCCTGAATGTGTCCGATTTTGTTAAGAAATCCAGTGTGATATCGTATACCAGAAAGGCCCTCGAGAAAGCAAAGGAAGCTGTTATCGGGTTTGCCGAATATGAGAAGCTGGACGGTCATGCAAATGCCATAAAGGTAAGGTTCGAGAAGTAATGCGGCCGTCATGGTGAAGATGATGA
>CAZQUQ010000012.1:21055-26958 GCA_964596445.1 uncultured Oscillospiraceae bacterium
ATGCGGCCGTCATGGTGAAGATGATGAGCCTGATATGGTGAAGAAGATTCTGCCGGCTGCTGATATTATCAGAATGTGTGCCGATAAAGGAGAAACTTATGAACAAATACTGGAGCAAGCTTGCATCAAGGCTTGTACCTTATATTCCCGGTGAACAGCCGAGGGACAGGAAATATATAAAGCTCAATACGAACGAGAACCCTTATGGACCATCGCCAAGGGTGACGGAAGCGATAAGGCAGGCAGCCGACGAAAGCCTGAGGCTTTATCCCGATCCGACCTGCGACCTGCTTGTAAATGCGGCTTCCCGAAGCTATGGAGTGAGCAGGGAGCAGATATTTGCCGGAAACGGATCCGATGAGGTCCTGGCGTTCGCGTTCATGGCATTTTTCGATCCGGGCAGGACGATAGTATTCCCTAACATCACATACTCCTTTTATCCGGTTTATGCCGGGCTTTTCAACCTGGACTATGTCACGACGCCTCTGGACAGCGAGTTCAATATACCGACCGAGCAGATGACAAAAGGCAGCGGGGGGATCATACTTGCAAACCCCAATGCTCCGACCGGAAAAGCACTGCCGCTTTCTGCGATACGCAGTGTGCTGGAGGGAAATAAGGATGCTGTCGTTATCGTGGACGAGGCGTACATAGATTACGGCGGCCAGTCGGCCATGGGCCTGATCAGCGAATACCCGAACCTGCTGGTGGTGCACACATTTTCCAAATCCCGCGCCCTTGCAGGCATGAGGATCGGATTTGCTTTCGGCGACAGTGAATTGATCCAGGCGCTGGAGAGTGTAAAGAATTCCTTCAATTCATATACGCTGGACAGGCTGGCGATCATAGCCGGCGCAGCCGCTCTTGAGGACGAGGAGTATTATCGGAGCGTCACGCAAAAGGTGATCTCGACAAGACGATGGTTTACAGCTGCGCTGAAGGATATAGGCTTCGATGTCACCGATTCACAGGCGAATTTCGTATTTGCCAGCCACAGGACCATAAAGGCCGAAGAACTGTTTATAAAGCTGAGAGAGAACGGAATACTGGTGAGGTATTTCAGAAAGCCGCTGATAAACAATCATCTGCGGATATCGATCGGCACCGATGAGGAAATGACGACAGTGATAAACACACTTGAACGCATCATTGGTTTGTGAAATAATGGTGGAGTGTTATTGCATAATTTTGTTATAATGAGTCAGAAGATATGACAGAAGCGTCATGATTACGCTGATGAAATAAACCGGAGGTGTGAGATGGCCAGGAGCGTTGAACTGAGCAGAAAAACGGCGGAAACCGACATAACGCTTAAGCTGGATCTGGACGGCAGCGGCCGTTCTGTGACCGATACTGGGATCGGATTTCTCGATCACATGCTGACACTGTTCTCGAAGCATGGGCTGATGGACCTTGAGGTGAAAGCCAGCGGCGACCTGAATGTCGATGCGCACCATACCGTCGAGGATATCGGCATCGTTCTCGGACAGGCATTGAAGGATGCGCTTGGAGAAAAGAAGGCCATAAGAAGGTATGGGTCATCCTGTGTGCCGATGGACGAAGCGCTGGCGCTTGTTGCAGTGGACCTGGGCGGACGGCCGTATCTCGTTTTCAATGTTAAATTCACCAACGAGCGTGTCGGAGATATGGATACCGAACTGGTAGAGGAATTTTTCCGCGCCGTTTCCGTCAACGCAGGCATGAACATACATATAAACGTTTTGTACGGCAGCAACAATCACCATATTACGGAAGCTGTGTTCAAAGCGTTCGGAAGAGCACTCGATGAAGCTTCGGGCATGGACGGCAGGATAGAGGGAGTCATGTCCACCAAGGGTGTTTTATAATAAGGTACACGTAACTAAGGTACACTGAACTGTTTTCAGAGACAAAATAATAATGCATGAGATTCCATACAGAAAGGAAAAGCTATATGCTGATCAATGACACTAGTTTTATCGATAAGCCTCTTTTTATCAAGGGCAAGGTCAGAAACGTATATGATCTGGGAGACAAGCTGCTGATAGTGGTTACCGACAGGATATCGGCCTTCGACGTCGTTTTCCCAAACCTTATACCGAATAAGGGCAGGGTGTTGAACGGCATATCGGAATTCTGGTTCAATTACACATCCGACATAATAGCGAATCACATGATCACAACGGATGTTTCGGAATATCCGGACGGCCTGTCAAAGTTCAGGGAAGAGCTGCAGGGCAGATCGATGCTTGTGCACAAGGTGGAGATGGTGCCTGCCGAATGTATCGTACGGGGCTATCTGGAAGGTTCAGGACTGAAGGAGTACAAAGCAGCCGGCTCGATATGCGGCATTAAGCTGCCTGCAGGACTCAGGCAGGGAGACAAGCTGCCGGAGCCCATATTCACTCCTTCCACGAAGGCAACAGAAGGCCATGATGAAAATGTTTCCTTTGAAGGCCTTGCAGCTCAAATAGGTCGTGATCTCGCTTCACAGCTGAGAGACAAGAGTATCGCCCTTTACAATGCAGCAGCCCGCCATGCCGAAAGCAGAGGCATCATCCTTGCCGACACAAAGTTTGAGTTCGGCATGCTCAATGGTGAGCTCGTGCTTGCGGATGAGGCGTTCACTCCCGACTCTTCGAGGTTCTGGGATATGTCGGACTATGAGCCGGGCAGACCGCAAAAGAGCTTTGACAAGCAGTTCGTAAGAGAGTATCTGGAGAGTATCAACTGGAACAAACAGCCCCCCGCGCCCGAACTGCCGGAGGATGTTATAAGGAACACTGAAGCAAAGTATGTTGAAGCTTATGAAAGAATAACAAGCAAAAGGCTGGTATAAATTTTGATAGCGATAATCGATTACGGAGTTGGGAATCTGGGCAGTGTGGAAAAGGCGATGCGGTTCATCGGACTCAGGACCGTGACGACATCCGACCCCGGCGTCGTAAGGAAAGCCGACGCAGTAGTCCTTCCGGGCGTAGGTGCTTACTTCGATGGAATGTCCAATCTTGAAAAATATGGAATGGCGGAAGCAGTCAGGGAAGTTGTCAGCCAGAACAGGCTGTTTCTGGGGATATGCCTCGGACTGCAGCTTTTGTTTGATTATAGTGAAGAAGGCGGGAAAGTGAACGGCCTTGGGCTTTTCAAAGGGGCGGTAAAAGCACTGCCGGGAACGAAAGGCGCAGCGCCGGACGAAAAGAACCTGCAGCAGGGGGCAAGGCTGAAGGTGCCTCATATGGGCTGGAACTCTCTCATGACAATGGACAGCCAGTTGTTCAAAGGGCTTCCGGATGAACCCTATGTTTACTTTGTACATTCATACTACCTGGAGGCAGTCGACAGATCTATCGTTGCTGCGACCTGCGAGTACGGAGTGCGGTTTGATGCTGCGATCAGCAGCGGAAGGGTGTTTGCGACCCAGTTCCACCCGGAGAAAAGCGGAGAGATAGGTCTGACTATTCTGAAAAACTGGGCTCAAATGGCTTGAGATGGGTAATAAATAACTACATATTATTAAATGGAGTGATAAGCGAATGATAATCTATCCCGCAATAGACATTATGGGCGGCAGATGTGTAAGGCTGGTACAGGGCAGGTTCAGCGACGAGACGGTCTACTCGGACCACCCGGTCGAAATGGCGCTGAAATTCGAGCAGATGGGCGCTCAGTACATCCATGTGGTGGATCTGGACGGAGCACGGCTTGGCAGGCCCCAGAACACGGCCATAATAAGTGAGATGGCAGTCAATCTCGGGATCCCTGTCCAGCTGGGCGGCGGCATCCGTTCCATCGAAACGATAGAGATAATACTCTGCAAGGGCATTGAGAGAGTGATCCTCGGGACGTCTGCGGTAAACGATCCTGAGCTTGTCAAAACGGCCGTGCGGAGCTTTGGCAATAATCTTGCCGTTGCGATAGACGCAAAGGACGAGATGGTGGCTATAGAAGGATGGGCAAAGACAAGCGAGTTCACTGCTGTGGGATTCGCAAGGAAAATGGAGGAGCTTGGTGCCAGGGTCATAATATATACCGACATTTCCAGGGATGGAACACTGACCGGCCCCAACCTGAGGGCCATGGAGGAAATGGTGAAGGCTGTCGGGATAGATGTGATAGCCTCCGGCGGCATCACAAGCATTCAGGATATCAAGGATCTGAAGAACATAGGTGTTGCGGGGGCGATAGTCGGGAAAGCCCTTTATACGGGAGATATAGATCTCAGGGAGGCTATTGAGGCGGCCAGATGATTTGGGCCGATCGGGCTGAACGGCGGGACCATGTTATACATCAGGAACCTGGACCGGATAGGCTTGCAGAATAGTGCCGACTGCGTAAGTTTATACGCATTCTATAAATGGTTTTAGAACGAGGAAAGAGGTGCGGCGATGCATACGAAACGAATAATACCATGTCTGGATGTGCTGGGCGGGAGAGTTGTCAAGGGAGTCAACTTTGTCAACCTCATAGATGCGGGTGATCCTGTTGAAAACGCTTCGTTTTATGACAAGGCCGGAGCTGATGAACTGACATTTCTTGATATTACCGCATCGTCGGATGCGAGAAGCATAATGATCGATGTGGTCCGCCGTGTAGCAGAAAATGTTTTTATACCCTTTACAGTCGGCGGAGGCATCAGGACCTGCGACGATTTCCGGGAGATACTGAAAGCAGGCGCAGACAAGGTTTCGGTGAACTCCGCTGCGCTGAAGAGACCTGAACTGATTTCTGAAGCCGCAGACAGGTTCGGAAGCCAATGTGTCGTGGTCGCAATAGATGCTAAAAGGCGCACCGATGGAAGCGGCTGGGACGTATATCTGAACGGAGGACGCATCAATACAGGAAAGGATGCGGTCGAATGGGCCATACAGGCTGAGAAGCTCGGAGCTGGAGAGATCCTTCTGACAAGTATGGACTGCGACGGTACAAAGAACGGCTATGATATAGAGCTGACCAGGGCTATATCGGAAAATACCGGTATACCGGTCATCGCTTCAGGCGGTGCAGGTACGATGGAGCACTTTTATGAAGCGCTGACGGAAGGAAAGGCCGATGCGGTTCTGGCAGCGTCGCTCTTTCATTTCAGGGAACTGGAGATATACGAACTGAAGGCATATCTTAAGGGAAAAGGAATAGAAGTGAGGATGTAATGAAAAACATACTGGAAATGGTGAAGTTTAACGCAGATGGGCTGATCCCGGCGGTCACCCAGGACATAAGGACCGATGAAGTTCTTATGGTGGCCTATATGAACGAAGAATCGCTGCGAAAAACGATCGAAACGGGACTGGTCCACTACTACAGCAGAAGCAGGCGGCAGTTATGGCTCAAGGGAGAGACCAGCGGCCATTATCAGAAGGTCAGGAGCATCAGTGTCGACTGTGACGGAGACACGCTTCTCATAAAGGCGGAACAGATCGGTGCAGCCTGCCATACGGGGCATCGTTCATGTTTTTTCACAAGGCTTGACGCAGATGAACTGAAGGCAGGATTGGGACTGACCGGTACGGAAAGCGGGGCAGCCGGAAGGACAACTGCCGGTATTAATGAAGCTGCAGCCGGTTATGCAACCGCTTGTATCAATAAATCTGCTGACTGTGGATTACATACCGAAGCAAACGATGCCTGTGCGGTTGGTGCGGACAGTGCTGCCGGTGCCGACAGTGCGTCAGATGCCGATGGTGCAGTACATGCAGGTCCTGAAGTGCTCGGTAATGTATTCGGCGTTATACTTGACAGACTTGCCCACCCGAAGGAAGGTTCATATACGAATTACCTATTCACAAAAGGCCTTGACAAGATATTGAAAAAAATCGGGGAAGAAGCCGGTGAAGTCATTATCGCATCAAAAAATAATTCTGCTCAGGATATAAAGGCTGAAATAGCAGACCTTTTCTATCATATAATGGAAAAGGTCTGCTAATTCA
>CAZQUQ010000013.1:0-8639 GCA_964596445.1 uncultured Oscillospiraceae bacterium
TTTACGGTGCCTGTCACGTCAGTTAGACAGTTATTTATTTCCCACGGATAAATAACTGTCTAACTGATGTGACAGGCACCCATCTTCAGTTAAACCTTAAAGTGCTTGAACTGGGGAAGCCAGTTGCGATTCGCTTCAAACATATCATTTACCATTTGCTTTATTTCGTCAAGGCTCAGGACCGCAGATGTGAGAGGATCGAAGCATATGGAATGGAATATCTTGCGCGGGTCGCCTGTTATTGCTCCCTCCACCGCCAGCTCTTCACAGCGGGCGCTGGTGTTTATCAATATAGCCAGATGCTCCGGCAGCGGGCCTACATGTATCGGGTCCAGCCCTCTCTTCGAAGCCAGTACGGGTACTTCGACACAGCAGCCTTCCGGCAGATTGTCAATGAGCCCGAAGTTGCGCACGTTTCCGTTGAACTCAAACATTGTCCCGTCGCCGATGGTTGCATTGAAAATATATGCGGCATATTCACCGCCCCGCTTCAGATCGACGGTCTCTTCAGCGAGCCAATCATCGATCTCCTTCTCCCACGTGGTCTCGCGGGCCAGGTATTCGTTGAGGATGTATGCATAAGCACCGGGGTTCCAGCCTGTTCCATGAGTGCAGTATTTCTCGATCAGATCCGGCCTCTTTCTAAACCATGCGTTATACTCCGAGTTGTGGCCGCTGGATTCTGTGACGTAATAATCCAGATTCAGATACATCTCGTTTCTGACGATCTCCTCGTTGTAGATTTCCTGATTTTCTGTTATCGCCTTTCTGATCAGCGGATATGCATCCTTGCCATTCCATTTGTACTGCAGATAAAAGGCCTGGTGATTTATGCCTGCGCAAAGGTAAGTGATCTCATCCATGGGAGCTCCGATCCACTTGGCCAGCATTGCCGCAGTCCCCTGAACGCTGTGGCACAAACCGGTGACTTTTACATTGCTCTGCCCCTGCATCGCTCTGCAGAGCATAGCCATCGGATTGGTGTAGTTAAGGAATATGGCATCGGGACAGTAATGCTCGATATCCCTGCATATATCAAGCATGACAGGTATGGTCCTCAGTGCCCTGAATATCCCTGCCGGGCCTCTCGTGTCGCCGACATTTATATCCACACCATATTTCTTTGGTATTTCGACATCGTATCGCCATATGCTGACACCGCCCGCCAGGATCGTGCACACAACACCATCCGCATCCTTGAGGGCTTCTGCCCTGTCTGTGGTTGCTATCACCTTTGCAGGGTATTTCCCGGCAGCGACTATTTTATCAACTGCCTTTTTGATTGCAGATAGTCTGTTGACGTCAATGTCCATCAACGCTATGACAGAGTCCTCAAGAGCCGGGAACGAAAGGATGTCCCTCACAAGGCTTCTTGTAAAGCCAAAACTGCCGGCACCTATAAAAGCGATTTTCTTCATTGCAGTACTCCTTTCAGGGTTTACTATACACAAGCGGGTAACATAAGCTGCGTATCACGCAACTGATTTCAATAACATTCTATAACTCACAGCTGCATCCGCCTATGGAAATACGCTGTATGAATATGTTATAATGCTGGATATGAGAAGGAGGCATGCTCATCGTGAAACAGCAATTTCTAATGATCCATCGCCTTAACCACACTGATCTGAACATGTATCAATGCGGTACTGAGAACTGCGACCCGGGGCATTTTTACGGGCCGGCCGTCAGAGACCATTACCTTATCCACTACATCCACAGCGGACAGGGACGGTTCTGCGTCGGAGACAGCGAATACCATCTCAGCAGCGGACAAGGGTTCTTGATATGTCCAAATATCGTCACATATTACCAGGCAGACATGAATGATCCCTGGACTTATTCATGGGTCGGGTTCCACGGCCTGAAAGCCGAAAGTTACCTGAGAAGCGCCGGTCTGACAGCTGACGACCCGATATTCTCCACTAACGGCGACGACTTCATCGACACCTGCTTCAGGAATATGATAAATGCAAAAGGCATGCAAAAAGGGCGCGAGATCAGGCTTCTCGGCTATCTGTACCTGTTTTTGTCCCAACTGATCGAGCAGAACGGCAGCGGCAGATTCATCGACCCCGGCAGTGCCAGGAAGGAAGCATATGTAAAGAAAGCCATCGAATATATCGAAATGAACTACTCAAGAAAGATGAGCATAGCGGAGCTCTCCCGGAGCATCGGGCTCGACAGGAGCTACCTCGGCAGCATATTCAGAGATTATCTCAACACCTCGCTGCAGGATTTTCTGAAAAACTACCGGATCGACAAGGCCTGCGAGCTGATGAAGAACGAGAATCTGTCCATCGGCGATATTTCAAGATCTGTTGGTTATGATGACCCTCTGCTTTTCTCAAAGCTGTTTCATAAGTGCAAAGGCCTGCCCCCAAGGGAGTACCGCAAAAACTTATTTATTTCCCTGGAAGAAATAACTGTCTGACTGACGTGACAGGCACCGTAATTATTTGTATAATAATACATAAATCTATATGTACGCAAAAGGTATATATTATGGAAATCAAAACAGCTATATGCAAGGCAGTAAGCAGGTTGGTCCCCGTACCCCAGCATCCCTTCAATATGCAGAGCTCGGGAAAAGAAACCTATGCCGAATGGCAGTATGACCGGGGCCAGGATACGATCGCCTTTTATCTGGCCAAAACCTCAAAAGAGGAAATGTTTCAGGACAAGGTAGTACTGGATATCGGATGCGGAGCGGCAGGAAAAACCCTGTATTATGCATCCCAGGGCGTAAAAAAGATATACGGCATGGATGTTGTGGAATGGTATGAGGAAGAGGCCAATGCTTTGGCGCGGCAGAAGAACATGGATCATTTGTTTCAGTTCGTGCTTGGTGATGCCGCAAAGATGGATTTTGAGGATAATTTCTTCGATACAATAATAATGAACGATGCAATGGAACATGTGGACAAACCGCTGGAAGTTTTAAAGGAATGCTGCAGAGTGCTCAAGCCGGGGAGTCGGCTTTATGTAAATTTCCCGCCCTACTATCATCCTTACGGCGCACATCTGAGCGATGCCATAGGCTTCCCGTGGATACACCTGTTTTTTGGCGATCAAACCCTCATAAAGGTGTATAAGGATCTTGTGAAGGACCTTCCTGACGGCGAAAAAAGAATAAGCTTCAGGATATCCTCCGATGAATCAGGAAAGGAATACTTCTCATACATCAATAAAATGACCATCAAAAAATTCCGCCGCCTGCTCGAACAGGTCGATTTCAACATCTTTTACTACAATGAGGTCCCGCTGCGCTCCTTCATGAAGCCCCTGTGCCGGATCCCCGTGCTTAAGGAGGGCTTCGTCAAAATGGTTGTGTGCATTTTCGAGAAAAAATAAAAGTGCCTGTCACCTCAGTTAGGCAGTTATTTATCCCTGGGAAATAAATAACTGTCTAACTGAGGTGACAGGCACCATTTTAGTATAGTTAATCCAACTCGGCAGCTCCGGTATAGAGCTGATAGTATCTCCCGCCCATTGCAAGCAGTTCATCATGGGTGCCCTGCTCCACGATCTCGCCATGTTCAAGCACGATAATCTGATCGGCTTTGTGGACGGTTGTCAGGCTGTGTGCGATAAGAAAGGTCGTTCTGTTCTTCATTATGCTGTCCATACCGCGTTCAATGTGCTTCTCCGTTCTCGTATCGACAGAGCTGGTAGCCTCATCAAGTATCAGAATAGGAGCCTTTGAAATTGCGGCGCGGGCAATGTTCAGAAGCTGGCGCTCGCCCTGGCTCAGATTGGCGCCGTCGCCATCCAGCACGGTATCGTATCCTTCGGACAGTCTTTCAATAAATGAATGAGCGCTTGCGACTTTAGCGGCAGCTATCACTTCTTCATCGGTAGCGTCGAGACGTCCATACCTGATATTCTCCTTGACTGTGCCGGAGAACAGATGAGTATCCTGAAGCACCATCGCGATATTGCTTCTCAGCGAATCCTTCCTGATTTTTTTGATATCGATGCCATCGATCAGTATCTGCCCTTCTCCGATCTCATAGAACCTGTTTATCAGGTTCGTTATGGTCGTCTTTCCCGCGCCGGTCGATCCCACAAAGGCTATTTTCTGGCCGGGCTTTGCCGTAACATTTATATTTTTGAGCACGATCTTGTCCGGTACATAGCCAAATGTCACATTCTTCAGCTCTACTTCGCCTCTGATGCGGCGTGCTCCTTCGACCCGATTTTCTTCAGAGCATATTGCAACAGCATCTGCCGTATCCGCTGCCTCGGGTGCTTCATCCATCACCTCGAATACCCTTTCTGCTCCGGCCAATGCTGAAAATATCGTATTCATCTGCATCGACAGTTCACTGACCGGCCTTGAGAACTGCCTGGAATAGTTCGTAAATATGGTGAGTCCGCCGATATCGAAATTCGACGTAAGGCACAATATGCCGCCGACAGTCGCAGAAATCGCATAGCTTATCTGGCTCAAATTCCCCATGACCGGTCCCATAATGCCGCCGAAGAACTGTGCCTTGATCTGCTTTTGCCGCAGATCATCGCTCAGTATCTCGAACTCTTCCATTGCCATTTCTTCATGGTTGAACACCTTGACTACCTTCTGACCGGCAACAGTCTCCTCAATGTACCCATTGACCGCACCAAGCGCCTGCTGCTGGCCTTTGTAGAATTTTCTGCTTTGCTTGCCAAGCATGCCGGCCACGTAGATCAGCGCAGGTACCGTAACAATTGTTACGATCGCAAGGATCCAGTTAGTAACAAACATCAGCGTTATCGTGCCGATCAGCGTAACAAAGCCTGAAAAGACATGCGGCAGCGTATTGTTCAGCATCTCGCCCACCGAATCAAGGTCGTTTGTATAGCGGCTCATAATGTCGCCATGCGCATGTGTGTCATGATATTTCACCGGGAGTTTCTGTATCTTGCCGAACAATTCCTTTCTGATCCTGACCAGCGCATTCTGGGACACTCCGGTCATGATCCTCTGATGCATGTAGGTGCACACAAGGCCGACAAAATATATACCCGCCATAGTTATGATGCCGATAAGAAGATTATTCAGCTTTTCCTCTGCAGAACGGTCTGCTGACACCAGATTATTGATGACGGGACGCAGGATATAACTTCCGCCAAGGCTGGCAAGGGTATTTCCCAATACGCACGCAAAAACCACCAGGATCTAGACCTTGTCACGTCCCATATCAGCAAGCAGCCAGCCAATAGCAGCACGCATATTTTTAGGCTTGCCGCCCATCCCACCACGTGGTCCGGGTCCTCCGAATCCACCGGGCCGTCTGCCCCCAGGACCGCCGGGACCGCCAGCTGTGTTCATTGCTTTGTTTCCATATCTGCGCAGTAGTTCTTCTCTTTTCTTTTCCTTGATATCGTTCATTATGCGGTCACCTTCTTATCCATTTGTGAGTAATAGATCTCCATATATGCTTCACAGCTTTGCATCAGTTCCCGGTGCGTGCCTGTTCCGATGATCCTTCCGTCATCGATCACAACGATCTTGTCAGCATCGATAACAGAAGATATCCTCTGTGCAATTATCAATTTTGTCATGCCTTTGAGTTCGTTGCTGAAGCTTTCCCTTATCCTGGCTTCCGTTGCAGTATCCACTGCGCTCGTACTGTCATCGAGGATCAGTATCTTGGGCTTTTTAAGCAGTGTTCTGGCTATACACAGCCTTTGCTTCTGACCGCCGGACAAATTGACGCCGCCCTGTCCAAGTTCGGTCTCATACCCTTCGCTGAACGAAGTGACAAAGCCATGTGCCTGTGCATAATCCGCATAACGGTAGATTATATCATCGTCGGCGCTTTCATCGCCCCATTTGAGGTTCTCCATTATCGTACCGGAGAAAAGGATATTTTTCTGGAGCACTATTCCGACTCCGTCACGAAGGTTCTTCAGAGAGTAGTCCTTCACATTCACATCATCGACCAGCACTTCTCCATGGTCCGTATCGTACAGCCTTGGGATAAGCTGAACAAGACTCGATTTGCCGCAGCCGGTCGAACCGATGATGCCTACCGTCTCTCCAGGGTTGATTACCAGATCGATATCCTCCAGCACCCATTTTTCATTGTTTTTGTAATACTTGAAGAAAACGTTCCTGAACTCGATTTTACCGTGTTTGACAACAGCATCCTTCTGGGATGCGTTCTCGTCGGTCAGGTCGATATCGGTGCAAAGCACCTCATCGATACGTTTTGCGGAAGCCAGCGCTCTCGAACCGATAAGAATGATAAAAGAAACAAACATCAGCGACATGAGGATCTGGACGACATAGTTAATGAATGCAGTCAAAACACCAGGAGTCATGCTGCCGACAATGATCTGATTCCCTCCGAACCACACCACGGCCAGCGTTGTGATATTCATTGCCAGCATCATTACAGGCATCGTCAGGATAACTACCCTTATAGCCCTTAATGAGTTTTCTTTCAGATCATTATTCGCCTTGTCGAATTTAGTCTCTTCATGCGCCTCTCTGACAAACGACTTAACGACCCTGATGTTCGTAAGGTTCTCCTGTGTTGCTATGTTGAGTGCGTCCAGCTTTTTCTGCATGGCCGTGAATCGTGGAAATGCAGTCTTCATAATAAAGAATATCGCGATCCCCAACAGCGGTATCACGCACAGTATGACCAACGCCAGCCTGGCATTGAGCATAAAGGCCATGATAAGCGCACCGATAAGCATGCCCGGAGCCCGTAAGGCCATCCTCATAAGCATCTGGATCATGTTCTGCACCTGCGTGATATCATTCGTCAGCCGCGTGATCAGAGAACCTGTATTATAGCTGTCTATATTGCTGAAAGAGAACCTCTGGATCCTGTTGAACATGTCTTTCCTCAAATCGTTCGCAAATCCGGAGGATGCCTTTATGGCAAAATATGCACCACCGACGCCTCCTGACATCATGAACAATGCAGTGGCTATCATGGTAGCACCCATTGCTATAATGTAAGATGTTCCTCTGCCGGCGCCTACCCCATTGTCGATCACTTTGCTCAGCAGCAGAGGCATCACAACTTCGCCGACGACCTCCACGATCATGAGAACTGGGCCTAATATAAATGCAGGCAGATAAGGTTTGATATATTTCCAATAACGTTTCATTATTTCGTGCCCTTTCATTTTTGTGACTTTATTTCATCTTCCATCCTGGTCAGATTGGAGTTCAGTTTTTGAAGCAAATCAAACAGGGTCTGCTTCTCATCCGCCGTCAACCCATCAAAAATCCTCCGATCCGCCGACTCGAAGATCCTTTTGCTTTGCTCAACGACCTTGTTCCCTTTTTCGGTAATGGTGATCTGATTGAACCTGTTATCTCCCAGATCCGTCTCCCTTTTGATGTATCCGCCTTTTTCCAGTTTCTTCAGCGATACCGCTATCGTTGCTGCAGATACTTCCATTGACGTAGCAATATCTTTTTGCGATGCATTCGGACAATGGGCAATGATCATCAGCAAACGATGCTGGGCCTGGTAGACGCCGGTTTCATTCAGATAGCTCTGCATGACTTTCCTGTGCTTCATCGCAAACCCGATGATTTGGTAAATAACCGCCTTATTATCTACATGATCGGCAAGCCTGTCCTTTATTTTTTCCAACTCTTCACCACCTCTTGATAAAAAATATTAACATGTTAATAGTTAATATTATAATTATTAGCTAGTTAACCTTCGACCAGAATAACACTTGGACGAAAGTGTTGTCAAGAAATATTTCACGTTAATTGGATAGGGCAGATTTTAAGAGAATAAGCGAGCAATTTAAAGTTTAAGTTTAAATAACTGTTTAACTGAGGTGACAGGCACCGTATAATTTAATCTGTTCAAGCATATAGCACGCATATTCTTGCGCAAGTTCCGCATTCAGTGGTATCTTTGTACCATTCTGATACTCCTCCAAAGCAGCGGAAATCAGATCCCGATATTTCTCAGGAATATTAATAAGCCCCCAGCTTCCGCCTTCCTTCTTCGACAAAACAAGGCCGCTCTTTGCATATGCCAAGACCCTGCACAAATTAAGGATGAAATACATCGGATTATCAATAATATTTCTTACAGCACCTTCAATATCATACCAAAGGCTGTCAAAATAATATTCCCTGCTTACATCTGAAAATACATCCTTTATTTCCTTCCCATAGAGCGTTTTCCCTCTATGGCGGATGACAGTGATATGTGCTGCCAGATCCTTATCTGTTCCCTTCATATTCTCAACATACTCATCCGGTTTCGATTTATACCACTTGAGATGACTGATGGAAAAGTGCAGTTCAAATGGAGTGGGATACACGAATGGATTACACACGGCCTCTCTCACAATACTAAGCTCAATGCCCTTTGCCGGAGCTTCTTTGTTGAGTTCCACAACCATGTCCATATACTTCCGCTTGGTTTCATTTGAAGGTTCATTTTTCACTGCGATCAACAGGTCGATATCGCTCTTTTCAGCGTTCAGGCACCCCATAACGGCAGACCCGTGCAAATATATCCCGACGAGATCGCCGCCAAGCAGCTTAATATTTTGCTGTACAAAGCGTTCCAGCAAATCATGATACGCTTCCATCCGTACACCTCTATGTATTCATTCCACATATGGATCCTGTATCGAGCACAGAAAAACCACCCGCTGACAAA
>CAZQUQ010000013.1:8649-13524 GCA_964596445.1 uncultured Oscillospiraceae bacterium
CCCTTCAAATGTTAATCGGTTCTACCGGGGTATCTATAGAATTCTTACCACATAACTGAAAAAATATCCGCCAGAACACTGCCCTTCACTGATCCGAAACCAGCAACCTCCTTGCACCAAGCCTTCCAAGGCAAACGAAAACCACCTGTCGATAAATTTGATATCAATAGGTGGTTTTTCATTTGGTGGGCGTTATAGGACTCGAACCTATGACTTTCACCACGTCAAGATGACACTCTACCAGCTGAGTTAAACGCCCTTGCTGTCAGCAGTCCATGTGTCGCTGAGCAATTATTATTGTAAAGCCTTCGAAGAATAATGTCAAGTGGATTGATGAGGAAATCCCGGATCGCATATGAAAATCATATCCACATTTGCTCACGACCCTATTTTGCCATACATATGCCATTTTCGTTTTCATTATAATAATAGCGGAACAGGATCCTTCCGTCAGTAAGCACCCCCAGGATATGCGGACCGCCTCCTCTGATGGCTGACATATCGGTCTCTGTTTCCAGTGTTTTCAGATCGATACGGTTTATATAGTACATATTATTTTCGGTTCTGCTGTCTTCACCGGCATCGTCCCAAACACAGGTCACAAAAGCGGCATAATTTTCACCGACAAAGAAATTGTCCTGGAAATCATAATGTTCATAAATGCTTTTTTCTATCTGTATATTGGTCACCTCCCCGGTCTCAAAGTCCAGATAAAAATTAGTCCATTCGGAGCTGCCATCTTCCTCATTTATCATATTTGCTCCCGGCGCCAGCAATCCCGTATCATAATAAATACTATTCATGCCCCGCTGGCTGAACATATCCAGCGTCTGCAAAGAATTACCGGTCAGGTCATAAATGGCATACCCCAGCGAGTACTCATAACCAAGCCTGTCTGTAATTATTTTTCTGCCATTTGCGACGAATCTTGGGAATCGGTAAAAGTACCTTTCCAGGTAATCCTCATTATATAAATTTTTAACAAGCAGGGTTTCGGTATCGGTCTTCAGGTCATAAAGCTTTATGCCGGCTTCGTCCGTGTATACGATTTTATCCAGTTCATTCGAAATATCATATCCGCCGAAATATATTTCCATTATCCCATCTTTATCGTATGTCGTTTCTCGTTTGGATTTACTTATGACAGCTTCCGGCACCGGTATCTCCCCTACAGGCTCAAGTGCTTTATCCATTACAGATATGTGGTCTGTAAAGCACACAATGATTTCTTCCCCGACCATCCTGATATGCGAGATAGGGTTGTCCTGAGAATCCGGAACCGTGTTGTCCATCTCTATAATTTTAACTGCCTCAAGTGTATTAATATCAACAAGCATAAGTGACGGCTTATCTTTTTCATTGTACAACAGCGGCAAATATTGCATTATAATATGCTTATCAGTTTCGCCTATCATGGAGAGAAACCGGTAATCACCACCAAATCCCTTGATTTCGTCAAAGCGTACATAATCTCCTGTTATCTCGACTATACTGCCATTCATGCCAATCGATCCAGGCAGATTCTCCTGAGCCGGCTCCGAAGCTGTTTCCTTGCCGTTGTCTGAAACAGGCGCCGTATCGGGATCTCCAACGGATATATCTATTTGCGGCGGATCGTTTTTGCTGACATCCAAATTACCGTTTGCACATCCGGTAATTGTCGTGAATATGAATAAAACTATCAGAAGTATCAAGTATTTTGCTCTCATCATTTGCTTCCTCCAAAGATTTTCCACTAAAGCAAATTATACGCAGTTTTAAGCTAAAATCAAGTAAAAATATTGTAAATGTCTATATAAAAGTACTATAGCTGTATATCTGCTTTACAAAATCAATACTAAAATTTCTTCCTCTTGTACACTCTAGTCCTTATCGTATAAAATCTGATATGGGGTGAAACACATGAGTCATGATACATATGATACCGCAGTCATAGGCTGCGGCACAGCAGGAATGTTTGCGGGATATGAGCTTGCGGAATGCCTTCCGTCGATGAAGGTGCTGATGCTGGAGCAGGGCAGCGATATTTACAGCCGCAAATGCCCGATAATCGATAAAAAGGTACCAGCCTGCATAAACTGCAGGAGCTGCGGGATCATGAACGGTTTTGGCGGCGCAGGAGCCTATTCTGACGGCAAATTCAACTTCACTACGGAATTCGGAGGCTGGCTCAATGAGTATATACCAGATGAAGAGTGCAGCCGTCTTTTTGAATATATCGACAGCGTGAACATAAGGTTCGGCGCTACGACCGAACGGTTCAGCACCAGGAGCGACGAAGCGGCAAGGATCGAGAAAATATCTCTTGAGAATGATCTTCACTTGCTCCATGCCGTAGTAAAGCACCTAGGCACTGAAAATAACCTGCAGATCCTTAGGAACATGTACGATTATCTGAAAGAACGTGTGGAGATACGCTGCAATGCGCAGGTCGTCCGGATCGTACCGGAGAATGGCCGGTATCTGCTGGAACTTGCAAACGGCGATACAATAACATGCACTTATCTTATCGTTGCTCCGGGACGGTCAGGCGCAGAATGGTTCTCGAAACAGTGCAGGGATCTGAAGCTTGACCTGATCAACAATCAGGTAGATATCGGGGTCAGGGTCGAGCTTCCCGCAAAAGTGTTCGAGCACATAACCGATGCTGTTTATGAAGCGAAGCTGAAATACAGGACGAAGCAGTACGGCGATATCGTACGCACTTTTTGCATGAATCCCTATGGCCATGTAGTCACAGAAAATGTCGACGGCATTATTACAGTAAATGGCCACAGCT
This sequence comes from uncultured Oscillospiraceae bacterium, assembly GCA_964596445.1. GTDB lineage: Bacteria > Bacillota > Clostridia > Acetivibrionales > DTU013 > DTU013. The sequence goes on from CAZQUQ010000013.1 coordinate 11,429, forward strand.
ATACAGATCCTGATCTGAGAAGTGAAAACACCAATTTTGCTCTTCTTGTCAGCAATAAATTCACCAAACCGTTCAACGAACCCTATCAATACGGCAAGCGTATCGCTTCGCTGTCGAACATGCTTGGCGGCGGTGTTCTTGTCCAGCGGTTCGGTGACCTGCTCAAAGGAGTAAGGACCAACGATCACCGGCTTACCCAGAGCTTCACGAGGCCGACTTTGAATGCTACTCCCGGCGACCTTAGCCTTGTACTGACAAAAAGGCACCTGGACAACATAATTGAAATGATCCAGGTACTTGACAAGATAGCACCCGGGACTGCAAATTATGATACCTTGCTCTATGGCGTCGAAGTAAAATTCTACAGTGCACGGCTCGAGCTGTCAAATGAACTTGAAACCAGGCTGCCGAACATGTTTGCCGCCGGCGACGGCGCAGGCATAACCCGAGGGTTGTCACAGGCCGGCGCCAGCGGTGTATATGCTGCCCGTGTGATCTGCAGCAGGATAAAGGGAGATTAAGGCTCACTTCACGCTGTCTTTTTGGGCTCGGGCAATCGGGCGAACTTTAAAATGACCAATGTAAGAACGAGCGCTATTATCAGCTCCGGTCCAAGGAATGATCCGTTGTACAGAATCGAATAAACAATGGGTGCCTGACCTTCCGGAGCATAGCTTGCATAAAACACTACACCTGACACGACATGGCATATAAAGCGCCCGAACACGCCTGTAAGCATGCCGCTGATATAACCGGCAGGCGTCCTCTTGAAAAACCCTGCCAGCCCTATCATTGCAAATGCAAGCGGATAGTCGAGGATTATGGCCACCGGGTGCATCGTGCTGTATCCTATAATAAGATCCAGCAATCCATAGACTGCACCAGCAATCAGACCCTGTTTTCCACCCCCTCTGAATGCAAACAGAAACAGTGGTACCATCCCTCCCAGCGTCACAGAACCGCCCATCGGCATTTCGAATATCTTAACGAACTCCCCGAGGATGACCGATAATGCTAACATCATCCCAGCTTCCACCAGCATCCATGTGTTTTGCTTTTTCATATAGACCCTCCATTATAATATTATTCACACCATCATACCGGTTTGCGCATAATCGGTAACAAAAAACCCTCCGTCTGAAACAGATGGAGGGTCGATGCAATATCGTCAATCAACTATATACTCCCTCCGCCGGCATTATCCGTCTCAGGTTTGATGGGTCGGAACGGTGCAGTTCCCTCTCAGCCGGATACCTCCAGCTCCCCAGATTTATTTTATTATGGTTACATGATATAACACTGCCACTGTCATGTCAAGCAGATTATGGTTTATTACCGCAGCCTTAGCAGAGATAGGTACAGGTTGGATAAATTGTCATAACTGACCAGGTGAGTGTTGGGGAAATTTATCGATACGGGATGGATATCTCATACTTCGGTATGATAAATGAAAATTTGAGAAGATAACAGATTGAGAAAATTGCGCGTTGGACAAAATTTACGACTTAGGCCAAAAAAACTGCCCAAAAATTGCTTTTTTGACCAATAATGCAACCAAATTCAAGATTATGTTAAGCAAAAGTGGACTATACCGAAAATTTTGTCCATCGGCGCTGGGAAATATAACTATTTCCCAAAGATCCTGCCTCGTTGCTTTTCCATAAAAAGCATGAGCGGATAACCAAGACCATAGCACGCAATTATCTCACCGAGCGCCACAAAGCCCATGGTGATAAGTAAAGGCGCTTGTATCGTAGCATTCAGTACGAATGCCACAACTACGGCATTGACAATAACAGGCGGCAATGGAGCGAGATACCGCGAAGGCATCCTGTTTGTCAAAATGGCGGCAACAAGTGTTGCCAGACTTCCAAAAATAATATCATATATACCTGCCCCAACGAATAAGTTTGCTGTCAGACAGCCTGCAAAAAGACCTGGTATAGCAGCGGGCGTAAAAAATGCGAGAACGGTAAGAGCTTCGGAGACTCTGATCTGGATCTGGCCGGATCCTCCCGGGATCAATATCGTCAATACTGCGTACATTGCTGCGATTGCCGATGCTTCAGCAATAAATCTGATATAGCTTGTCGTAT
>CAZQUQ010000013.1:13624-25411 GCA_964596445.1 uncultured Oscillospiraceae bacterium
TATAGCTTGTCGTATTTCTTGTCATACTCCTTGTCGTATTTCTTGTCATACTCCTTATCGCATTTCTTCTCGCATTTCTTGTCGTATTTCTTAGTGGATCTCTTGTAGTATTTCTTGTCTTACTTTTTTCCGTATTCCTTATCATAGTATTGTGTCCTTTCCAAGCTCAGCCGTCACCAACAAAAAAGGGACGTAATCCGCCCCTGTATAAACAATCTTGTACTGCAGCCGGAAAACTGATCCAAAGCCGATGTGAAGCTCATAAATCGGTTTATAGCCGATATGCCGATATGAAGCTCACAAATCGGTCTAAATCCGATATGCCGTTTCAAAGCTTATAACCGGTATAAAGCCGCTAGCTTATCCGACGCAGAACACTCCGTAGTTTTATTTATAGACAGGATGGTTTCGAACTGTCTTATTCATTTTTATTTTGTCATTTTTATTCGTTATTATAAAGCAATATTATCTGCAGCGCAACTGATTTCTTCCCCGCCATTACGGGAACCGTCCACGTGTCTATATTTACTTGCCTGGAACCGTCCACGTGCCTGTGTCTACTTGCCTGGGACCGTCCACGTATCTGTGCCTACTTGCCTGGAACCGTCCACGTATTTGCGCTTGCTCGCCCGGGAACCGTCTCCGCAACTATGCTTACATACATTTGCGCGCCTGTGAGCCAACCCCGTGTCTGTACATGCTTGCACTTATCCGCCTTACTCGCCGAAGTCCATGACTCTGATGGCCATTGTCGGACATACCTTTGTGCATTCGCCGCAGTTGTCGCACTTGTCATAGTCGATTTTGGCAAGAGTCCCCTCCATGAATATGGCTTGCTGAGGGCAGGCCTTCACGCAGCGGGTACAGCCGATACAGCCGACCTGGCAGTTGCTCTTTGTGACTGGTCCCTTGTCTTTGGATCTGCACATTACAGAGTACTTCTTCGTTTTGTCGATTATCTCGATCAGGTTCTTCGGACAAGCCAGAACGCACTTGCCGCATGCTTTACAGCGATCCTCCACGATCCTGGCTATACCGCCTACCATAACAATAGCGTCAAAGGGACATGCCTTATAGCAATCGCCATGCCCAAGGCATCCGTATGTGCAGGATTTGTGGCCGCCGAACAGCTGGGCTGCAGCTACACAGCTGTCTATGCCCTGATAATCATATTTTTCTTTGCTGACGCTGCATCGTCCGTTGCACAGCACCCTGGCAGCAGTTCTTTTTATACCTTCCGGTTCAACGCCCATTATATCCGCGATCTGTTTTTCTACTGCGCTGCCCCCTACCGGACAGCAGTTCGTATCGGCCTTTCCCTCGACCACCGCATTTGCATAGCCGTCGCAGCCCGAGAATCCGCATGCTCCGCAATTTGCACCGGGGAGTACTTCACGGACCAGCGTTACTCTCTCATCCACCTCAATGGCAAACACCTTTGATGCATATGAAAGGCCGACTCCGAATATCAGTCCAAGACCGCTTATTATCAATACTGCTACTAATATTTCTCCCATTTTTCTCCCCTCCGGCCCTACTTAATCAAACCCTGGAATCCCAAAAACGCCAGAGATACCAATGATGCAGAGATCAGTGATATCGGGAAGCCTTCGAGACATTTTGGAATATTGGCGGTCTCAAGGCGTTCCCTTATACCTGCGAACAATACTATCGCCAGCGTGAAGCCTACTCCTGAAAATGCGCCGTTCAGTACCGACATCAGGAATCTGGCATCTCCCTGTATCTCAAGGTTCAGCAGACACACGCCAAGCACCGCGCAGTTTGTCGTAATCAGCGGAAGATACACGCCCAGCGCCTTATACAGCGCCTGACTGGTTTTTTGCAGCACCATTTCCACCAACTGCACCAGTGCGGCAATAACGAGGATGAAAGCTATCGTCTGCATATACTCAAGTCCCAGCGGTTTGAGCATGAATTCCTGAACAGCCCATGTGGCAGCCGATGAGAAGGTCATAACGAATATAACAGCCACACCCATTCCCGCCGCCGTGCTGATCTTCTTGGAAACGCCAAGGAACGGGCATATCCCAAGGAATTTGACAACAACGAAGTTGTTTATAAAAACTGCTGATATAAATGTTATAAGAATACTTTCGATCATTATGACTGCACCTCCTTATCGGGCTCCTGTATCCCGCAGTGGCCTCCGCAGCCTTCACATCCGGCTTCTGCAGCACCGCAGCCGGCGGCCAGCACCTGTCTTTTGGTCAAAAGGTTTACAAGGCCGATGGAAAGTCCGAATATAAGGAATCCTCCAGGAGGCATTATCATAGCAAGCGCGGGGCTTACCGACTCTCCGAACAGCTTAAGCCCGAATATGCTCGCAGCACCAAGCACTTCCCTGACAGCGCCTATCGCCGTTATAGCCAGTGTAAATCCAATACCCATGCCAAGGCCGTCGACGGCCGAGTCCAGTACAGGGTTTTTGGAAGCATAGGATTCAGCCCTCGCCATGATTATGCAGTTAACAACGATAAGTGGTATATATATGCCGAGGGCTTTGTCAAGAGCATGAACATATGCCTTAAGTAGCATCTGTACGATGGTCACGAAGCCTGCAATGACCGTTACGAATGCCGGCATCCTAACCTTGCCCGGTATGAACTTCCGCAGCAGCGAAATGACCACGTTGGATCCTATCAGAACAGCTGTCGTCGCGATCCCCATACCGATCCCGTTGATCGCGGAAGTTGTTATGGCCAGCGTTGGACAGGTGCCCAGCACAAGCCGGAATGTAGGATTTTCGTCTATGATTCCGTTCTTGAATATTTTAAGCAATTTCATTTAGCACCGCCTCCAATCTGCTCCTTCAGCAGCTTCTCGCCCAGATCCGCTGAAGCCTGTACCGCACTGGCTACAGCATTCGTGCTTATCGTAGCTCCGCTTATGGCCTGTACTTCATTATCTTCAGATACCGGCCGCTTCACTATAACGATCTCGCTTCCTGTATCCTTTCCGGTGAATTGTCCGGTGAACTTCTCCTCGGCGGTCTTGCTGCCAAGGCCCGGAGTCTCCTGATTGTCTCCCACACTGACTCCGCTGATCTTCTTGTCCTTGCTGATACCTACAGTTACAGCGATCTTTCCGCCGAACCCCGAAGGCGAGGCTGAAAATACATATCCGGCAAGCTTATCACCTGTATACGCAGCATAGACTGCACTTATAAGTCCGCTTTCGTCCAGCTCCTTCCAGCCTTCCAGCTTCTCAAATGAATCAGCCTCGGCCATCACGATCTTTCTCTGTTCTTCGGCTTCCTGTTCGGCTCTCAGGCTAATGGTATCCTTCGTAATAAAGTTTACGAATGCAAGGCTGAATGCCGTAACAAAGCATATGATGAAAAGTCTCAAAGCAGGCTTTAACAGGTCTCGTATATCAAGCATTTTTCACGGCACCTCCTCCAAAGCTCTTTGGTATCATATATCTGTCGATCATCGGCACCACGAGGTTCATCAGCAGTATGGAGTAGGATACACCTTCCGGGTATCCGCCGTAAAGCCTGATGATCGATGTGAGAAGACCGCAGCCGATCCCCATGACGATCCTTCCTCTGAATGTCACGGGAGAGGTCGTATAGTCCGTTGCCATAAAAAATGCGCCGAGCATAAGTCCGCCTGCGAGTATATGGTACATAAAGTTCCCGGTGAACAATCCTTCACTGCCGCCCAGCATCCAGGTCATCAGCCCGACCGTTCCGATAAAGGCAACAGGCAGTTCCAGTGTGATGACTTTTCTGGCCACCAGGTAACCGGCTCCGATAAGCAGCGCCAGCGTAGATGTCTCGCCTATCGTACCTCCTATGTTGCCGATGAACATATCCCAAAGCTTCGGCATCTCGCCTGCCGCTTCCGCTCCGTTCTTAATAACAGCCAATGGCGTCGCTGTGCTGACTGCATCCCATCCCGGCTTTTGCCAGGAAGTCATCTGCATAGGCCAGGATGCCATCATGAATGCTCTGGCCGCAAGGGCAGGGTTGATAAAGTTGTGTCCAAGTCCGCCAAACAGCTGCTTTACGATTATGATCGCAAAAATTCCTCCTATTGCAGCTACCCACAGCGGTACTGCAGGCGAAAGGTTGAATGCCAGCAGAACACCTGTCACAGCTGCACTGAGGTCGGTTATTGTGTTTTCCTTCTTTGTTATCCTGCACCATGCATACTCAGCCGCTACGCATGATACTACAGTCACCAGTATGAGCATGGCAGCCTGTACCTTGAAATTGAGCACCGCAGCAAGGGTCGCAGGCAGCAATGCTATGATGACGTCTCTCATTATTTTCTGTGTGCTCTCACCGCTTTTCAAATGTGGTGATGAACCGGCTAAAAGGTTTATATCCATTCTAGTTCTTACCCCCTTGCTTCCTGGCCGCCAGTTTTCTCAACTCTGCTTTGGCATAGCGTATGGACTGCACCAGATGCCTCTTTGCGGGGCATGAGAATGAGCAGCAGCCGCATTCTATGCAGTCATTGACATGGTATTTCAACGTATCCTCGAAATTGCCTCTTGTCACATTGGCATTGATATAAATAGGCATCAGGTTCATCGGGCATGCCGCTACACACTTGCCGCAGCGTATGCACACCGATTCCTTCGGTTCCTCCGATTCCTTGCCGTTAAACGCCAGCAGCGCATTGGTTTGCTTTAAAACAGGGTTGTCCAGCGAAAACTGTGCAACTCCCATCATCGGGCCGCCCATTATGATCTTTCTCGGTTCCTCACAAAAGCCGCCGCAGAAATCGAAAATTTCCCTGAGCGGTGTTCCTATCAATGCTTCCACGTTCATCGGCCTTGCCACCGCACCGCCGTCGACGGTTATCTTCTTTTTTATCAGCGGCATGCCTGTTTTGAAGTATTCGGCAATGAATGACACTGTCGCGACATTCTGAACCAGTACGCCTGCATCAGCCGGCAGCTTGCCTGACGGCACCTTTCTTCCGGTGACGGCATAGATAAGCTGCTTCTCTCCTCCCTGCGGGTAACGGGTGCGAAGACTCACGACCTCTATATTTTCCGATCCCTCAAGCAGGTTCGATATCATGTCGATGGCATCCGGCTTGTTTGATTCGATCCCGATAAAAGCTTGCGGGATGCCGGTTATCTCCATCACCTTTTTTACACCTTCAATGATACTTTTCGGATTCTCCATCATCACCCGGTAATCGGAAGTGATAAAAGGTTCGCACTCGGCACCGTTCACCACCAGTATATCCACAGTCTTGCCGGGAGGCGGAGAAAGCTTGACGCTGGTCGGGAATCCTGCGCCGCCAAGACCGACTACACCGGATTCTCTTATAGCTTTCAGCATACTCTCCCTGTCCGGGCATATGGGGGGAACCACACTTTCATGTATTTCCTGGAGCCCGTCGGGCTTGATCTCCACAGCCAGAACTTCTGCTCCGGTAGAATAAAGGATGGGCTTGATGTCTGTAACAGTCCCGGATACACTGGAATGGATGGGTGCGGATATCGCCTTGTCCGAATCTCCTATTTTCTGTCCCACCAGAACTCTGTCGCCCTTTTTCACCAAAGGGGTACATGGCGCACCGATATGCTGCAGCATAGAGATGACCACTTTTGAAGGCACCGGCATTTTAACTGTTCCAAGCCCTTCAGTCTCTTTATAATGACCCGGCTTAACGCCTCCCTTGAATACTTTCTTTGCTTTGATCAAACATATCACCTCACAAATCAATAGCAGATACCCTACTGTTTAAATAACTGCATCTGTTTCATCCAATACAAATCAATATCCAGTCCGGATAATCATATGACCGCTTAAGGCTGTGTCCATTCACAGGCTTTTGTCAAATATCCGGGACTGAATATATGCAACACCGTACATATTCTATCATTAATGTTACAGGTATGCTATAGATTTTCATTAATTAATTTTTTAACAAATTGTATACAAAGTACAATTATTACTTGTGAAGCCCGCACACCGCCGATATTTCCGAGCTTACATAGAAAAATTTACTGTATCCAATGTACCAACTGATCACTTCAGTCACCGATCAGATATGGAGCAGTCCTCCCGATAAAGACCGCCATCTGGCCGCGCTTTATCGCTTCCTTCGGTCTGAACGTACCATCCGGAAAGCCCTGAAGGAAACCTTTCTCTGTCATCCTTCCTATTGCTCCGTAAGACCATGCAACAGAAGGATCAACGTCCGCAAAATAGCCGCCAGGCATTGAGTTGTCTGCTGACAACTTAGTAAAGTCTGCTGCAGGCCTGGTAATACCTGCTGCCTCAGTATGATCTGCTGCAGGCCCGGCAATATCTATCGCTGAACCGGTAAAGCCTGACTCACCGGCAGCAGTATCACTGCCGCCCAACAGCCTGTCAAGTATCACAGCCATCTGTTCCCGGGTCAGTTCCTTGTCGGGATCGAATCTTCCGCCGCCAACGCCTTGAAATAAACCTGCCTTTGCAGCAGCCTCGATCTCTTTTCTCGCCCAGTGTTTGGCGGTGTCGACAAACATAGGCGTTCCTGTGGCCGCCGGGACATCAACTCCCAGTACTCTGACAAGCAGTGCTGCAGCCTGCGCCCTGGTCATCGGAGATTCAGGCTCAAACCTTGAACCTGGCAAGCCTTCCATCCAGCCGTTATCCATGGCTTCCAGTATCGCATCCTTTGCCCAGTGCTGCTGTATATCACTGAAATACCTGCCGTTGAGCCACAGTGAGTAATAGCTCCATGTTTCCTTCGTCTCCTGTCCCAGACTCCAGCTTCCGGTGCCCTTCAGACCATATTTTTTCACAAGCTCCAGCTTTGCTTTGATGGAAGCTTCATTCTCATACCAGATATCATAAGTGCCGGCTTCAAGTGCAGTGCCGAAGATGATCGGCTTTCTGTCGCCGGACTTGATCGTGATGACTGCTTTGGGTGATTTTTGCACATCATCGAATATGACCTTGCCCTTAAATTCACTTACAAGCGACTCAACGGTATTGTTGCTGATGCCGTAGCCGCCATACGCCGCACCTTGCTTCCACAGCCTGCCGTAAAAAGGAATGCCCAGCACGAGTTTTTCGGCAGGGACCTCCTTCAGCGCCGCCTTTATTGACTCCTCCACAAAGCCGTAACCCGCTACCGGTCCTGCTCCTCCCGTGGAACTAACATATCCCTGATAGTGCTGGTCATATGTCATCAGCATAAGATAATCGCAATGCTGCTGCAGCGCAGCCAGATCATATGAGGCATGCCAGCCCTTGGTCAGTTTGTAAGGGTTGGGAGCAACAGCCACCGAAACGCTCTTGCCGGACGGCAGCTTCTGCCTCAGTATCTTTACAAAGGCGGTATACTTATCTCTTTCAGTCTCGGTCATATTTTCGATATCTACGTCGACACCATCCAGGTCGTACTCCGTGACAGCCTCTGCTATCTGTAATGCAAGAAGCTCCGCATTGTTCAGCGCATTTACGCCCGACTCCCTGTCCCAGTGATTGCTTAAGAACGGCGTCACCTTAATCCCTCTATTATGCATCGCATCGATAAAGCCTTTGTCGATAGCGCCGGTGAGCTTCAGCGTCCCGTCCTTGTTAAGGTCGAAGTAGCTTGGCGCAACATGGTCGAGCGATCCGCCGGCAGCATCGACATAGCCTGTATAAGCAGACGTATTGCCGAAATAGATGTAGGACATATTGAAACGGTCTGTCGTCTCTGTCTGCGATGCAGCTGCCATATGTGCATGCATTGATGCCGCAGCAAAGATTAAAATAGCTGAAAGTAAAGCTATCGCTATTGATTTCACATATCTGAACATCACAAATTAACCCCCATAAAAAAGAAATCGCTGTTTTTCAGTAACTATAACCTTACAGGATGGACAGGGTGCTAATCAATGAACAAATTATGTTAACTTCTTGAAGCAGCCATAAACACTTATATGTACAGTGTTTGAGTATAATCGGCAGCGCTGTGTGAATATACTTGTATATGAAGAAAATCACAGCCTTCTATATACACAAAAAAAGAACGGTATCTGAAATGATGCAGCTTCTGGCTGCGCTGAGAACAACACGCAGAAAAAAAGCGATCATATTGATCGCTTTGCTTATCCCTTTGATATTCATGGTTTTATTGGTGTTCAGCTGTCTTGAAGCGTGATGGCACCGGCTACTTCAAATTGAGTATCTGAACTACCTGATCCTTCATCTCATCCCTGTTGCAGACTCTTTCGTGCAGCACCGGTCTTTCCGAGAGCCCGCTGAGTCCTGCAGGAATGTCGAGTCCGCACTGTCTTGAAAGTAGTCGGAGAAGCTCGAACTCATCCATCCCGGCCACAGCTTCCTTACCCATCAAGGCCTCTGCGACGCTTTTGTTGAATTTGAACGGGCTGGCGGTGGATGCTATCACCGTCTTGGTCATATCTCCGGTAGATATCACGTATTTGTCATAAACATCAACACCTACCGCAGTGTGTGTATCTATCAGGTATCTGTATTCTCCGTAGACGTCCCTGATAGTTTCCATGGTTTCCTGTTCGGTCGAATATGCCGCCCAGTACATCTCAGACAGCTTCCGCTTCACTTCCCCGTATATCGTATACCTGCCCTCGTTTTTGAGCTTATCCATCCAATCCAGCACCTGTTCGCCGTCATGGCCTGTCAGTTCAAAAAGGAGCCTTTCGAGATTGCTTGAGATAAGTATATCCATGGAAGGCGAAATAGTCCTTTTAAACTCGCGTTCGCGGTTATAATGGCCGGTATTGATGAACTCAGTCAATACATTGTTCTCATTTGACGCACATATGAGCTTCTTTATCGGAAGTCCCATTTCGCGGGCGTACCATCCGGCCAGAATATTTCCGAAATTTCCCGTCGGCACGGTGAAGTTTATTGCCTCACCATCGGTGATCTCCCCTGCCGCCAGCATGTCTGCATATGCAGAAAAGTAGTAGACGATCTGCGGCACGAGCCGGCCCCAGTTGATCGAATTGGCGGATGAGAACCTGAACCCGTTCTCAAGCATCCTTGTGCCCATCTCTTTATCTGAAAAAATCGCCTTGACGCCATTCTGCGTATCGTCAAAGTTGCCCCTTACGGCAACAGCGCATACATTTGATCCTTCCTGCGTCACCATTTGCAGCTTCTGCACCTGGCTGACGCCGTTCTCAGGGAAAAATACGATTATCCTGGTCCCGTCGACATCTCTGAAGCCTTCGAGAGCAGCTTTCCCGGTATCCCCCGATGTCGCGACCAATATGACTGTTTCCGCGGTCTCATTGATCTTCCTCTGCGCCTTGACCAACAGACGGGGCAGTATTTGAAGCGCTACGTCCTTAAACGCGCAGGTCGGGCCATGCCAGAGCTCAAGGACATATACATTGTCGTTCAGCTTCACCACAGGCGTTATCCTTCTGTCGTCGAAGCTGCTTCCATAAGCCCCTGCGACGCATTCCGCCAGTTCTTCCAAAGTATAATCGTCGAGAAAACGCCTCAGTATGAAGACGGCGCGCTCTCTGTAATCCATTCCCGCAAGTGATGTTATTTCATCCGGTGTCAGCTTTACAGCAGTTTCAGGTACGAACAGCCCTCCATCGGGAGCCAGACCGCGTTTGATGGCTTCGGCCGACGTGACGCCCCTGGCCCCGCCGCGTGTACTTTCATAATACATTTACAGACCTCCCGGCAACTTAATTCCGCAGCTTAAGTGGTTACTGCCGCAGATGCTCTATTAATAATAATACAAAAAAGCAAAAAATAAAAGCTATGTTTATCACATAGCTTTTAGCTGCATAAGACCGGCGGGAGATATTCCCCCGCTTCTGCTGCAAATCGGCAACAGCCTTAAGGTACTTTGGTAAGCTCATTGAGCCTTACTTTCGCATTCCTGGTGTACCAGCTTTCAGGATACCCGTCGACAAGCTCCTGGAATATTGCTATGGCACTGCGTGAATCGTGCAGGATCTGCTGGCATCGTCCCATGTAATACAGCGCTGCGTCCATTTTGCTGTATGTCGGATCATATATCTTAACTTTTTCAAAGCTTTTGAGCGAATCCTGATACTTCTTTGAATTGTACAGTTTGTAGCCATTATCATAAGCTGATTTCGCTGCCAGGGGCATTACCTTCTCATACAGCGAATCGAACTTTTCCTTTTCTTCATTCCGGAATTCTACCGTTTTCATAAGCATCAGCATATCAGCCGCGCTTTCATATTTCTTCCCGTTGACCATCGATTCCACTTCGTACAGCTTTATGGCAGCCTTATAATAATCCGCCTGCCGTATCGCCGTTTCCCTGTCCTTCTGTGCTGTCTCGTACTTGCCTTCAAGCTCTGCATACTTCTTATCGAACTCCGTCTTCGCTGCGTTCACAGCAGCATCGATTTCCTCCTGCTTCGGCGGCAGCTGGACAGGTTCAGGCTCAGGCAGCGACAGCCATATCATCCATGCTGCGAACAATCCCACCACAAGTCCTGCTGCAGCCATCAATGCGCCGAACAGTGTACGCTTGCTCCTGGAAGATGCGATCTTCTCTGTCTTTTCAGGTTTTGTGCTTCTTAGCCTTTTGAGAGGTTCGCCGGGTTTCGGCTCCTGCTGCACTTTTCCGGCCGGTTTGATCCTCTGCGGGACCGGCTGCGGCTCTCCCAGCCCGTACCGCTGCATGAATCTCATTGCATAGACGCTGTTCGACTCAGATTTAACGACCTTCTCGAAGGCATCGACCGCCTTCTCCTTATCTCCCGTATAACTGTAACAAACTCCCAGCAAATTCAGGGCTTCGTTGAAGTGCGGATTCATCGCGACCGCTTTTTTCAGTTCTATGATCGCTATGTCCTCACTGCCGGATTTGAGGCTCTCGATGGCTTTGTTATAAAGGAAGATCGAATTCCTCATGTTATCGGGGATCTTCTCATCCCCCTTGACTATTCCTTCCAGATCGATAACCTTGAAGTAGTTCAATTCCGCCTTTAGATCCATCAAACCTCACCCCCATGAAATTTAAGGTAGTCCGAATATGCTCCTGATTTCACCCAGATAATACAGCGAGCCAAAGGCGCATATTACGTCATCAGGTCCTGCTGTCTCCATGCTTGTCCTGACAGCCCTTATAATTGTATCACTTATGCTTACGTCATTACAATAGCTGCGTGCATACTCAGCAAGTTCATGTGCCGGAAGAGCCCTGTTTGTAAGTGTATTGACCGCAATAACCTTTTTGCAGCCGGGCAGCACTGCCTTCATCATGGAATGATAATCCTTGTCCGCAGCCACACCCATTATAAACACCAACGGCCTTCCGGGAAAATACTCATCCAGAGTTTTTCTCAATATTACCGCCGCTTCCGGATTGTGCGCACCGTCTATTATCAGTAAAGGTTCTTTTGACATCACTTCCAGTCTGCCGGGCCACCTTGCATTTTCCAGACCTCCTCTGATGTCATCATCAGTTATACTGAAGCCTTTTTTTGCCAGATGTCTCGCAGCCGTCACAGCAACGGCTGCATTCCGGGTCTGGTGTCTTCCAAGCAGGCTTATCCGCAGCCTGTCAAGACCGTCGAAGCTGAAAACCTGCCCTTCGATGCCGAATTCATGCAGCGTGATACCGGAGAAATCAACTTTATGGAGTTGAGAGCTTCTTTCTTCACAAGTCCTTTCAAAAACCTGCTCCGCCTCGCTGCTCTGTCCGTATACCAGAACATCTCCTCCGGGTTTGATGATCCCTGCCTTTTCAAAGGCTATCTCCTGTATTGTCTTACCAAGCCTCTCCGTATGATCGGGACTTATCGTCATGATGACGGCGAGCTCAGGCACATCGA
>CAZQUQ010000014.1:0-6857 GCA_964596445.1 uncultured Oscillospiraceae bacterium
CGGACTTCGCATCGGGCCTCGCTCCCCCCTGCTTTACGGCTAGGGCGATCTCTCTGCCGAGCTTTGAGAATACTTTGCCCCTCTGGGCATCTGTCTTTCCTTTCTTGATCTTGATGTTTGCCCATTTCGAATGGCCTGACATACTAAATACCTCCATTGCGATAACTTTTATTCCCATTTTCAGGAAATATATATACACTGTTACAATCCAATTATAAAATATAAATAAAATTGTTATTATCTGGTATATTTTATTTTTACAGGAAATAATTTATCTGCATATATATGATACCATATACCTCGTAAAAGATAAAGGGTGAGCTTTTGGTGGATCGTCCGATGTTTGTGGTCATTACTGTGTTACTGCTGCTCATGGTACTGGTGACGCTGTCACTATACATAATATCACTGCGCAGAATTAAAGTACTGAGCAGACAGCTTTCCGCAGCCATCGAGGATGCCGGCAGAAAAACAGGTTTCTTTTCAAATATGGTCCATGAACTGAAAACGCCGCTCAGCGTTGTGCTGGGGTCGGTGCAGCTGATCGAGATGAAGCTGAGAAACACACATCAAAACACTCATCAGGACGAATATGTCACAGTGAAGCTAAAAACAGCAGAATATAACTGTTACAGAATGATGCGCCTGATAAACAACCTCCTCGATCTGTCACGATCGGAAGCAGGTTATCTGGAGCTGAAGCCAGTAAACTGCGATCTGGGGCTGCTGCTTGAGGAAATGATCGGCTCGGTCAGGCCTTATGCGGAAAAAAAGGATCTGGAGCTTGTTTGCAAAAAGCCTGATGAACGTATAATCATTGCATTGGATATTGAAAAGACAGAGAGGATACTGCTTAACTTATTGTCAAATGCCATCAAGTTTACACAGCCGGGAGGCTGCATAGCTGTATCATCCTCAATGTCGGGCGGCCGGGTTCGAATTTCTGTCAAGGATAACGGCGTCGGGATCCCGGCGGACAGACAGACTGAGATATTCGATCGATTCAGACAATCCGAAAGCTGCAAGTCGGCCGAGTGCCATGGCAGCGGTATTGGTCTTTCACTAGTCAAGACCTTTGTTGAGCTGCATCAGGGTAATATAAAAGTAATAAGCGAGAAAGATAAGGGAAGTGAGTTTATAATCGACCTTCCGGCAAAAACTGTTGAGGCCCTCGACGTTACCGCCTGCCCCGACGATGTCAGGCCTATGGCTGATGAAGCCGTTAAGGTCGAGTTCTCAGATAGTCATACCATCACTACCTGATAATACATTTTCATTTAGACCTCTTTTCCAGTCATTGAGCAATGCTCCGGTTATCGCACGATAACCGCCATCGCAGCCTTCATGTCTGGAACAGAGGCAGCTTTCACACCTTTTGTGTAATATAAGACTTATCACCCGCCGATATGACAGCCCTTCCGTTCGACGCTTCGGTCAGCACCTTACAAAACGGTTCATATTCATCGACCGGCACATATATATACATATCAACATTCTGTGTGTACACAGTATCTTTTACGCTGTACCCTTTGGAGGCTGCGGCCGCCTGGATCTTACCAAGCAATGAGTAATCGAGCGACACCTGCGCTTCGATGCATAACTGTTTCCGGACTATGCCCGCAGCTTCTATCCCAAGAGCTGCGCTCTTTCCATATGCCCGCACAAGCCCCGATGCGCCAAGGAGCGTTCCACCGAAATACCTTGTGACAACGACGGCAACATCCTGTACGCCTGCTTTCCTTATTGCCTCAAATACAGGCAGTCCTGCCGTCCCTGAGGGCTCTCCGTCATCACTGAATTTTTGCAGTTCAGTCTGGCCGCCTATATAGTATGCATAGACATTGTGCGTCGCATTCCAATACTTCGACCTGAGTCCGTTAATGAATGCCTGTGCTTCTTCTTCGGAAGCCACAGGCCTTACCGTCGAAATAAAGCGGGATTTCTTTTCTTCAAATTCAACAACTGCTTCATTCAGAACAGTTAAGTAATCCTTTCGCATATGACGCTCCAGTAAACGATCTGTATGATCCGGCAGCCGGCTTTGTCCGGGCAATCGGCTTGTAACAATGACCGACTTGTCCCAGCAGCCGGCTTGATACAGCAACCGGTTGGTGCCAACAACCATCATAACCCCAGCAACCGGCCAGTTCCAGCAGACCAGCCGTCATGATCCCATCGAACCGGCATGATGCCGGCAAACCGCATAATTTGAAGATGGCAGCAATTTTCTTGCTGCCATCTATTTTATCACTTTTTCTTTATATCGCAATTTTCTTTTGATTGCTCTTACTTAAATGCACCTGATATATTCAACGGCTACAGAGGTTATTTCTTTGTACTTCCTGTATGACAAATTCAACAGCGCTTTATCCTGACTGTATGTGACAAGCTTCATGGCCTCTTCTATCTCAAAATAACCCGCATCCAGAAATTTTTCCTGATCATTGACTTTAAAGTAAAGATTGTTCGATTTCATGATGTACCAGATAATTTTGTTACAGACTGGTTTCTGACGTGTTACGGAAAAGAACTCATAATTGGTGTGTCCTGCTGTAGATACGATTTCAGCCGCAATGTCGCCTTCTTCTTTCACTCTTCTGAGCGCAACCTCGTTTGGCAGCTCTCCGCTTCGGATGACTCCCTTCGGAAAAACCCATTCCTCCTTCTCGTTCTTCAGGAGAAATACTTTGCTCCCGCAGAAGACTATGCCCCCTGCGCAGTTTCTGACTAACATATAAAGGTCCCTTCCTTTCATCGGATGGCTTTGAATAAACAAAGACATTGCCGTTACTATAATATTATGATACCCCATTTGCAAATTTTATTCAACTTTCAATAATGTTCAATGTATAATTTAAATGAGGTTTATCATCACGATTTGTCGCCAAAGTTATGAATCTCGTTCTATTACTGTCATGAACCTTTTTTTAGCAAAAATCATGTATATTATCTATATACCCATTATGCATGGATCCAAAACGATTCCCATTATCACTGCCGGCTATAAACAGAAGCTGAAAATATGTCGATATATAAATGTACAGATACGTTTATTTTCTTTTTTCTATTAGGATTGAGGTGCAATGCCATGGATGGCACAGTTTTATTATTGGATTATTCATCTTACGAGCGGCAGAAGATAAGACACATACTTGAGAAGGCCGGCCGCTTTGAGGTGATCGAAGCAGGAGATATACGGCAGTTCCGGTTGCTGGATCTTGATATCATGGACCTGAAGCTGATAATCATGGATCTGGCATTTCCATCTGAAAGTGATGGTCTTGATGTACTGAGAAAAATAAGGGCATCTGCGGCCGGCAGCACTCCTGTCATTATCATAACGCAGGCAGACAAGCCGGAACTGAAAGCCGAAGCGGTGAAGCTTTCCGTCAGGGATTATATAAAAAAGCCCTATCAGGTAAAGAGGCTTGAAGCATCAATAAAAAGCATAGTCCGTACAAAAACAGATTTTTATTATGATACGGGTTTAATAGATGATATTGTTATGCCCTTTGACTCATATATAGACCGCGAGATCAAGTTTGCAAAACGTACGGGCACACCATTATCACTGGTTTTGATCACAACGCTTCAGCTGGACAACAGCCAGGATCCCGAACGCACCGTCTCCGCCAGCAGCAGGGCATCTGTCTATGCCGCTGCAGTGAAGACAGCAAAAGAAGCATTGCGTTCGACCGATACTATCGCACTCAACGGAGACCGTGATATAATCATCGTCCTGCCGTGTACCGACGAAGCCGGCGCGCAGCTTGTATGCGAGAAAATAATTAATCTGCTGGAGCCAGAGTTCAGAAAGCTGAGCATCGACAAGAACATGTACATATACCCGGTATATGTTACTTTGCCGATGGACGGCGAGAGCTTTCAGCAGCTAATGCAGAAAGCGTTCAAAAAAGTCTCGGATAAGGAGATGCTTGAAAAAATAGTGTCAATACCGACGGATACCAGAAACTACGCCAACAGGAGTTATAGCAGGCACAGATGGTGGATGTGACCTTCAGATGCGACTGCTGATGACAGTTGCCTCAACTGCCTTCATATAATGCGATATGGCCACAAACGGATAAACTCCTCAGCTGTCTTCGAATATTACAGCTTTGGATCATATCTATCTCTTTGCTGTCCAGTTCATACAGCTTATATACCGTTTCATCGATTTCATTGAGCAGTGTGACAGCTTCATTATCAATTACTCCTGTCCTGTAAAGCGCAAGCAGCTTTTCCGCCTTCTGAGCGATCTTTTCTTGTACAGCTTTATCGGCTTTTACCAGTGGAAGCTGCTCCAGAGTAAACTTGTTGATGGCCAGGTAATCTCCTGACAGATGCCTTTCATGGAATTTTTCTCTCAGGTACCAGGACATGAACTTGCTGTTGAGCAGCGCCAACAAGTAAAGCGGCTCAAACCCACCGAAATCATATATTGCATATGCGCCGACTCCAAGCGCCAGCGGTTCTCTGCTGTAATATGCCTCTATCTCCCTTGTCAGTCCGGCTATGCATATTTTTTTGCTGCACCATAGATCCCACTTGCTTTCGGCAACTTTATCACCCTTGATAATGAACGGCTCACGGTATGTCGTTCCCATATATCTGATTTTACTTCGTTTGAGGCGATATTTATCGATTGCGCCGCTGACTGCAAAGGGTATGATATTATGGCCGGTACGACAGATATCTTGACTGGTATGACAGATATTTCGGCTGGTATGACAATGACTTCTTTGCTGCTCTTTATCCTCCGCGACATCTGTTCCCTCTCGTAAGTACTGCTGCAGCTGCTTCGCCTGGAAGCCTGCTGCACCTGATGCAATTTTGATGCCATGATCCGCAAATGTTTTATATGTTTTCATTTCAGGCTTGTCAGCAAAACAACGGTCAGCCAGATTTCTGAGGCTGTCGGCGGTATATTCTGTGAAGCTGTTGGCTGCATAATGCTTATTGCCCGATATTATGACAGGATAGACTCCAACTTTCGAGAACACACCGATATCAGATACGCTTATGCTGTACATAAGACCATTATTCTTCAGATACTCAAGTACAGGTGCCGCATATTGCGATACAAGCAGCTTGTTTGGAACGATCCAGCAGAACACTCCTTTCTCGTTTGTCCTGTAGATACCGTCGATAAGGAAAGCTGTGTATATATCAAAGGCCCCTTTAAGCTGCGGATATTTCTGTTTTAGCGCCTGCCGCCTTTCTCTGCCGCTTCTTGACGCTTCCACAGCTGAAATGTATGGCGGATTACTTATTATAGCATCAAAACCATAATTATCATATTCAAGCAGGCTATCCACGCAAACTATACTGCATTTAAAGTTATCGGATCCCGGCATTTCAGGAAAATCACGACCTGATGCTGCGGTATCCTGTATGTATTGCTCATACCCTCTCATAAGTCTGTATTGAAGCCGCAGCTTAGTGATCTCCACTGCAATGGGGTCGATGTCAGCGCCATGGATACTGTTGATTACAGCATTGTACATTAACTGGAACGGATGCTTTTTTGCTTGCAGTAATGTCCGCAGCCTCACTATTTCATCCAGCATTCCTGTCACGAATGCGCCGCAGCCTGCCGCAGGGTCAAGGATCCTGATGCTCTCAAGCGCTCTGTCTGCTTTTGCAGCTATGCCAGGATCGATTTTGGCTTCTGTTTTCATGGCATCGTAAATGTCATCATGCGAAAGTCCGATATGGTTTGACAGATAATGTGCAAGCACATCTCTGCACATGAAGCTGACGACTTCGTGAGAAGTGTAATATGTGCCAGAGCTTTTTCTGTCGCCCGTCTTCATTCCGCTTTCGTATAGCGCCGCCAGGATATCAGGATCCGAATCGATGACTGCCGTGATATCCGTGCCTGATGATAGGGCCTCAGATGCCAGCGGGTTGTTCAGGTCAGATGATAAAGCTTTGGATATTGACGGATCGCCTGGACCGGATAATGATTTTGCGGATACAGCCAGACTGCCTGAACCAGATGATGACACTCCAGATGTTGTCGGGCTGCACTCACTGGTTATCAGCCTGTACACTCTATCGAAAGCCTTCTTGTATTCAGGATCACAGGAAAGCATCATTCTGTACATCCCTCCGCCGCTATTTGCTTCCTGTGTGTCCGAATCCGCCGCCCCTGTCTGTTCCAATCTCCCGCGGATCAGGATGTGGTATGAACTCAGCCCGCTTATATTCACTGAATATCATCTGTGCTATCCTGTCTCCCTTTTTTATGTAAATGGTGCCATATGGGTTGCCATGTTCGTCGATATAAAGCTTCTGCTTCAGTATGCTGCTCGCTTCCGTTCCCGAAAGTGTTGCGCCGCAATACTGCGTAAGGTAATCACCCAACTCTGTCTCCTTGTAATTGGCGAGCAGATCATCCAATAATCCCGGATTTGCAGCGATCTGATATGGAAGGTTTGCAATATTATATGTATTCTGCAGCAGGATCCCGACTGTATCGCGGTAGTCACTGTCTATCGTTCCGGGTCCGTTGGGTATCCTCAGTTCCGTTTTAAGTGATAATCCGCTTCTCGGTCTTATTTGCGCTTCCAGATCGCTGTCAATTGCCATCGAGAAATCTAACGGCATAATTTTTGTCTCTCCAGGCCTTATAGCCATATCCATTGTGGCGTACAGATCGCAGCCTGCGGCATGGGCCGATGCATATTGCGGCATCCTGCCCTCACCTCTGATGTTGATATACACCTTTACCGTATTGCTCATACCTTCCTCCTTCTCCCCCATCAAGACAGGGCGACTTTTTTCGGGGACGGTCCTATTCGGGGACGGTTCTGCCATCCCCGGTATTATCGGGGACGGTTCTGCCATCCCCG
>CAZQUQ010000014.1:6957-25406 GCA_964596445.1 uncultured Oscillospiraceae bacterium
TTCGGGGACGGTTCTGCCATCCCCGGTATTATCGGGGACGGTTCTGCCATCCCCGTGATGGATCATCCCGCTACACTCCCCTGTAATAATGGCCTTTTGTGAATCCTTTTGCTTTAATTTTTTCCGTCAGTCCGTCAAATCCGGCAGTATCGGTGTTGACACCCGCAGCCGCTGCCCTGAAAAGACTGACCAACCCCTTTACGGTATCAGGGTCCTCATCCCAGATATAGAGTCTGAAGATGCTGATGCCGGCTTCAGTAAGGTTTTTTAAACTATCCGGAACAAACAGCACGCTGGAATTGAGTACTGTGCTTCTGCAGTCGATATTGTCGCACAATACAGGAAAACCGAGTCCCAGCCTGTCCTGAAGCGTATAGCTTCCACGGCTGCAGCATCCGCTGCATTTTGATGAACTGCAAAAGTCGCCCTTTACACTGCCAACAGGACAATACTCACTGATCATCAACGGAAGCCTGCCGTATACAGCCGCTTCCAGTCCGAGACTGCCCTGCGCCTTTTCACATGCCGCCGTATCAAGCATTTCTCCGGTTATTGCCTCTGCGATGCATAAGGTTCTCCCCAGATTTTCAGTCATCTCATAAATTTGACGCATATTGAGCTCGACTGATATGGCAGCACTGTCAATTCCCAGACTTGCAGCCTTAGCCGCGGAATATGCATTAAAAAGGTTCAGCGAAATATCGCCTGCAAGTTTGATTCTGTTGATGCCGCGCAGCTTTTGCACAGTTCCGATATTCGAAGCCAGGATGCCGTCGATCCCTATTTGGCCCTCTGGCTTTTCTGAAATATCCTGAATAAACTTATCCAGAAGCTTCTCATAATTGCCTTTTGTAACGGCCGGAAGCCAGCAGAACACTTCCTTTCCGGAATTTCTTGCCGATTTGACAGCTTCTTCGAAGCCGGACCTGCACATCGCCGAAAACGGCAGGTAGATCCTGTCTGCTCCTATATCCGCAAGATCCGTCCCTTGCTCCCACTTATACAAATATACGGCGATTAACGGCGATTCTTTTCTATGTAATAGCTTTACTCCCCGACCCCTGCATGACAAGCCTTCGTCCACTGCCTGCCTAATGCTCTGCTCCTCGTTGCATCGGCCATATGAATACCTTTCGGCTCTAGCGTCATATAACGAATCAAGAGCTTTCCTTCTCACGTCATTTATTTCACTGACCGGCAGGGTCAACCCATCCTGCAGATCAATGCCCAACTCTGAAAATATAAATGGCGTGGAGCCTGTCTTGTTCAACTGTTCTTTCAGACGCTCCATGGTCAGCGGCTTGTTTACGGCGGCTTCCGGCAGAACCGTCCCCTCGGCTGTGACCGAATGTCCTTCTTCGTCGGCAGCAGTCACGATCAAAGGCCGGCCTTCCCTCAGAATGGCAGTACCCTTTACTGCTATACGCTTTATATTCCTTCCGGTGTATGACTGACGGGCAGCCTTTATAAGCTCCTGATCGGTAGTCTTGTATACTTTTCTGCCAGGAACGATCCTGCCCTTGAAATAACCTATTTCGGCCAAAGCACCCTTTTCTGCTTTTTTCACATTACGGCCGGCAACTTTTATCATACTTGCAATGCCGCCCGGGCTGTCCGATCCGCCTGTCCATATCTCGATCCCGTCGCCTGCTGACAGCTCATTCTCAAGTCTGATTTTTATGGTTTGCTGTCCGGCATCATATGCTATTGCCTCTCCGATGCAGATCCCGCTGTTGTTTGGTTTTTCATAGCTCATCATATCCGAGCCGGTTTTCCCTTTGAGATAACCTGATGAGAACCCGCCTCTGTTGAAGATCTGCAGAAGGTCATGCCTGTCCTTCTCATCGATGGAAAGCTTTCCTGACGCACCTTTGCCGGCCTGCTCCAGTGCGATATCCAGATACTTTCTGTATATGCGCACCACCGTTGCAACATATTCGGGACTTTTCATCCTGCCTTCGATCTTAAGGGACTTTACGCCTGACGCAGCTATCTCGGCAAGATATTCAAGAGTATTCATATCCTTCGGACTCAATAAATATCGCGGCTGCTTTGCCGACCCAGCGGGATGACTTCCATCCTCTGCAAGCGTATAAGTCAGTCTGCATGGCTGTGCACACATACCTCTGTTGCCGCTTCTGCCGCCGATCATGCTGCTCATAAGGCACTGTCCGGAATAACAGACGCACATCGCCCCATGCACGAACATTTCCACTTCGAGGCTTGTGCTCCGTGCGATCTGCGACGCCTGTTCCAGTGTAAGCTCCCTTGCCAGCACTACTCTTCGGAATCCCATCTCTTCGAGTATATGTACACCCTCGGAATCATATACAGTCATCTGGGTACTCCCATGCAGCGGCAATCCAGGAAGTGCACTTCTCAGTGCAGCCGCAAGTCCGATATCCTGCACTATTATGCCGTCGATTCCGGCATTGCAGGCTTCATCCGCATATGCAAGAGCTTTGGGGATCTCATCATCATGCAGCAGCGTATTGAGGGTCAGATATATATTGACTCCCCTGGCATGCGCATATCTCAGCTCATCCCGAAGCTGCTGCATGTCAAAATTATCCGCCTGCTGTCTGGCATTGAACATCTTTCCGCCAAGGTAAACCGCATCCGCGCCGTTCTCGACCGCAGCATGCAGCGCTTCACTGTTTCCTGCCGGAGCAAGAAGTTCGACTGTTTTTCTCATAAATACTCCATCCTGTCCTGCCGTTCGCAACGTATACATCCGACTGTGTCTGATCATATCATATATTCTGCCCGGCAGTGCTATATTATCCATAGCCAATATTCTGGTTGATTGGTTGCTTGATGGTCTGATTGGTTGTTAGTTGGTTTGCCTGTTTGTTTGTCATCTCGTTTGTCCGATAGTCTGCCTGCTCGTTCATCTGCTCATTTGTCTGTTAGTCTGCCTGTTTGCTCATCTGTTAGCTAATCTGCTCGTTTGCCTTGATATTTGGCTGCATGTCCGGCCAACCCCAGGCATAAAAAATGCTCTGCATGGAATTCCCTTGCAAAGCGGCTGTAATCCGATCGTGAAGTTCTCCCGCCATCTCCCAGGGACGGGGTTTCATGGGAAGCACCGGTATTCGCCGGCATTATTGTCTGCCTGTCAATACTACTCTTTAGCCCGTTCCGCTTTGTCAAGCGTATTGCGCACCTCGCTCAGCTCTGCTTCCCTCTTGGCCAACTCAAGCTTAAGTCCGGTATTCAGTTCGTTTAGTGATGCGTTCTCCTGCTGCAGCTGCTTATTCTCCTCTCTGAGCTTTTCCAGTTCTTCGGTTGCTTTCTTCAGTTCCTTTTTGAGCTCCTGTTCCGATTCACGGCACTTGAACAGATCATCACCGACATTTATCGCCGTAAGTACGGCAGCCAGTGAAGTACTAAGCTTGTTGCTGACTCTCATTATATCTGTCATTTTTTTGTCGATATAGAGGCCGACTCTGTGTATGTATTCTTCCGACTCTGTCCCGACAACGATATAATCCTTGCCGGCTATCCTCAGTTCAACCTTGTTTTTGGCAGTCAATGCAATCAGCATCCTTTCGGAGTTTTAAGAACTGGCTCATCCCGGTGCATAAAACTATAAGGAGACGGCTTCCGATAAACTCTTCGGAAACGTCTCCTTATATTATACTATATTTCGCCAAAAAAGCATATATTATATTAATTGTTGATAATTTACTGCTCTTTTGAGCAAACTGCAAAGCTAAGCTGTCAAATACGCAGATCCAGACTTACTAATTTTCGGCGTCGCTGCCTGCACCATCGGATGATGCCTGCTTTGACGTATCCTTTGCGGCTGCGTAATTCTTCAATATGTTCGTTATGTCTACGCCGGTAAGTCCTTTTACTACTTCGGGCAGCTGCGCCATGATGTTCGTTACATCCTTCGTGATCTTGGATGCCCCCGAATCGCCTATCATAACGATCTTCTCGGTCTTGGAAAGCGGCTGTGCAATAGCTGATGCAACCTCCGGCAGCTTCTCTATGACCATCTGCGCTATAGCGGCATCATTGAACTGTTTGTAGGCTTCGGCCTTTTTAGCCAATGCTTCTGCTTCAGCTTCACCCTTAGCCTTGATTATCTCAGCCTCTGCAAGACCTGCGATCCTTATTGCTTCGGCCTTTGCTGCTCCCTCGGCCTTAATGGCGTAGGCTTGCGCCTCAGCTTCCTTGGACTTTCTGACTCTGTCAGCTTCTGCAGATATTTCGGTCTTATACTTATCAGCATCGGCAGGCTTTCTGATCGTAGCGTCGAGCTCCTGCTCCTTTCTCAGTGCTTCCTGTTCCTGCAGTTCGATCTCTTTCTGTTTCTTTACGATTTCGACCTGCATGGCTTCCTTTTCGACTTCCTGCTGCAACACATACTTCTTCTTGTCGTAGGCAAGGTCGGCCTCGGCCTTCTTCTCATTGATGGAAGCCTGGTATTCGGCCATCTTCATTTCCTTGTCCCTGTTGGCTTCAGCCACTCTGGTTTCCGCCACAAATTTGGCAGTCTGTCCGGCCTGCATAGCTTCGGCACTCTTGATATCCGCATCCCTTTTTGCCTCTGCCTGGCCTATGACGGCATCTCTCTGAACTCTCGCTATCTGTGCTTTACCGAGGCTTTCAAGATATCCGTTCTTGTCCGAGATCTCTCTGATGGTAAACGAAATTATCTTCAGACCCATGTTTGCAAGATCGCTGGCCGCCAATTCCTGAACCTTCTGTGCAAACGCATCTCTGTTCTGGTTGATCTCTTCCACAGTAAGGTTACCGACGATGGAACGAAGGTGGCCTTCCAGGGTCTGTGTGGCTATACGCCTTATTTCTTCCTCTTTCAGGCTTAGAAACTGCTCCGCCGCTGTCGCGATAGCTTCTTCGGTGGAATCGATCTTAACCTGAGCAATACCGTCAACGGTGACCTGGACTCCCTGCGAAGTGTAGGCGCTGGAGTTCACATCAAGCGGCATGGTCCTCAATGAGATCGTCTTGGATACTTCCAGTATCGGCCAGACGAATGTAGCTCCGCCCTTGACTATCCTGAATCCGACCACCTGACCGTTAGACAGTCTTTTCTTGCGTCCGGATACGATCAATGCCTCGTCGGGTCCTACTTTAACGTATCTACCGACAAACACGGAGATCAATATAAAAATGACGACGACGAGCACAATGGCGATAAGTATGGGTATTAGGTAATCCATTTCAATCCTCCTATTTTTGTATATTTCCAGCATCGCTGCCTGGTTGCGGTTAGTGTATTATTAACGATTAGTCGGTTGTTTTGCTTTTCCGTTTTTCATCGGAAGCTCTCTCTCCATCGGCTGATACATCTGTTCTGTTGTTTGATGCATAATTTATGTCAACTGATGTATCTGCACTTCCTGCCGATAAGTCTGTTATGTCAGTCGATTCATCTTTGCTGCCAGCCGATAAGTCTGCTATGTCAGCCGATCCATCTTTACTGCCGGCTGATGCATCTGTTCTGCCGGCCGATCTATCTTTACTGCCGGCCGATGCATCTGTTCTTGAATAAAGCTCAATGTCATCGATGGTCAGCTTCTTTTGAACAACGGCAATGCTGCCTGCGATCTCCCTTATAATGACAGTCTCGCCTCTCCGGATCACATCACCTTCCAGTGACCTGGCACCAAGAGTATATCTGGTGCCGTTGGCAATAAAGACGATCTCTCCAAGGCCTGTTTCAGGAACCGGTGTTAAAACGTCAGCTTCGGTACCGATCAGATCGTTCAATGAAAAAATCGAATTGGACTGTGATCCGTACATGAATTTGACTATGCCGAAGAACAGCGCCGCTCCGATTGCTCCTGCAAAACTCAGCGCAACGATCGTACTGGCCAGGTCGCCCAATCCAAAGCCTTTCATCGATATCAGCCCGACAGCACCGAATGTTGTGATAGCACTCGCAATGACCAACGGATTGAAGGGCGAGGGCGAAGTTGAATCCGCACTGTCCGCCGTATCAGTACCATGCTGGATATCAACTCCATCCCCGGCATCAGCTCCGCTCATATCTCCGACCAGATCGCCCTGGCCGATATCGATGTCATGGGCAATATCCAGACCATCACCGGCGTCAATGTCGAGACTGTCGCCGATTCCGCTTCCTTCCCCGGCACTGTGGTCTCCATGGCCGCCGAGTATGAATGAAACAGCCGCATACAGCACTCCGAATGCAAAGCATCCGGTAAATACGTATAGCAGAAGATCACCTCCGTGCCAATTAATCAAGTATATTTTACCACATCTGTCCGGACATTGGCATGTGAAAACTTACATACTATATACGCATCGAAGGACGATTTGGTTAGCACGATCAGGAAGATTGAGATAAAGCTGACTGGACAAAAAATTAAGTATGGGACGTTTTGCTTAACATAAAACAGATTTCTTTGCTGTTATCTGGCAAAATCCTGGACAAAATTGTGAAAAAGTGTCCCATATCTAAAATTTTGTCCAGTCAGACTGAGAGGTTACTTGGGATTCATTATCTTCCCATTCTCAGGATCGATATAAACGAGCCAGTACCCAAAGGCTCCATATTTCAGTCTGTTCCCCTCTGCCTGTACCCACGTATTCATCTCTCCGAAGGGCTTCATGTCGACCATATGCATCCCCGGCACGCCGCAGACCACATACCTGCGCCCGTTCCTATGGGTAAATATGCCGATGATCAGATGCTTGTATTTGTAGTGCGCCATCATTACGGCAGGATTGAATAAAAGCGGTGAACGGATATTGTTCTGGTAGAGTATGTTGTTCAGATTTACAGGGTTCGTGACCCTCCACCATTTATAATCGCTTCTTCTGCTGCGGAAAGGGTCGCTTGCTTCAAAGCTGTCGTCAAGATCCTTCTGAAGCTGTTCAAGGTCTCCCGAAGGCTGCGATTCCGCAGGTGAGCCGTTATGACTGATGCGGCATGTGCTGCATGGATCACCGTTGCTCCTGCCGGCAATAAACGCATCACATAGATTGCCATTGAGATAGACACACCCGGTATTGATTCCAGCAAGACTGCCCGGATAGTTATTATTGCTGCCGGCAGCTTCAGTCTCCTTCCGGTCCGGAGCCGTCTGCTCGTACTCAGGAGTCTGTCTGCCTGATGCAGGTTCAGGTTCTTCATTGCCCGTTATATGATCCGATTCAGGCCGCAGTATAAAATGAGGATCTGATGAAGGTTCGGACTCTGACTGAGAGCCGGCTGACTTCTCAGATTCAGTACGTATATTGGCAGACTTCGCAGGTTCAGGCTCAGGATGAGGATGAGACGAAAGCACCGGCTCAGAGCAAACATTTACTGGTGTATCAGACACAGGCTGATCATCCAACTCCTGATACACAGGCTGATCGGCTGATGCCTGATATGCAGACTGCGGAGTAAATGATGCCTGAGATGCAGGCTGCGGAGCAGATGATAACTCAGTTGTCGGATGTGCACCACATGATGCCTCAGTTGACGAATGTGCACCGCATGATGCCTCAGTTGACGAATGTGCACAGCATGATGCCTTAGTTGACGGCTGTACATCAAATGATGCCTTAGGCTGAGAGTCGACGGGCATTTGCACGTCTCTCTCCTGAAATGCTTTACGAAGCCCGTTTCTCCATTCCGACCATTTATCTCTGTAAGCTGCAAGCGGACAAATTATCCCACTGCCTGTCCTGTTCTCATACTCGACCAGTATTGCAGCAATTTCGAACTCTTCGATCGAGAAATGTCCATATTCAAATTGACCGGGATCGAATGCAAGTTCAAGTACGTTCCTGCCGGACACGCGCCTGACTTCGCCGGCCCTTAAAAAGCTC
This sequence comes from uncultured Oscillospiraceae bacterium, assembly GCA_964596445.1. Classification (GTDB taxonomy): domain Bacteria; phylum Bacillota; class Clostridia; order Acetivibrionales; family DTU013; genus DTU013. The sequence continues at coordinate 14,776 of CAZQUQ010000014.1, forward strand.
ACATCCCCTGACGAGGTCCGGAGCAGATACAGCGTATATACGAATCTTCCCTTCCCGTCGCGTAAGTTATGCAAAACAGCATCGAGCTTGCCTTTCCCGTCCCGCACCTCCAGCTTCAGGTAACCTGACGGCTTTTTTCCGTCTTCGAACCCACTATCCTCATTCGAAAATATCAAGAAGCTCCTCTGGTATCTATTTACAGCGGCAGAACCCATAAGACCCCTCCCTGCCATCAGGCAAGCCTGATTCATAATGGCACAACTAAACCTCATCTATATATATGTATTGCCCATAAAAAAAATCACACGGGCTGATGCTGCCAGCCTGTGTGATTACTGAACCTGTGTTGTTCTTTCATATATTCAGTGTATTGTTGTGCTGATTTATCCGAAAGTCAGCATACTGTTATGTTATCAAGTCCCGCATCCGGCACATAACTGTATCATTCGTTCCGGACTCTTTCGGCAAAAATCTCATACCCCCTTGGAGGCAGCTTTATATTGCCTTTTACTTCTTTCCCGGAAATCAAGCTCTTCCCTCCAATACCAACATCCACTTCTTTTTCTTCCGGCGAAAAATTCATAACAAAAACATACTTATACTCGCCGTCAGTTCGGACCTGAGCCGTACATCCGACAGGCAGAACGCCTTTTATTGCTCCGGTTATGCCCAGTTTTCCTGCCAGCATGCCGAAGAAATCCTCCTGGAACTTCTCATCGAGCCTTGCTGCCACAAAGTATGCCTCGCCCTTCCCAAAGCTGTTGACGGTCACAGCAGGGTAAGATTCATAGAAATCCTCGCAATAGGCAGCAATGGCCTGTGCCCCTTCGGTATGGACTATCTCACAGAAATCGCGGGCTTCATATCTGGTCCCGTTCCATTCGACATGCCTTCTTTCCTCGTCGAAAAGACCGTCCATCTCTTCGCACCAGATGCCGAGAACCTTGCGGAGCGGCCCCGGGAATCCGCCAAGGAAGCAAAGGTCATGCTCATCGACATAACCGGTCATATATGTGGCAACGAATGTGCCGCCGTTCTTTACAAATTCCTCTATCTTCTCCGCCATACCGGGACGAAGCATATAAAGCATCGGCGCTATGACGAGCTTGTACCCCGACAGTTCCTTGGTGCTGTCAATGATGTCGACTGATATCCCGGACTTCCAGAACGGCGAATAATGCTCCTTCAGCGTCCTGAGATAATTCTTGCTGCTTTTGAAGCCCTGACACATGTCGATCGCCCATTTGTTCTCAACGTCATAGATGATCGCGACCTCAGAAGGCTTCACGGTGCCAACGACGGCATCCAGCTTTTCGAGAGTCTGTCCCGTTGCGGCTACCTCGCGGAATACACGCGTATGCTCCGTCCCTACATGGTCGACAACCGCACCATGAAATTTCTCGGCGGAACCGCGAGACTTCCTGAACTGGAAATACTGTACCGTGTCGCTGCCGTGCGCCACTGCCTGGATGCTCTGAAGCTCATGCAGGCCAGGTCTTCTCAGCTTGCCGACAGGCTGCCAGTTCGTAGCGGAAGGACTGCTCTCCATCAGCATGAACGGACGTCCGTCCTTATATCTCCTGTTCATATCATGGGCCATCGATGTAAACAACGCAATGTCTGCATCACCGTCATCGCTCCGCCACATTGGATAGTTATCCCATGATGCGACATCCAACTCTTCTGAGAGCCGGAAATAATTGAGGCCGTCGTAAAATCCCATCATATTTGTCGTACATGGCACATTTGGCGTAATGCGCTTCAGAGGCTCCATCTCCGCCTTCATAAAGTCGAGGGTCTGTTCTGTCACAAAACGTTTCCAATCCAGAGAAAGTCCATGGACACTTGTTTCACCTATCGAAGACGGGGATTCGATCTGGCTCCACTGCGTATACGTGTGGCTCCAGAATGCCGTCCACCATGCCGCGTTCAGCGCATCCAGCGACCCATAACGATTCTTGAGCCAATTGCGGAAAGCCTCCTGGCACAGCTCACAGTGGCATTCTCCTCCATACTCGTTCGAAAGGTGCCATACAGCCAGCGCAGGGTGATCTTTATACCGTTCAGCCAGCTTTGTATTGATCTGCCTGACCTTCTCACGATAAACAGGAGACGTGTAGCAATGATTATGTCTTGCTCCATGCAGGATCCGGCGGCGGTCCTCATTGACCCTGAGCACCTCCGGATATTTGAAGCTTATCCATGCCGGACGTGCGCCTGACGGAGTCGCAAGCACCGCAGCGATGCCGTTTTTGGCGAGAAGATCCATAACTTCATCCAGCCAGGAGAAGTCATAACGGCCTTCCTCCGGCTCCAACGCAGCCCAGCTGAATATCCCGACTGAGAGCGAGTTGATATGCGCAAGACTGGCAAGGCGCATATCCTCTGCCCAGATCTCTTTAGAAGCGCGCCACTGATCGGGGTTATAATCGCCCCCGTGCAGCATGTGAGGAAATTTGGTAACGATGGGTCCATATTTCATTGAAAAAGCCTCCTTTCAGTTTTCACCTCAAATGGAATTCTTTGTATGCCGACGGTGTTATACCATACCTTTTCCTGAAAATCCTGCTGAAATACCGGTAATCCTTAAAGCCTACCTCCATGGCAGTCTCTCCGACTGTCTTCTCCGGATGCCGGACAAGGAGCTGTGCAGCTTTTTCGAGCCTTTGTATATTCACATGCTCTATGGGAGAAACATTGAAGTGCTTCTTGAAATACTGTATAAAATAATTCGGATGCAAATGGACGATTTCTGCCAGATCCTGAAGCGTAATGGCAGATCGGATATTTTTCATTATGTACTCATTAACGGTGACTATAAAATCATCCGTGTTTTCAGACAGAATGTCTGCATAGTCGATATTGCTCATAAATATCCTAAGGAGATCCAAAAGCGCAGATTTTTCCGCAAGAGCATCGCATGGATCTCCGGAGTTGAAAGAGGCGATGAGCTTCTCAAAAACAGGTACGATTTTCTTCTTAGGGATCCTGCATTTCACTCCTTTTTTTGAGTAGACCAGTTTCCGCCCTTCATTCAGACGCAGGTCAAAATGGCACCAATATTTGCAGACAGGTTTTTCGGGATTATGGAAATAGGTATGACGGGTATCTGCCGGTATCAGGAACAGTTCCTCCGGTTCAGGGCGGTATTCGTCACCTTCGATGATAATCGTCCCTTCACCTTCGATGAAGTAATAAAACTTATTGTAGCCATAAGAGCAGTCTGTCTCGCCCCAGTCCGGCGCGCAGTAATTCACGTGGCAGATCAGATTCTTCACATATATATTCTCAAAGCTGTTTTTGCCTGTCAACATTTGCAGACACCATTCGTCATCAGTTGTTATGCATCGTTATAGCGCTTTGGTCCAACGAGGCTGGAATAATTGCTCCTCGCCATATGTAAAATCATGATAACACAATAAAGTTAATATTGTCCACATATATCTTAATTTAAACCCTTTCACGTCAATACGGGTTCGATATAATTTTTTTGTATATGACCTGCAGTTGAAGCAAAAAATGATAAGCGAGGAGGTTTTCATATGCAGTTTGAAATAAGGAAAGGCCCGTTCGAACCTACCTTTGAATCCCTTAGAACATTTGAATGTCCGGAATGGTTCAGGAATGCCAAGTTCGGCATATGGTCGCACTGGGGCGCTCAGTCGGTGCCCATGTATGGCGACTGGTATGCGCGGAACATCTATTGTGAAGGCTCGGAGCAATACAAGTACCATATCCGCCATTATGGTCATCCTTCCAAATTCGGATACAAGGATATAGTGAATCTGTGGAAAGCTGAAAACTTCGATCCTGACGGACTTATGGAGCTGTATGTCGAAGCCGGCGCCAAATACTTCGTATCGCAGGCTATGCACCACGATCATTTCTTCAACTATGCTTCGAAGATCCACCACTGGAATTCGGTAAATATGGGACCTCATAAAGATATCGTGGCCCTATGGAAAGCAGCGGCAGCTAAAAAAGGGCTCCCATTCGGGATCTCCGAGCACCTTGGCGCTTCTTTCAGCTGGTATAGGGTCAACAAGGGCTGCGACAAGGAAGGCGCTTATGCAGGCGTGCCGTATGACGGCAGCGACCCGGAATATGAAAGCCTCTATCTGCCAAACAGGGAACATTATGACCCCAATAAAGGCCACTGGGATCTGGATCCATGGTACACTTCCAATAAATGGTGGCACCAAAGATGGTTCGATGTAATGAAGGAGGTCATCGACCTCTATCAGCCGGATCTGCTGTATAGCGACGGCGGAGTTCCTTTCGGTGAAAACATGTACGAAGCTGGGCTTCATGCCATTGCGCACCTTTACAACACAAGTGCGGCAAACAATGGAGGGAAAAACACAGCAGTCTATACACAGAAGGATCGCAGGAAAGAGATCTATTCAGTAGGCATACTCGATATAGAAAGAAGCCAGGAGCCAGGGATCAAGCCGGAGCCATGGCAGACAGATACGTGCGTCGGAGGCTGGTTTTATGATGTCCGCTCGACTTATAAAAAGCCGGGCCACATTATTGAGATATTGGTGGATATCATATCGAAGAACGGCAATCTGCTTCTGAACATACCGCAAAAGCCGGACGGAACGCTTGATGACGAATGCATGCATATCGTCAGGGAACTGGCAAAATGGAACAAGGTGTGCGGTGAAGGCGTCTGCGGTACAGAACCCTTCCGGGTATCGGGAGAAGGCATGTCGCAAGTGCATATAGAGGGGTTTAAAGAAGATCCGGTAGACTGGTCAAGCTCCGATTTCCGGTTCACTGCAAAAGGAAAGACTATTTATGCCTTCCAGATGAAATGGCCTGAAAACAATAGGGCTGTCATCAAAACACTTGAACCATATGAAAAGGTCAAGGCAGTCAGACTTCTCGGAGCAGGCCCCGTTCCTTTTGAGCAGCCTTATGGGACACTCGTTGTAAATCTTCCGGACAAAAAGCCAACAGAATATGTAAACTGTCTGGCTCTGGAACTGGAATAGAAAAAATAGCGGCAGGCACGTCAGTTGGTCAGTTATTGCCAATAACTGACCAGCTGTCGTGCGTGTCACCAAATCAGCACTCAAACTTAGAGCAGCTCAAACTTCTCTATCACCCTGTCAAGGAATACTGCGGCCTCGGCACGGGTAATCGGACTGCGCGGCCGCAAATATCCGCTGCTGCCCTGCAGGATCTCTTCATTTATCATGAAGTTCATAGCTTCAAGCGCATAGTCTGAAATCATCTCTGAGTCATTGAACGCTTTTACAGACTCACTTGCCGGTTCTGCCTTTCCAAGATAGTTCAGAAGGCGATACACGATAGCTGCAGCATCCTGTCTTGTTATTTTACCGTAAGGATCGAACCTGTTTCCGCCAATGCCCTTGATTATGCCGCACCCGGCTGCATTTTCAATGGCATCCCTGTATTCCTGCAATTCCGGCAGATCCTCAAAGGCAGCCTTTTTCTCCGCTTCAAATCCAGTCATTCTGTAAAGCATCAATACAAAATCCGCTCTGGTTATCATCTGTCCGGGCATGAAATAACCTTTCCCGTCTCCCTTGATTATCCCCAGCCGCGAGATACGGTCAATGGATTCTTTTGCCCATTCAAAACCATCCAGGTCTGTAAATGTGACCGCCGACTGCGGTGGTTCTTCATCCTCGATCTCTGTTGTTTGAGCGTCATCTCCCGGTGAACCGGCTGCAGGAGGGTTTGATCCGGCATCCGGCGTCGTGTTCCCGGACGATGTGTCTCCCGATCCGCCAGGTGTTGTGTTTCCCGGTTCTTCGGGTGTTTGTGTGCGCTGCGAGACATTGATATCCTTCTTCCAGTTGACGGATTCCCTGCTGTACTGCGGTATACCGTTTTCATCAACACCGGTAAACCTAAGGATTTCAAGGTTGCCTATACTTATTTTCTGAGGCTGTGTTCCTGTGTATCTGAAATATATGGTACATATTGTACTGCTGCCGGAATACGCGTTTTCTCCGTCCGGCGATGTGAAACCGATTTTATATGTTGCCCGGTTTCCGTCCATACGGCCTTCCGACACGATACCATTCAGTCCGGTAGTGAAGACGATACCTTCTACAACGCCGTTTGCATCATACCGTATGTCCAATGTGGTCTTATCATCGATAACAACGTCAAATTGAGCAGAAGCATATGCGTCCTTTATATCATCAAATCTGACAGTATAGCTGAATTCCGATACACCGGGGTCGAGACTGATGTTCTCAGCCATGACGTTCAGCGAAAGCAGGCTGAAAAGCATGGAGAATATCAGCATGAAGGCACAGAGCTTACTGAGGTATATCTTTTTCATATTATTATATGTAATTATCCCCGCCTGTCTTTTGCGGAGTAATTTCTCCTTTCCATGTGATTAAGAACGGGGCGGTCCCAGACCGCCCCGGCCAAAAGCGCATTATCAGGTCAAAGCTATGTGAGCAGCCAGATATGCTATTATGCTTAAATCTTCTATATCCACTATGCCGTCACCGTTTACGTCGACCGCGAATGCACCGCTGGTATACCAGTCTTCATCAGATTCTTCCATCGCAAAGAAGGTCATCGCGACAGCAAGGTCATTACCGGTTACGATATCGTTTCCGTCAAGGTCGCCTGCCGTTTCACCGGCATCCCAGATCTGCGTCGAAGCCCTGCCATCTCCCGCGATACCGCTGAAAGTCTCTCCGTCCGTGCCAAAGTACATTTTGACAGATTCGAGTACCGATTCGAGAGACTCTCCGTTGTCTATCCGTGCATCATTTTTCAAAGTCACAGTGACCACCGCAGCGTCAAATTTTTCTGCATCGGCGAATCCGCCCACCTGAGCAAGGCTGAAGTATGCGGCAGTTCCGTCGCCGTAATAATCGATGTTCGTTGTAAACAGCATATTCTCTTCGCTGTAGGATGTTGATACATCAGTTATTTCAAACCGGCTGTCGGATATGCTGACAACACACTCCATCACACTTACCTTCTGGAGATTGTCTATCGAAATATTGAAGGTCACCGATCTGTTGTCACCCATAAACACACTGTTGGGCGCTGCAGTAATATTCGCCTGGTTGATAAGCTTCAGCAGGCTTCTTGCCTCATCGAGCCTTTCAGAGAGCCCAGGTACATCGGACAGATCGATCCCCTCACCGATAGCTTCCCTTACTTCATCGGCAATGAGCTGCGCAGCTTCAGCGGACGCATATGTATATTTGCCGCTTTCTATCTCATTTATCAGATCATCGAGCTTATCCTTCAGATCGGTAAATGCCCTGTTCTGCGCAAAGAGCCAGTCAATAGCCATCATATTGTTCTCGTCCCTGTATTCGTTATAGACCGGTATCCAGGCACAGTGAGGATCGAATATCCAGCCGTTATATGGCTCCATCATGACCTTGTTGTCTTCCAGTACGGTAAACTTGTAATCGTTGAAGTACGGCCCGTATGTATTGGTGACATTCAGGCAGAGGAAATATAAGAAATCACCTTGAGTTACGAATGCCCATATCGGGAGATTCGCATAGGATTTTGCCACATCGACATTTGTCGGTCCTCCCGCGGCACATATGGGAATAGCTGCAGCCGCTACGTCCGGGAATGTGTTGAGGAATGTCCATGTACTCATTCCGCCCATGGAGAAGCCTGTGACATATACCCTGTTAGGATCGACACGGCCTTCGGCCACCCATTTCTCAATAACCGCCACCACTTTGGCCATTGCAGATGAAGAAGTTGCATTCCTTGGTGCCAGTACATGGCACGGATACCTGGCCTGATTTTCCGGGTTGGCCCAGACAGTACCGCCGTTGCTGAATCTGATCGGAGTATAGATGTCGTTGCCCTGTCCGCCGCCATGGAAGAAAATCACCAAAGGCAATGGTTCGTCAGCTTCTTCATTGAAGAAATAGCTGTAATCCAGGCCGTCTTCGCTCCCATAGCGGAATTTGTCAAGAACGGGGCTGACAACTCCGGTCTGCCGGAATGATATGTTGCTCATCACAGTACCGTCGGTACATTCAATGGGACTGCCGTTATATGTGATGGTATAGTCCGGATCCAGAGTGTAGCCGTCAGCATCCATTGCACCGCCGTCAGGATTGGCGCCGCCTTCACCCCAGTTCAGGAACTCGATTATAATGTATCGTCCGGTGTCTGATGGCGCTCCGATGTCATCCGTCTGGCTTGTGTAAACCTTGGTTATCGTACGGGGGCCATCATACACAACATAGCTGCTGTCAACTTTTCTTGTGGTGCGTGCATTGACACTGAACATGGAAATATCCAGCAATGAGCCGTCTATTTCCTTACCTGTATCGATAATGGCGGCGACAGTCCGCTCATCGAAGGGCAGGTTCTCATTTCTGAGTATGAAGGGCAATGTCGGCCTGCTTTGAGCAAACATCCAATCACTCAGCGTGCCGTATTCCTCGTCCGCGTACTCATTATAGACCGGGATCCAGACGCAGTGGGGATGGAATACCCAGCCGTTGTACGGGTCTCCCATGACCTTGTTATCTTCCAGGATGGTCAGCTTGTAGTTGTTCAGGTATTGTCCATACGTATCCCTGACATTCACTACCATGCCATAAAGATCGTCACCCTGGGTAACGAACGCCCAAATCGGCACATCCGCAAATGACTGTGCCGCTTCAACATTAGCAGGTCCTCCGACTGCACAGAGGGGAGCTGCCGCTGCTGCGACATCCGGATAGGTATTCAGGAAAGTCCAGGTACTGAGGCCGCCCATGGAATATCCCGTCACATAAATGCGGCTCGCATCAACAAGTCCGTCAGCAATCCATTGATTGACAACGTCCATGATATCTTTCATCTTGGAGGTGTCGCCATAGGCATTCCTCGGCGCAAGAACATGGCATGGATGTTTGGCCTGATTTTCAGGCTGAGCCCACACTGTCGCCGAATTGCTGAACTTCAGGTAGCATTCGTTATCGTTGCCCTGTCCCCAGCCATGGAAGACGATTACAAGCGGCAGCGGCTCACTGATGCTCGTGTTGATAAAGCACTGGTAATCCGTGTTCCCCTGCTTTCCAGGTCTGAACATGTCTATTACAGGACTGACGACACCTTCCTGGATAAACTCAGGCGTATTGACAGATGAGCCGTCGGTCAAGCTTATGCTTCCATTATAATTAATGGTGTAATTGAGCGCCAGTGCATAGCCCCCTGATTCAGCAGCGCCGCCGTCAGGATTTTCGCCGCCTTCGCCCCATTTAAGGAACTCCACGATGATGTATCGGCCGGAATCCGACGGAGTGCCATAATCATTCAGCTCGCTCGCATATACCTGCGTGATTGTCCGCGGGCCTTCATATGCAACATATGAGCTGTCAACTTTTCTTGTATTCCTTGCATGGACACTGAACGCAGATGCATCAAGCAAAGAACCGTCTACTTCCTTGCCGGCATCGATGATCGCTGCAACGGTACGTTCGTCGTATCCGTAATTCTCGTTTCTGAGAATGAATGTCATGGCCTTTGGATTTACCGAGTCGACTTCTTCCTGTGAAAAACTCAGATTTATGGGCAGTTCTCCGATATATTCGATACTGTAACCATTCGACGGATCGAACGGTATCATATTCAGCGTAACAGTATTTCCTGCTATCTCGATGCCAGCTATACCGGTGGCTGCGCCGGCAACACTGAAATCACTTACGGAGAGAGATGATAAAGCACCCATCATCTTGTCAGTGAAACCTGAGTAAACGAAGCTTATGATGTACCCACTGGAAACAATGGTCTCTGCTGTAACAGAAATTTCCGGCTGCTGGATCGACTTCAGGGAGATCGACGATGGATCTTCGGCATCCGGGTCTTCCTCTCCTCCCGGCTCTTCTGCCGCCGGATCTTCATCGGAAGGCTCCTCTTCCCCCGGCTCTTCCACTGCCGGCTCCTCGTCGGAAGGCTCCTCTTCTCCCGGCTCTTCTACTGGCTCTTCTGCCGGCTCCTCATCCGGGTCTTCTGCCGCCGGTTCCTCGTCGGAAGGCTCCTCCTCATCCGGTTCTTCTGCCGCCGGTTCCTCGTCGGAAGGCTCCTCTTCTCCCGGCTCTTCTGCCGCCGGTTCCTCTGCTGCTGGTGCCTGTCCGCTTGTCTTGGTAACATTTTCGGAAAGATCCTCTGCTGTCTGTTCTGATGCCATGACAAAGGGTATGTTGAGTACCATGAAGCAGACCATAACAACAGCAATAAACAACCTCTTTTTGTACATCCCGCAAATCTCCTTTCTTCGTTTTACAATTACGTTCTCTTCCTGCAGTCAAATGCTAGCGGACCATCTCCATCACCTCCTTCCCAATATTTTATAATTATGTTATATTTTTACAGTATTAGAACGCAGGACTCCCTCGCCGAAATAATTTTTCGGTTGATGTATATGCCGAAAATTCAAAAGCTGATGAGCTTGAAAAGAAAATCGGCACAAAAGAAAACTTGTCCTCTATATGTTAAATTTTACCATTTTTATATCATTATGACAACTAGAATTTTCCTTTACACGGATATTTGACCCAGACCGCTACTCTGTACATTGACAATGTATCCATATTTGCTAGAATAATAACTCTAAATAATCAGGATTGGAGATGTTTCAAATCGCTTCCACTATCAAG
>CAZQUQ010000015.1:0-11339 GCA_964596445.1 uncultured Oscillospiraceae bacterium
GGGCCGGCAGAGTACCGAAGCGGCAGTTATTCATACAAATGTACTGTCACAGGCGATTTTCACTGGTTCAGCGGATACGAGGAAATATTTAATGACGGTGTAAAAGTATATGAATGTATGTTTCATGGCGGCGATATAAAGTAGGAATGCTGTGCGGAATGAGATATTAGCGCGTATGCGCTTTTTTCTTTTCAAATAATAGACAAAAGTCCATTTGACAAATCTTATTTTCTCAGAATATAATAAAACACTAGATTAAAACAATTGTTTAATACATTAGATTAAAACAAATGATCTATATGATTGTTGTGTCCGTCTAGGGGGGATTCGATGAAATCTGTTATTGTAAAAAATCTGAAAAAAGTTTATCCGCTTGGCAAAACGGAAGTCCATGCCTTGCGGGGGATCGACCTGGAGGTTTCAAAGGGTGAATTTTTTGTGCTGGCAGGTCCGTCCGGCAGCGGTAAGTCAACGCTGCTGAACATCATTGGCTGCCTGGATCATCCTACCGAAGGAGAAGTATGGCTTGAGGATATGGAGGTGAGCCGATATACCGACGCTCAGCTGAACAAAGTGAGGCTGTACCATATAGGCTTCATTTTCCAGGCCTTCAACCTGATACCTGTATTGAACGTTTATGAAAACATTGAACTTCCTCTGCTGGTGCGAAAAGACATCCGGCGGGGAGAAAGAAGAGATAGGGTCAATGAGCTCATAGAAAAGGTCGGACTTTCAAAGCATGTAAATCACAGGCCGTTTGAGCTGTCGGGAGGCCAGCAGCAGAGAGTCGCCATTGCAAGGGCGCTGGTCACAAAGCCGAAGATAGTTCTCGCAGATGAGCCTACTGCCAATCTGGATTCCCGGTCAGGCATCGAAATAATCGATCTGATGCATCAAATGAACCGTCAGCATTCCACCACCTTTATATTCTCCAGCCATGACCACAAAATCATCGAAAAGGCAAACAGGGTGTTTTATCTGGAGGACGGCTGCGGAAAGGGGAATGCGGTATGAGTGCATCTGTTTTAGCTCTCAGGAATGCGGCCGTCAATATCAGGCGTTCACTGACCCTTGGCTTTTTCATATTTACAGCAACCTTTATTTTGATCCTGTCCAACGTTTTCGTGTCGACGGCCGGGAACAGGATCGAAAACGTTTTAACCGGAGGGATCTGCGGGCACGTTCAGCTGCGTTCCGCCGGCAGCAGAGAGAGCGATATGGCAGCGCAATACACGAGCAAGTGGGATTCTCTCAAGCCTATCGAGCCGGACGCTTTGTCGGCAGTTGAAAAGATCCTGACGGAAACGTATCCTGAAGCAAGCTATACCAGGTTGGTCCGAAGAAGCACAAAGCTTGAGGTCAATGACAAAAGTCAGGAACTGATGCTGTTTGGCCTTTATCCGGGTATGGATATGTACGTGGATGCATTCTTGCTGACCGAGGGAAGGTACCTTGACCCAGACAGGTCCGGCGAGCTGCTGCTGACGGAGGAACAAGCTAAAATGCTTGGAGTTCGGGCCGGCGATTCTGTAACTGCAGTGACGAAAAACCGATATGGATTGAATTCAACATATGAGTTGGAGGTCGTCGGGATAGGCAATTTTGTAATGCTCTCACTTTTCAGCTTCAATGCCGGATATACGGGATATGATACGGTGCAGAAGCTGGCGGCCTATAACGAGGATGAAGTCACTGATTTTATCATCTTTTTGCCGGATAAGGCGACCGCCGGGCAGACGATGAATGCAATTGCAGATGAAATGGAGCAATCCGGTCTTAAGTATACGATCGCAAAGTATGAAAAAATCAAGAGTGAAGACCTGAAGGCAACAGATATCAAGTTTGAAGAAGAAGATGATGATGATGGCCTGTTGCTCTCTACCTTTGAGGAGATGGGGAAGACCTACAGGGCTGCAGGAGATACGATGTTTATCGTCGTGAATATTTTGTCCGCTTTCCTGATCGTTATAGTGAGCATCCTGATATTCAACCTCGTATATATGACCGGCATTGAGCGCAGCAGGGAGATCGGCACGATGAGGGCGGTAGGATTCAGCAGGAAACAGGTCATAAGCATTTTTATGACGGAAATCATGCTGATCAGCTTTTTTTCTTCAATAGCGGGAGCGTTGATTTGCGCAGGCCTGGTCATGATCGGAAAAGGGCTTGGGATAGACACCCCCGTGCCTTTTTTGAGTTATATCATCGGCAGCAAACTGAGCCTTGACATGGACATCGGCATTGCAGCCGCTAATACTGTGCTGATCCTTGCATTTACCGCTGCTGCGTCGTTTATGCCGGCATACAGGGCTTGTTCCGCAGACCCTGCGCAAGCTGTCCGACAGATATAGGAGGTGATGGGTTTGAGTGTATTTATCAGAATTGCATTCAGAAATATTATTCAGAACGTTAAAAGGACTTTGGTTTTTGGTGCGACGCTTACTGCTTCATGTGTCATGCTGCTGGTCAGCCTGTCCGTTGGGAATGGCATGGCCAGACAGATACTTGCACAATACCGCAGCTTCCAGTCTGGCGATGTGACAGTGGTGTGGGAGAATGTAAAGGAGTATGATGTGTCCGACCCGAGCAGGCTTTTTTTCTCACAATATGAACCGGGGAATGACAATGAGAACCGAATGGCAATGGAAAGGCTTGATGCGTATATTACGGGTCATGAGGACGAGATCACCGAATTATATAGATCGCTTAAAGGAAACGGTCTGATGGATACGGGCAGCTATGCGACATACAGCATAATCGTCGGACTGGACCGGCGGGAAGCGGATTTTTTGACCAGGAACGGCGTATTGAGGCTGAAGCAGGGAAAGCTTCCGTTCAACAGCAGGTATGGCATATGTATCAGCGATGAGGCTGCAGAGGAAAGCGGGATAAAGCCGGGAGACTGGGTGGTCATCGACAGTGAAACGGCCTCTGGGTATGTGAATTCGCTGGAATACAGAGTTACAGGGATATATGAGAGCTATTCCGAGTTTGACAGCATCTATGTCTATATGTCCGATACGGACTTTCTTGAGCTGTTTGACCAGCCTGCCGGCTATTTTCATTCTGTTCGCCTGTATCTTGATGAGCCGGAATTATCCGACCGGTTTGCACAGGAACTGGACGACTATCTGCTGGAACGGTCCGGCGTACTGAGAGCGGAATCCATAAACTATTCAGGCAGGTTCTACCTGACGATTGCCGGATATATAAAAGCGCTGTTTATTGCTTTCATCGTTTTCATGCTGTTCATTATTGCGGTGGGAATCCGGTCGGCAGTCAGAATGAACCTGTTTGACAGGATGAAGGAATTCGGGACACTTCGGGCTATAGGCTTCACACGTTTCAATAGCTTCCTGATCATTTTTCTTGAGATATTCCTTATGGCTCTGATGTTCTTTGTGTTGTCGCTCGGCATTACAGGCATCCTGTTGCAATTCCTCAGGCAGGGCGGCCTGCACATCGGAAAAGGTGTCATTGCGTATATCCTGGGAGGTGAATATATCTATCCCAGATTCATTGCGGCCGATACCCTGATTGGGTTACTCCTGATCATGGCATTCTCGTTGTTCGCACCGCTGAAACCTGGACTGCAGCTTTGTTTTCAGAATATTACCCATTTGCTTGCGCAGAAGATGACGAGGGTATCTGTAATGGCGCAGATGATCCGCTGCTTGCGCCGGCGGAGATAGAAGCATCCATTGTGCGTTTGAAGTGATATGTGTATCGAATTTCAACCTAAGGCATAAACATCTGATACAGTTTGAACCGATTTTTTGTACCAAATTTCAACTTTTGGGCAAAAATTTGGTCTGAAGCAGCTTTGATAAAGGCATACGATTTACATAAGAAAAGATTCAGTTATATTATCACCTTGAAAAATGTGAACAATCAGTAATTAAGTGCCCAAAAGCTGCAAAACGGTACAGAAAACATCGGAAAAATTGAAAACCGATCACTACGTTGCCCAAAAGTTGCAAAATGGTACAGAATGAAGCTTTATATGCAAAGGAAAAGGACATGAAGTTGATACTGAAGTTGGGGAGATATCTCAATAGTACACTGGTATTCTCAACATTAACATAGATTGATTTAGAAAGGAAGTTTGGTTATGTCTGATAATAAGAAAATTATGACAAGATGTTCGGGGTTTCCTGTATGGGTCGGTTATTTGCTCACTGCTGTGGTTTGCGTAGGATTAACGTTGCTTTTTTCTCCCGATCCTTATGAAGCTGGAACAAGGGCATATGATACGGTGTCACATGATACAGGCGATGTTGTCTCGGGCGGCGGATCTGCATCGGAAGTGATGCAGGATGGTATATCAGAAGGTTCACGGGATGGCACGTCGGAAGGCCCAAGGGGTGACATATCGGAAGGTTCACGGGATAGCACATCGGAAGGCCCAAGGGGCGACATATCGGTAGATTCACAGGGCGGAATATCGGAAGGCTCAAGGGGCAGCAGAAATGTATTCGGTGAGAATGGCCGTATCACATTCATTGATAACTGGTTTATGGATACGAGGGTGAAGTTTGTGCTGGATGGTATCTGGCATCGCATGGGCAATTTGAACGAGATACTGGATACCGTCGGAAGGATACGTCATACCAGCGAATTGAGCTGGTTTCGTGAATGGTACAAAACAGCCGAGAGGATCAGGAGAATCGGGGACCAGTGCCTTGAAAAGGGACACAAGATCAGCGCCGGCGAAGCATATCTCAGGGCTGCCAATTATTATCTTACAGCAGAGGTTATGCTGCATACAAATCCTGATGATCCAAGGATAGCAGAGACATACAGGAAAGGCGGGGAATATTTTACAAAGGCCATGGAACTGCTTTCGATGCAGGCTGAGGAAGTATTGATACCTTATGAGGGCATCAGTATAAAGGGGTACTTTTTCAGGACGAACTCATCGGGAAAAGCTCCGATACTTCTGGTGCACCAGGGATATGACGCACCTGTCGAGGCTACAAAGCATATAGCGGAGGAAGCAGTGCGCAGAGGGTACCATTGCCTGCTTTTTGAAGGTCCTGGCCAGGGGATGACGATACGCGGCCAGAATATACCTTTGAGGGCTGACTGGGAAAATGTCGTTTCACCGGTTATAGACTATGCCCTGACAGATCCGGGAGTTGATGAAGACAATATCATACTCATGGGCATCAGTATGGGCGGCGGATTTGCCGTACGGGCCGCTGCGTTTGAACCGAGGCTGAAGCTCTGCATCGTAAATCCCGGGTACGTGAATATTTATGGGATCATTTCCGATTATCTTACGCCTGAACTGATAAACCTTTATGAGGAGGATCCGCAGGCGTTCAATGAGAAAATTGAGGAGATCGCAGGGTATGAGGTCGGCATACGATGGGGCATTTACCATGGTATGTGGGTATTTGGAGCCGATACGCCGTCAGGATTCCTGGATAATGTGAAAAAATTCGATTATACCGATATCATCGGTAAAATACGCTGCAGGATGCTTGTGATGGACGGAACATCGGAGCAGTGGGGGAAAGGCCAAGCCAGAGAGTTGTATGATATGCTTGATTGTCAGAAGGAGTACATGCTCTTCACTGAAGAGGATTCCGCATCCGAACATTGCCAAGTAGGCGCAGGAGCTATTGCCACGCAGAGGATGTTTGACTGGCTTGATGAGAATCTGAGGCAGTGATCGAGTCAAGATTAGGGCAGTGACCAAGTCAAGGTTAAGGCAGTGACCGAGTCAAGGTTAAGGCAGTGACCAAGTCAAAGTTAGGGCAGTGATCGAGTCAAGCAAGAGGCAGTGAATAATGTCTGAACAGTTATCATGCCTAAGGCAGTGAGGCCCTGACTGCGCACATCAAGTCTGTGGTTATTGACGCAGAGCTTCTGTTGTGATAATTTAAACGTGTGTTTCAAACAAAAGGCGGGGAGATTTTGAGTATGGATATGCAAAGTCATGATATGATGCCCATAAACCTTGATGAGATGTCGACCCGGGAAAGAATAATGATCACAACCATCAGGCTTATCGAAAGGGATGGGGTGCATGGCCTCACGACGCGTACGATATCGCGGGAGGCTAATGTCAATATCGCCGCCATCAACTATTATTTCAGCAGCAAGCAGAAGCTAATAGAAGAGAGCCTGCAGCTTGCTCTGAACCACATGTTTTCCGACACCTCAGACATCATTTCAAAAAAAGGGGAGACAGATGCCAATAGTCTTCTGCGGAACGTGATGTTTTATTTTATCGAGGGATCTGTAAGGTATCCCGGAATAATAAAGGCAATGCTTCATGAGCCTATCAACAACAACAAATATGATGGTGTCGTAATGCAGCAGATACTTCAGTTCATAAAGGGACTTATATCTCAGGCGGACCAGTTTGTGCAGGGAGACGGCAATGCTGTCAAGGCAAGGCTTCTGCAAATCATATCTGTATCTCTTATGCCTGCGCTGCTGCCTGAACTGTTCAGAATGATACTTGGAGAGGATTTCAACAGTAACACCGAAAAGCAGCGGCAGTACATTGATGAGTTTTTTGCTGTTTAGTTTTTGCTGTATAGACGAGGCTGAACGTTTCAGATTCTCGGACGGAGGGAGACATGGGGCTCAGGATAGTTTACGGCAGAGCAGGGAGCGGGAAATCGAGCTTCTGTTACAATGAGATAAGAGATATGGCAGGCAGGAACGACAGGGCTGAAAATGCGCTCCAGAAGCCATTGCTGCTGATCGTTCCGGAGCAGTTCTCGCTTCAGGCTGAAAAAAATCTTGCAAGGATCTCAGGGGCTTCCGGAATATACACTGCTGAGGTGCTGAGTTTTCGAAGGCTTGCTTTCAGGGTATTCAGCGAAGTCGGCGGGATCACGCGCAGGCATCTAGACGCCGCAGGCAAAAGTATGCTGCTCTTCCGTATACTTGACAGGCTGGGAAGCGAATTGAGATTCTTCTCAAGAGCAGCCCTCAGAAAGGGTTTTACCGAAACGCTGTCCGATGCGATCACTGAGTTCAAAAGGTATGATATAACGCCAGAGGAGCTGCTGGATACTACGGAAAAGCTAGAGGACGGCAGCCCGCTGAAGGATAAGCTGAGTGATCTGTCGCTGGTTTATTCAGAGTTCGAACAACTGCTTCATCAAAACTATCTGGATGCCGACGACGATTTGCTTGAGCTTTATAAAAAACTGGATCAGTCGACATATTACAATGGCGCTGAGATTTGGATAGATGAGTTTTCAGGCTTTACACCACAGGAATACAAAGTAATAGGCAAGTTGCTCAGGAAGGCGGCCAATGTGACCGTTTGTCTGTGTACGGATTGTATTTCAGACAGCCCTGACGATGGTGCTCCGATGGTTTTCGAACCGGTCAGGAAAACAGCGGTCAGGCTGATGCGGCTTGCGGCTGAAGAAAGCGTCGGGATCCTTAAGCCAGTGAAGCTTGGAGGTATGCCGGGACCTGCTGAAAGAAATGGAGCAGCAGGCAGGTCATCCGGGGCGGCAGAGGGCGTTTCGGTGCGGTTCAGGGATTCTGAAGCATTGGGGCATCTTGAGAGAAATTTCTATAGATATCCTTACAGCAGGTACACAAAAAAATCGGACGATATATGCATTGCGGCTTCATCCAATCCGTATTCTGAGGTCGAAGATACTGCGAGGGA
Organism: uncultured Oscillospiraceae bacterium; assembly: GCA_964596445.1. Taxonomy (GTDB): domain Bacteria; phylum Bacillota; class Clostridia; order Acetivibrionales; family DTU013; genus DTU013. Next base: position 7,649 of record CAZQUQ010000015.1, read on the forward strand.
CATATTAAGGCTTTGCAGGGAGTGCGGCTTCAGATACAGAGATATTGCAGTAACGATGCGAAACCCGGACAGCTACGACAGCATTGTAAAGAGTGTCTTTACACGTTATGGGATACCGTTTTTCCTTGACGGGAAGAGGGAAATCAGCGGCCATCCTCTTATCGTCTTCATTCTGTCCGCTTTGGAAATTTTCACGTCAAACTGGTCATATGAAGCAGTTTTCAGATATGCGAAAACGGGACTTACATCTGTTGCACGAGATGATCTGGATATCCTGGAGAACTATGTGCTGGCCAACGGTATCCGGGGAAATGTGTGGCTGCGGGAAGCCGACTGGGATTACCCTGCAGACTATAATGACATGCAGCAGGGGCCGTCTGAAAGAGAACAGGAACTGCTTGACAGGATCAATGCAGCAAGAAGGATGCTGACAGCGCCGCTTGAAGCCTTCAGGAGCAAGACAAGGGGCGGAGTCGATGCGGTCGTTTTCTGTACTGCATTGTATGATCTGCTCTGTGAGACCGGCGCTTCCGCAAGGATCGAGGAGCTGTCCCGGATGTTTGCAGAATCCGGTCTGCTCGACAAGGCAAACGAATACCGTCAGGTCTGGAACATCGTTATGGAGGTATTCACACAGATTACCGAAGTCCTTGGAAATGAAAGGATCGGCACCGAACGTTTCGCCAACATTCTGGAAGCGGGGTTTGCCGGGCATAAAATGGGCCTTATACCGCCGTCTCTCGATCAGGTATTGGTAGGCAGTATTGAAAGGGCAAGAAGCCATGATATAAAAGCATTGTACATCCTTGGAGCAAATGAGGGCGTTCTGCCCGGAAGCAAGAGCGATGAGGGGCTGCTTTCGGACAGCGACAGGGATAGCCTCGGCCAATTGGGGCTGGAACTTGCGGGCAACACTAAAAGCCGCTGTCTTGAGGAGAGATTTATGATCTATATGGCCCTGGCGACACCCTCGAGATATCTGCGGCTGAGCTGGCCCGCCGCCGACAGGGATGGGAAAGCACTGAGACCGTCCCGCGTGATATCTGAAGTTAAAAGGATAATGCCTGCAGTCTGGGAAATAAGCACCGTTATGGGTGATCGCGGCGATCTGCTCCATCCCTCTGCACCGGAGCCTTTGTTTGACGAAATGGTATCCCGTCTGCGCCGACGTTATGACGGCGCCAGGATAAATGACGGCTGGAGACATATCTACAGATGGTTTGACAGCAGGCCGGAATGGAAGGGAAAGCTAAGCACGGTCCTTGGCGGCCTTGACTATACGAACCAGACGAAGAGCCTTACCGGAGACAGAGCGGCGAAGCTTTTCGGGAAACCTGTTTTTACAAGCGTATCAAGGATGGAAGCATATGCTTCGTGTCCGTTTTCATTTTATGTAAAGTATGGGCTTAAAGCCAGAGAGAGAAAGGTTTTCAGCTTCGATCCCGTAGATGCCGGTACGTTCATGCATAATATCATAGACGAATTCTCAAGGATGATGGTCAAAAAGGATGTAAGCTGGCGCAAGCTTGATGAAGCGTGGTGCAAAGAGCAGGTATCGAGGCTGGTGGACAGCCATCTGACGGCAAAAGGCAGGCATGTGCTCGGCAGCAGCAAGAGATACATTTATCTTTCCGACAGGCTGAAGAAGACATTGGTCAAATCCATTATGCTGATCAGCAGGCATATCAGCATGAGCAGCTTCGAACCTGCCGGGTATGAAGTGGAGTTCGGCGGAACCGGAAGATACCCGGCCATAACGATCGAGCTTCCCTCAGGAGACCGCATAGAGCTGACAGGAAGGATAGACAGGATCGATTCGATGACGAACTCAGACGGCACATATCTGAGGATAATCGATTACAAGTCTGGCAACAGGACGCTGAAGCTGGGAGATGTGTATTATGGCCTTCAGCTTCAGCTTCTGACATATCTTGATGCTGTTCTGGGCATGGAGGACAGCGGGAAGAATAGCAGGAGAGACAGCGCGGCGAATGACCTGGAGAAAGGTGCGGGGGACAGCCCGGAAAATAGCGGCGCAGGGGGCAGCCCGGAAAATGGCGCGGAATACGATGCGGATAACAGTGTGGAGAATGGCGGCACGGAGAGTGGTAATTCATCCGGTGATCCGTCCGGCAACAAGAGAGTTTTGCCGGCCGGAGTACTGTACTTCAGGCTTGACGACCCTCTTGTGAGGTGCGGGAGGAATTGCACCGAAGAAGAGATAGAAAAAGCGATCATGAAAGAGCTTAAGATGAAAGGGCTGGTTCTTGCCGATGTTAAGCTTATAAAGGAAATGGACAGGGATTTGGCGGGCGATTCTCTGATAATCCCTGCAAGAATAAACAAGGATGGGTCTCTGGGAAGGTCGTCGGCTGCCACCGAGCAGCAGTTTGGCATACTGCGCGGCCATGTGAAGAAGATCCTAGCTTCCATCGGAAAAGACATTCTGGAGGGGAAGGTCACTGTCAGTCCGTATAGAAAGCGTACTGTGACAGCCTGCACGTATTGCGCTTACAGCTCTGTGTGCCAGTTTGACACATCGATGAAGGAAAATCGATACCGCATTTTTGCCGATCTGGAAGAGGATGAGATATGGCGGAAGATGGCCGCAGCGGAAGATGATCGGATTTAGACTAAGGCAAAAGATGACCACAGCAGATAACAATAATGCTCGTGATGATTTTAACAGGTTTGGTTTATATAGATGATGACTTCAATGGAAGATGGCTGAACTATCTGAACATGTGTGGGGCGGATGAGCCGAAGATAATACGGGAGCGATATCGGGGGAGTATGGCAGATGGGCAATAATTGGACAAAGGAACAGCTTGATGCGATCACCGAAAGAGACTGTAATCTGCTTGTTGCCGCAGCGGCGGGAGCCGGCAAGACAGCTGTTCTGGTCGAGAGGATAATAAGGAAAATAACCGATACAGAAAATCCGGTCGATATAGACAAGCTTCTGGTTGTTACGTTCACCAATGCTGCAGCGACGGAAATGCGTGAGAGGATAGGAAATGCGCTGGCTGAAGCGCTTGACAGGGCACCATCGTCAGCTAATCTGCAAAAGCAAATGGCGCTGTTGGACAGGGCGAGCATAATGACTCTGCACTCATTCTGCCTTGAGGTGGTAAGAAGCCACTTCCATGCATTGGATCTTGATCCCCTTTTCCGTATTGCCGACGAAACCGAAGCAGCACTGATGCGGCTGGATGCACTTGATCAGCTCTTTGAAGAGAAATATGAAAATGAAGATAAGGACAGTCTGTTTTTCAAGCTTGTGGAAAGTTATGGAGGTGGGCGTGATGATAACTCGCTTCGAGATATCGTTATGACGCTGCACCGTTTCATCGGCAGCCACCCGTGGCCCGGACAATGGCTTGCCGACCAGGCAGAAGCGTATAACACGGGCGCTTCTGCCTGCTTGAGCAGCACCCCATGGGCACGTGTGCTGCTCAACGGTGCAGCTGCGGAACTGCAGGGCCTTAAGGCCCTGCTTGACAGGGCAGCCGCGCAGGCAAGCCAGGCCGAAGGCCTGGAGCCATACTGCGGCGTCCTTGAAGCGGACATGGAGATGCTTGACGGCTTGCTGTCGCTGTGCATCGAAGCTTTGGAATCTAAGAAAACGAGCAGTCCCGAGGTTTTGAAATCCCACAACGCAAGCAGTCCGGCAGCCGTAAAATCCTATAAC
>CAZQUQ010000015.1:11439-14700 GCA_964596445.1 uncultured Oscillospiraceae bacterium
AACGCAAGCAGTCCGGCAGCCGTAAAATCCTATAACACGAGCAGCCCGGCAGTCATAGATGACAATAACACGAGCAGCCTAGCAGCTGTGGAGTCCAGTAATAAAAGCAGTCCGGCAGCCATAGAGTCATATAATTCAGAAAACGCCGATGCTGATAATGTATGGGACAAGCTGCATGCTGCCTTTGCTGCATTTGAACCCGCAAGACTGCCAAGATGCGGCAAAAATGCCGACAAGGCTGTTCAGGAAGAAGTAAAGGAAGCGAGGAATACAATGAAGGAGAGGATCAAAAAGCTGTATGCCAGCGGCTTCGATGCCTCGTCGGCCGAGATCCGGGAGGATCTTTCAAGGCTGTATCCTCAGTTGAAATATCTTTCTGAAATGGTACTGGAGTATGATGCGATATACCGGCAGAAGAAAAAGGATAAAGGATTGCTCGACTTCAATGATCTGGAGCATTATTGCCTGCAGGTGCTCCTTGAGGACGGCGCACCTTCGGCAGCCGTAAAGGAACTCAGGGCACGTTATGATGAGATACTTATAGATGAGTATCAGGACAGCAATCTGATACAAGAACTTATAATATCAGTCATCTCAGGAAATGATGACAGCAAATACAATATATTCATGGTCGGTGACGTGAAGCAGAGTATATACAGGTTCAGACAGGCAAGACCTGAGCTGTTTTTGTCAAAATATATGACATATCACCGTGAAAAAGGCTTTGAGAACAGAGTAATACAGCTTTACAGGAACTTCAGAAGCAGACACGAGGTCATCGACCTGGTCAACTTCATCTTCAGGCAGATAATGTCTGAGGAAGTAGGAGAACTGGATTATACGGAAAATGAATACCTGAACCCGGGAGCAGAGTTTGCTGTGCCGGAGAACAAGTGCATCACCGGCGGGTTGGTCGAACTCCATATCATCGATCTGTCATCAAGTAAAACTGAGATCATACCGGGAGGACCCGACGAATCGGATATAGGTGGTAATGATGATTCCGACAGTGTCCTGCCAGCAGACGGAACAGGGCATACTTCAGGATTTAAACTTGCTCAGGTAACTGATGGAGATGGATATGCCGCCAAAACAAAAAATGCATATGCAACAGGTAGTAACGAGTACACTTCCGGCACAAAACGTACCCAAACGGGAAGCAGCGATGAAGGCATTGCCGGCATGCAAAAGGACAGCGGCAGGGCATCGGATGAAATCGAAGATGAAGACGGCAGTGAAGAGGAGGAGTCTCTTGACAAAATTCAATATGAGGCCCGAATAGTGGGCAACAGAATAAGAGCTCTTGTGACATACGAACCCGATGGTTTTAATATATACGATAAGAAGCTGGGCGGATACAGACCGGTCGAATACAAAGACATTGTCATACTGATGAGGGCAACTAAAAACTGGGGCGATGTTTTCACTGAAGAACTGGCCATGATGGGCATACCTGCCTATGCAGATACCGGCCTTGGCTACTTCAGAACGGTCGAGGTCGAAACGATGCTTTCGCTCCTTCAGATCATCGATAATCCTCTGCAGGACATACCGATGCTGGCAGTCCTGCGGTCGCCTGTTGGAGGATTCAGCACCGATGACCTTGCTGACATAAGGCTTGCCGACAGATCAGTTTCGATCTACGAAGCCATGCTGAAGCTGGCAGGGCCTACAGCGGGCAGTTCGGGAGAGGCCTCTTTCGCAGAGGATACCGGACTGGCGGATGATATAATAAGTGTACCATTCACTGGATCGATGGACGAAGTCATTAGTGAACGAACCACCGGACCATCAGGTAAAACCGTCAGGGAGGCAGCCATAGAATCATCAGGAAAAATCGAAAGCGAGACAACTGCAGAATCATCAGGGAAAACCGTCAGCGAGGCAACCATAGAATCATCAGGGAAAACCGTCAGTGAGACAACCGCAGAACCGTCAGACGAAGCTATCAGTGAGTCAACCACCGGAACGTCAAACGATATCGACAACACAACAGATAATATGTCTATGCCTGATTCCGCTGTTGTGCATAAAACCCGCAAGTTCCTCGCCGACCTTGAACGGTGGAGGGACGCATCCCAACACATGCCCACGGACGAACTGGTTTGGCAGCTTCTTCTGGAAACTGGTTATTACAGCTATGCAGGAGCATTACCCGGAGGAGTCGAACGTCAGGCCAATCTGAGGATGCTCTTCGAAAGGGCAAGGCAGTTCGAAGAAACCAGCTACAGAGGACTCTTCAACTTTATAAACTTTATAAACAAGCTCAGAAGCGGCGGCGGAGATATGGGAAGCGCAAAAGTCCTGGGAGAGAACGACAATGTGGTCAGGATCATGAGCATACACAAGAGCAAAGGCTTGGAGTTCCCGGTCGTGATCGTCGCAGGCTGCGGCAAAAGATTCAACCTTCAGGATCTGAACCCCTCCATATTGCTGCATCAGGACCTTGGTTTCGGACCCGATCTGGTGGATTTGGACAAACGGACCATTATGCCGTCGCTGCCCAAGTATGCGATACGGCAGAAACTAAGACTTGAAACATTGTCGGAAGAAATGCGCATCCTCTACGTTGCTTTCACCAGGGCAAGAGAAAAACTGATTATAACAGGCAGCGTAAGAGATCATGAAAAGGCTTGTGCCTCATGGTGTCAAAAAGCTGCGAACGGAAGAGAAAAACTCTCGCCATATGATATGATGCAGGCGTCCTCATATATGGACTGGATCGGACCTGCCGCTGCCCGTCTCAAATCAGCTGGTATAATAAGGCAGGCTGCGGCGATCGGCCCGTATATTGACCTGATCGATGATGACGGCACATTATTGGAGGTAAAGCTTTGGGGCACGGGTGCATCGAAGCTCGATGCCGATTTGCCCGGGGCGGAGGAGACAATCAGGGACTGGCTTTCAGAGGAACAGGAAAATGAGACTGCAGTACTGGAAGCAGAACCTGTTATAAAGGCCCTTGAGTGGACTTATCCATATCAGGCACTTTCTACAGTGCCGGCAAAGATATCGGTAACCGAGCTCAAGCGCAGATCGATCCAGGAAGAGGCGCAGGATTCTGCAGAACCGTTCATCAGGCCGATGCTGGAAAGGCCGTTGTTCATGGAGCCTGACAAGGAAATTAGTGCGGCACATAAAGGAACGGTAATGCATTTCGTGATGCAGCATCTTGACCTGGAGAGGCTTTATTATGCATATTTGTCCGGCACTGATCAGGCGCCATCGACTATATCATCAGTGATCGGCACTGATCAGGCG
>CAZQUQ010000015.1:14800-22164 GCA_964596445.1 uncultured Oscillospiraceae bacterium
CGGCACTGATCAGGCGCCATCGACTATATCATCAGTGATCGGCACTGATCAGGCGGCATTGACTATATCATCAGCGATCGGCACTGATCCGGCAGCACCGAATGTTTCATCATCAATCGGCACTGATCCGACAAAACCGACCTCCTCATCAGGACCGATCAATACAGCATCTCCGGCTGAAAGCTTTCTTGGCGAGATTCGCCGGCAGCTGTCTGAGATGCAGGTGAAGGAGCTTCTGACAGAAGCCGAAGTCGAGTCGGTAAGGCCGGAAGCGATTGCTGCTTTCTTTGGATCTTCGGTCGGCAGACGTATGCTTGAATTGAATAAGTCTGTGCACAGAGAAACAGCCTTTACGATAGAGATCAAATGCTCAGAAGTATCAAAAGAATTGTCTGACAATGCTGTCTGTGATGAAATGATGCTTCTTCAGGGTGTCATCGAGTGCTGGTTTGAGGCCGGAGACGGGCTCGTCCTGCTGGATTTCAAACCAGACTACGTTCCTGCAGGCCGTTCCGATATCATCAGGGACAGGTACAAAGTGCAGATCGAATATTATACCAAGGCACTCGAAAAGATGACCGGCAAAAAAGTTGCCGAAAGGTATCTGTACCTCTTCTTCACAGGTGAACTGATCGCTGTAAACTGATATCTGCGGTCAACTGATATCAGCAATCGACTAATATCTGCAATCAACTGATATCTGTGATCAGTTGATCCGGCAGCCCTTGATAATTTTCATCTGACAAATTATCATAATATTCTGGAACATTTTTCGGGATTAAGACGTCTGCTTATACCGAAAATATATTTACAGCAGCAAATAAAATCGAGCTACTAAGGAAACGGGGAACAAAATGAACAGCAAACTTTTTTCCATCAAACTCGCGGCAGTAATTCTGATATTGGGGCTTCTGCTCCAGGGCTGCACCGGCAGCAAATTGCAAAATGGCCCACAGCAGGAAAATCAAATCGGACAGGCGAAAGCCGGCGGTACGAATACGGGTGATCCCTTGCTGCAGTCCGGGGACATGCATGATAACGGGCAAGGCACCGGCGAATCCGGTTCAAGCAGTCAGAACAGCACCGCACAGGGCAATGACAGCACCGCTCAAGGACAGGACGGTTCCGGTGGATCCGGCTCAAACGACCAGGACGGCAGCGACCAGGGCAATGACAGCCCCGACGGAAGCAATGCCGGTACTTCTGACGGCACAGGCAGCGGGCTCGGCAATGATGGAAGTGACCCCGAACCGATAGACCTCGAAGCCGTCAAGCCAAATGAGGCAGGCAGGATAATGGTCGTAATGTTCCACAATTTTATAGAAAAATATGAAAAGGGCGACAAGGAGTTCACAACGACCTTCGATGCATTCAGAGAGCTGCTCGATACCCTCTGCACATCAGGGTACAGGCTTATTGCCATGAATGACTATCTGAACGGGAATATAAATACACCGGCAGGCTTCAAACCGATTATTTTCACATTTGATGACGGTACTTCAGGGCAGTTCAGTTTAGTGGAGGAAAACGGCGAACTGAAAGTCAATCCGAATTCAGCAGTAGCAATCATGGAGGAGTTCAACAGGCTCCATCCTGATTTCGGGTTAGAGGGTACATTTTATGTAAATCTTGGCAATCAGACCTTCGGTAAGACAGGAACTCTGGAGCAGCGTCTGCAATACCTTATCAGCAAGGGCTTTGAGATAGGAAACCACACATATTCACATATAAATCTCAAAAAGGACGGAAAAACAGCAGCAATCATACAGAAGGAAATAGGCGGCAATCAGAAAAAAATGTACGAACTGGTGCCGGACTACGCATTCACGACATTCTCACTACCATACGGCGCTCCGTCAAAGGACCTGATGCAGTATGTGATAAAAGGAGAGTATGAAGGCACGGCATATGAAAACAAAGCTATAATGGAAGTCGGCTCGGATCCGGCTCAGTCTCCGTTCAGCGTCAAGTTTGATCCGCTTTCCACGCACCGGGTCAGATCGACGGGCATCGAGCCTGTGGTCCAGGATCTTGACTGGTGGCTGAAAAATATCAAAAGCAGCAACGAATATGTCAGTGACGGCGACCCTGATACTGTTACCATACCTGAATCATATGAGGATCTTGTCGACCATGAAAGGCTGGGCGGAAGAAAGCTCGTAGTATATTGACGGGATATCAGGCAAACGCAGGGACGCTCTTCCTTATGGCTTCCGATATCAGTGCATGCCCCGCTTCATTCGGGTGGATCCCGTCTTCGCAGAGCAGGTTAAGATAATTCCTGGTTTCAAGGAAAGCCTTACGTATGTCTATAAGAACGACATCCTTTACCGCCGCCAGCTTAAGAACGGCAAGGTTGTACATTTCATGCCATCTGTAAATGTGCTCCACATCACCGAGCCACTTCAGTATGTTTTCGGGGTTCAGACCCCTCGAGATCCATGCGAAATACCTTGCGGCATTCAAAGGAGGAAGAGAGAACAGGACAGGCCTGCTTCCTGCTTCGGCGACGTTGTCTATGATCTCCGAGTAGATAGTTTCGAACTCATCCAGTGGTGTATTTGGTATATGCTCATCGTCAGGCCTTTCTGAAATAGCCTTCCAGTCGAAATCACAGTCGTTTCCGCCGAATTCCAGCGCCGTATATCTGTATTCGGACAGCTTTCCGCTGTGTTTTTCGATTATCTTTTTGCCTGCCGTTATAGTGCAGCCGAACTTGGCGAAATTGTCCACCTTTACTGAGGAATTGTTCCTGCCCAATATATTGAGGAAGCTGTTTTTCAAAAATATGTATCTTCCCCTGATGGCATCAAATATAACGCCTTTCATTATAGAATCGCCGAAGATGCAAACCGAATCGATCATATAAATTCCGCCTTTGTTTGAATAAAATTACAATCTAATACTGAATATTATATTATCTGATAAACGAAATGTCAATATAAGTACTTGCGATTTTTTTGTCATTTGCAATACGTTATTACATGTAGTAGAATATTATGTGAACGTGTCGAACATGTATTACCAAAGCAGACAGCTGCTTTGCCGATAAGAGAAGATCAATGCGGGAGGCTGGTATGGATAGGAAAGATGGGCAGGAACTTGATCCTGTAAAGGAAAAACTTGAGAACCTTAAGGAGAGACTGGCTTCGGAACGCCCTGTGGACTGGTCCGATTTTCCTGACATAGGTCTGTACAAGGACCAGGTCGTATCATATATGTACAGGCAGCTGATCAATTTTGAAGGTGACAGCCAGCTGACATCTGCGATGGTCAACAACTACATCAAGGATGGTTTGCTGCCGAGAGCAGACGGGAAAAAGTATTCGCGCGAACATCTTGCAGGACTGACTGAAATTTGTCTTTTGAAGCAGGTGCTTTCTGTTAAGGATACAGGCTTTCTTCTGAAACAGGGAATGAAGAATGTCGATCATGCAGGTTTCTATACCGGTTTTGTAAACATCGTTGACAATGCACTTTCTAAAACAGCTGATCTGATCGATCCTGAATGGGATACGGAAGAGCTTTCGGAAATGGCGCTGAAGCTTGCCATTTCAAGCTATTGTGAAAAAATCGCATGCGAAAGGCTTATTGAAATAATCAGAGGGATCGTTACCGCGGAGGAACAGAAGAAAAACGACAAAAAGCCGGAAAGAAAGGATCATCGGACTGAAAAGAAGTAAAAACCACAGCGAAGATTCAAATTCCACGCCGAAAAGAAAAGGATCCAGACTGAAAGAGATAAAAATCCAAACTGACAGCGCAAGAAGTTTTCTGGCAATGAAAGCAACATATCATCACTAATTCTGTAAATCATTATAGGTTTCCATAATCCCATATTTATGGTAAACTAAATACTGCCGAATCCCTGATATCAGGGAACGGGGGATATTTTCTTCTGGGGTGAAGCCATGTTTATGGCGGGGTATACTCTTTTACCTAACCCGTCAACTAACCTCGCAGGCGACAAAAAAAGAGGGGGATATATAATGTCACAGAAGAAGAAATGCCTGATTTCATTTGCCGCACTATCACTAACTTTTCTATTGTCCGTTCAGAGCAGCTTCGCATATTCGAATGTAACACTCAAAAAAGGTATGAGAGGCGATGAGGTTTATACTCTGCAAAAGGATCTCAACAAGCTGGGATACATGAGCGTCGATCCAACAGGATACTATGGCGATATCACCGAGGCTGCCGTATTTGAATTGCAGAAGGAGTACGACCTTCTGCAGGATGGGATCGCCGGCAAACAGACGCTGGGCGTGCTCGACAGTCTGATGGGACGTGAGACAGCATCAGATAAAGCGGAAGTGAGAGCCAGTTCAGAGAAAAGCGTTTCCAGATCGGCAGAGAGGATCATCGACTATGCCAAAAGGTTCATCGGTGTAAAGTACGTATGGGGAGGATCCACAACGAAAGGATTTGACTGTTCCGGTTTTGTAAAATATGTGTACTCGCATTTTGATGTTTCATTGAACAGGAAATCCGCAGCTCAGGCAAAAAACGGGACACATGTAAAGAAAGCCGACCTGCTGCCCGGCGATCTGGTGTTTTTCGATACCAATGGAGGACTTAACTCGATCAATCATGTCGGCATCTATATCGGAGGCGGAATAATGATCCACTCTTCATCAAGTCACAAAGGAGTTGTGATATCCGACATCAACAGCGGATTTTATGCAAAGACCTACATGACGGCCAGGAGGGTAATGCAGCCTTAGGCTGACGAAGCGGCAACACGAACGAAGTGCGGACTTCATGGCATCATAAACGATGTCGTGAAGTTCTTTTTGTAAAGAGAAATATCTCAACAAAGTTAATGAAACCTGTCAGGAGTTGGTAATCATGGACCTTTCTTCAATGTTGATAGATAGGCAACGCAGTTTTCGCCGGTATAAACCGTGTTTTATGTCGAAAAAATGGTGTTTCATGCAGAAAACATTTTTTAAGGCTTCTTTTTTCATAGAATATTCTCAAAACAGTATGTCCATCTATTCTGCGGACTGAGCAAAAAGAAGTATTCCTGTAAGGGATAGGCGGATATGTATTATATATCAGGAGGGTCAAATGTTGAAAAAAATATCTAAGCTAATTTGTGTTTTACTTTCCGCTATCATGATGATATGCAGTACGGGATATGTTTATGCAGAAGGACCGACTGGCGAAGATACGATGCCTAAAATTAGAATAGACCCTGCTATATATTATGTTGATGAAGCGGCATCAGCTAAGGCTGTTATTACCATTAGACTGTCAGAAGCAAGCGACGAGGATGTAAAGGTATCATATCAAACAGCAGGATCTACAGCAAAAGTTAATTTTGACTATTTATATGCTGGAGGATCATTAACCATACCTAAAGGTGAAACAAGCGGCACCATCGAAATAGATATATTAGATGATACACTGGATGAAAATGATGAACGATTTCTAGTTACTATTTATAATGCTGTAGAGGCGATTATGGGATCTCCTAATACTGCGCAGATCTTTATAATTGACGATGATGATCCACCCGACATAATTATATCTGATGCATCGGCTAATGAGGTTGATTCGGGGAATACTTCCAATATGATGTTCAGTGTGTCATTATCGGCAGAAAGCGGAAGAACTGTATTGCTATATTACGAGACTTCCGCTGAAACTGCTTCTACAGGATCAGATTATTCGCATACTTCTGGTACTCTGACCTTTTCTGATGGTCAAGTAGGTTCAAAATATATTACTGTTCCTGTTTTAGGGGATAATCTATCTGAACCAAATGAGACATTTAAACTGAATTTAACAGCTACTAATGCTAAATATGCGAGTTATTCCGTTACAGGTACGATTATAGATAATGAACAGCCGGCTGTATCTGTATCAGATGCATCGGCAACAGAAAATGCTGAAATTATGGTATTCAACTTATCTTTAAGTAAGCCGCTTCCATTTAATGCATCATTCGGATTCAGAACAATAGACGGCAGTGCTCTGTATGGAAGTGATTATATAGTACAGTCAGACCTTGTAACTTTTGAGGCAGGTGAATATGGAGAAAAGCCCATAGTAATTGAAATAAACGATGATGAAATATACGAAGGGACCGAATACTTCGATGTTGAACTTTACTATGTATCAGATCCGGTAATAATAGGTTATATAGTGAAGAATACAGGAACAGGAACAATATATGATAATGAATCCATACCTAAAATATCAGTTGCAGCTGCTGCGAGAACTGAAGGTGATTCAGGCACTGATACTGCGGCCTTTACAGTGAATGTTTCACATGTAAGCGCCCAGGATATATATGTAGATTATTCTACCTTGAATGGGTCTGCAGAAGCCGGGAAAGACTATATAGCTGCAGCAGGGACACTTAAAATACCTGCCGGACATACAAGCGGAGTAATCAATGTAAGTATAAATGGGGACACTGTACATGAGGATGATGAATACTTTTCATTGGTTCTTGCAAATCCGGAAGGAGCGGAAATAGATCCTTCCGGAGGATCAGCTGTTTGCGTTATATTTGATAACGATCCGGCGCCTTCTGTGGCATTCGGACAGAGCGAAGTGACAGCAGACGAAGGTGATTCCGGAACAACACCTATGGTGTTTACTGTAATGCTTGCTGAAGAGTCTGAAAAAACGATTTCCATCGATTATGAAACAGAGGACGGAACAGCTGAGACTGCAGATAACGACTACACGTCAATGTCCGGTACTCTGGTTTTTGCTCCGGGTGAAACATCCAAGTCGATAACAGTTAACATTAACGGAGATACCGCCGCAGAGGATGACGAGAATTTCTTTGTTGTTCTTAAGCCCATAACCGGAGATATCAAAGCCGAGGGAGTCATTACAGACGATGATAACGCTTTTATCAAGATGCTTAAGGTGCAGGACGGTTCAGAAATCGCGAATGGTGATACCGTAGGTTTTGAAAATACAAAAGCAGGCGAGGAAAACGAGCTGGAGTTTACGATATCAAATACCGGGAATGCTGACCTCGCAGAGGATGGAGCAAACAAGCTGGTATCAATAACAGGTACTGATTTTATAATAAGAAATGAACCCGTAAGTCCTGTTGCAGGAAAATCTTCAGCCGCCTTTACAATAGTCTTCAAGCCTTCCTCCGCCGGAGTTAAAACGGCTGAAGTAACAATATACGGCAATGGTGCGAAAAACAGCCCGTTTGTGTTTATGGTGTCAGGAACCGGTACATCAGACAGCTCCGCAGGCGTCGGTACAAGCGGAGGTACAGCGCCTGAAACACCGTTGCCAAAAGAAACGATAGACATAAGTGTAGGAGACTATTCTCTGAAAAATGTTTCTGTTGATGTTCATTATGAAAACAGCACTAAAACCACCAC
>CAZQUQ010000015.1:22264-25375 GCA_964596445.1 uncultured Oscillospiraceae bacterium
CACTAAAACCACCACGGTAAACCTGGATGAAACTGAAGTACGGAAGATCCTTGATGAAATGGAAAGAACGGAACCTGGCGAGGAAAAGAAAGTAATAATACCTGTTGCATATAATTCAGACAGAGTTGTCGGGGAGCTAATGGCCAGCACTTTGAAGGCAATGGCAGATATGAATACAGTTCTTGAAATCAAGACGGAGAATGCAGCATACTCCCTGCCTGCCAATGTTATCGATCTGGATGAGGTGGTTAAACAATTTGGCGGGAATCCCGAACTTAATGATATCCTGGTTAAAGTCACAGTGACCAGGGTTTCTGATGACAAATCTGAAGAGATGAAAAGCGAAGCTGATGGCAATGGCTTCGAGATAATGGCCGATCCTGTTGAGTTTGAAATATCATTTACATATGCAGGAAAGGAAGTTGTTGTCTCTTCATTTAGTAGTTATGTTACAAGGACTGTAGCAATACCGGAGGGAGTTGACCCTGATAAAATAACTACGGGAGTTGTATACTATCCTGACGGCTCATTCATTCACGTACCAACATCGGTTTATGCCATAGGAAACAGGTACTTTGCAAATATGAACAGCCTGACAAACAGCACATATGCACTTATATATAATCCATTGACATTCAAGGATGTTGAGAATCACTGGGCAAAGGATTATATATATGATGCGGGTTCAAGGCTCATAATCAGCGGAACGGGAAATGGGTACTTCATGCCTGACAAAGCTGTTACAAGGGCAGAATTTGCGGCAATGATAGTAAAGGCATTGGGGCTGAAAGGCTCTGGGTTTGCTGATAATAATTTCCCGGATGTGGGGAAGGATGATCCGTATTACTCATATATCTGCACCGCATACCAATATGGAATCATAAAGGGCTATACCGATGGCAGATTCGGACCGGATGATCTGATTACAAGGGAACAGTCCATGCTAATGATTACAAGGGCAATGAAAATAGCAGGAATGGACATAACACTGGTAAATACCGATATCCTGAGCAAAAACTCCTCTGACTCCGGTGATGTATCGAACTGGGCGATAGACGGTGCGGCTGTCTGTGTCGATAATGGTTTATTTATCGGAAGCAATGGAAAGCTCGAACCAAAGAATAATGTTACAAGGGCTGAGAGCGCTGCAGCAGTAATAAAGCTTCTGAAAAATGCAGGTTTGATTTAAGTATTAGTGAGAAGTAATGAGAAATAATAAGAAATAATGGGGAAAACTTCTGCAAACTTAGTTGTTTTGCAGAAGTTTTTTATGTCTATGTCATACATGACATACTGTTGTCGCATTGATGTGCTATGATCTAATGAAAGGGGGATTCATTATGAAAAAGGAACTTTCTGTTACCGACAGGCCGGCGAAATTTACCGAGCAATACCTGGCAGCCTTCGGTAATATGTCATGGTATGATTTTGTGACAGCCATGCCGTCGCTGGTATTCGTCGTCACAGGCTGGAAATCAAACGGAAGGGAAAACGCATGTCTGCAATCCTGGGCCGCCTTTGCGGGAAGCGGAGCAGACAACTTTATCTGTAATTTTATGTTAATTAGCAGAGCATATAAATGCTCTGCCAATTAACCTAATCAGGCCAAATATCACTTTTACTTTTATTTTTCAATAAATAAAATGCCTTTATGAGCTTCTCAGTTAGGTTCATTTGCTATATATAAAGGTATTTGATTACAAAATATGTAATGCACAGTATGAGAGCGATACTTACGATTAACCAATCCCTTTTTGTTGATTTAATTCCCATTTTATGACCAATAAAAGCTTTTATTAAGCCTGAGGTAGTCGTTGTTATTAGTGAAGCAGCTGCTATAATAGCCATAATTATAAGAGCCACATTTGATGAATTTAAATACATCATCCAGTACAAACCAATCATGAAAACTGCATAGCTGATACAGCTTATTCCTTGCATCATTCTCCATGTCCTATAGCTTCTCTCCATATCAGATTCACCTCCAAAAATAATAAATTTTGATTCATATTTGATAACTATTCATTATTAATTCTACCATAATTATACAGGGGGTAGGTGTTATTAATCAATGCCAAGCAGAAAAGGCTGCTTTGAGTCCCATTCGTGTTCGACATTTAATGTCTTCCAGGCGAGACCTTCAAACTTTAAATACAGAGATAAAGGTGGTTCGCTGTCTTTATACACTTGCTTTCAGGATCATCACGTCAAACCAAAGTGTTTTGCTAGGATTTCAAGCGTTTCATCCCTTGTGTCGGACATTGCATCCTCTCTGACGATCGTAAAGAAACCGCTGTTGGCATATTCATCGTAATGCTCCTGACTGTTTATCCTAGCTATGCAGGCAATAAAATTTGCCATTGTCTTTTCCGGGTCTTCCGCCTGCATGATCTGCTTCTTTAAAAACACCTTATCCGGGTCATCCCGGTCAAAAAAATGTTCGACCGACATTGACTGGGGAGACAGCATGATCGCTACCTGGTTGTAATCCGCTATCTCATGCAGTATGTCAATTGGGATGTTGGTATCGACGATGACTTTTTGCTGCCTGGATATGTGCATAAGATATGTTATTTCAAATTCTGCAATCTCCCGCATATTGGCATAGATCCATTTTTCATACTCTTCGGGAGTTCGATTCACAAACTCCTGCCAGTCTTTCATCGTTTGAAAATAGCACAGGTTTGGGTATTGCTCCGGAGTCAGTATTCCATCCGGAATACAGTTATAGTTTTCACCGCAATGGATCAACCCGTACTTCTCGGCGAGCATTTTGACCATCGTTGATTTTCCTGCATATGCAGTTCCATTTATGAACAATACATTTTTAAGATAATGCTTTATGATCAGATTATTTATATACATTTTATTATCTCCTTGTAGGCAGTATTTTTGCATAACAAACCAAGCCCATAAAGTATGGGCATCCTGAAACCTGTTTGTTGTCAGCGCATCTTATTTGTACCTACCAGGAAATAACCGGACATTTTCGTTCACCTTTCTGAGTAATAGACTTATAATCAATGCAGGAAATATTATAATGCAATTGACATATTTAAGCAACTGATAGGATTCCAGACAGCGGATTAATGCAGCTGATCGGATTCCAGA
>CAZQUQ010000016.1:0-25060 GCA_964596445.1 uncultured Oscillospiraceae bacterium
GCTTTTTCCAGAATGAGGTCTAAATTGTTCGATTCCATATAATTTCTAAATGTCATCATATTAATGATGCCTTTTCTCGTGACACTTGTTCCAAACTATATTATTATTGAAAAGCTGGGGCTTCTCGGGAAATATTCTTCGGTGATCCTTCCCGGTGTGTTTGGTGCATTTGGAGTGTTTTTACTGAAACAGTTTATGCAGCATATACCTGCAGAATATCTGGAAGCTGCAGAAATTATGGGGGCATCCCAATTAACCATACTGGTCAGGATCGTGATGCCGCTGATGAAAAACGGGATTGCCGCATTGATTGTATTATTGTTTATTGACAACTGGAAAATGGTTGAGCAACCCTAGATTTTTCTTCAGGATATGATCAAATTTCCTGCTTCTATATTTCTGCCAAGCGATGATATATTGCAGCAGGACGGTGTGTTTGCGGCTGCTGTCCTATCCACGATCCCGGCTGTTATATTGTTTTCTGTGTTTGAAAAATACCTTTATCAGGGCATTAATATGTTTGCTGAGGGGCAGAGCGCTGCTGAAGCTTCCCGCACAAAAAACAGGGGTAATTTAAGGATATAGCTATTGAACTATATCGTATGCATTTACAGAACTGTGTGAGCAATATCCATAGAACAAATACGTTATGATGTCAATGGGCGTTCGCATTTCGTTCGCATTATATCATTTTCCGTGTATGATTTCATGATTTCTGATCAATATGTCCTTACCTCTCCAGCTGAATGACCGGTTGCCGTATCTCCTTTGGAACTCCTTGCCGGATATGGACTTCAGTTCTTCGACATCGATGCTGTATATCAGATCTTCTTTGATCTCCATTAGGATAGTTGTTTGTGGATCCTTATTGTGTGGACAGACATCCTGACATACGTCACAGCCCCATATAAGCCGGTGCTTGCTGATAATGTCCGCTTCTTCCTGCGTCAGGCTGCCTTTTTTCTGAGTCAGATACGATTTGCAGCGTTGAGGGTCTATGGTAAAATCTCCTGTGATACATTGCCCGGGGCACTTCCTTACACATTCGAGGCATCTGACGCATGTCCTGTCCATGGGCTGATCCGGTTCAAACGGGTAGTTGTTCAGCAAATATCCGATAAAAAAATATGAACCGTATTGGTCGGTGATCAAGTTGCTGTTTATGCCCCAGAAACCGAGTCCGGCTTTATAGGCCAGATACCTGTCGCTGAAAGGGCCGCTGTCCGCGAAGGCTTTATAGTGAAAGCTTTCGATGTTCTTCTCCAGGAACTCTCCTATACACCTGAGCTTTTTCATCACGATGAGATGGTAGTCGATGCTGCGGGCGGATTTTGACAGATCGGCACCGCCGTTCCCCCCGGTGTAATAGGGGAACAGACACACGATGACTGATCTGGCGTCATCGAGAGTCAGCTCAGGGTATACCCGCCTTGCGATATCTTTCTCTTCGAAACCGCTGGTGCGGCCTTTATCGATCTGCCTGCGCCATACCTGTTCAAAATCGAGGTACGGTTCGGCAGGAGCGATCCCTGCATGCTCTATATTGATCGAACTGCAGAATTCCAGGAGTTTGGTTTTCATATTTCTTCCGCCATTCGCTGCCGGCCTTCGGCATTGTGCCACAGGCTTGGGCTTATCATTATCATCTATATCTATATTATAGCACTTAGATTGTTGCCGGCGATAGGGGGGACCAGTTACAGAGGTTTAGCCGGCGACTAATTTTGTGTTATAACGGCGGCAAGGTTCTTCCGATTATAAGGGCTTATCAGTGCAGCGATAAGATTTTCTGACAACAAAGCTTCTCAGATTATAAAGACTGTAGTTAGTCAACACCGTGTTGACTATTTTACACGCATCAATTATACTGACACTGTGGAAGATATTATACTAATGGGTTATTTTATTTGAAATGGAGTGAGGATGCTTGGCTGCGGACAGACGTGTCAAATATACGAAAATGGTGCTTCGGGAAAGCCTGATAAAGCTGCTTCGGGATAAACCGATATCAAGGATCACCATCAAGGAACTGTGCGAACATGCAGACATCAACCGTGCAACCTTTTATACCCACTATGCCGATCAGTTCGACCTGCTGAAGAAAATTGAGGACGAGTTTATCGCGGATATTACATCATACCTTGATAACTTTGCGCTGGACAAAGATGAAACAAGCATGATGCAGATGATTTACAAGATGTTTGAGTACATCAACAACAACAGGGAGCTATGCCGCGTGCTGCTTGGCAACAATGTCGACACCGATTTTCAGGCTGTGATCATGCAGATAGTCAGTGAGCGCATTGTTCTGGAATGGAAGAAAAAGAAGTCGGTGGACGGTCCGACCGTCGATTATATATACACCTTCGCAGCTACCGGCAGCATCGGCATCGTCCGCAAGTGGCTGTTCGACGAAAAGCCCAAGCCGACAAAAGAAATGGCTGTATTTGTCACAAGGCTTGTAAATAAAGGCATCGAGGCATTTTTATAAAGTACCCGGCACCACAATCGGACAGTTATGTGCAATAACTATCCTTTTAGGGTGCCAGGCACCAAGGGAGACAGTTATGAACAACTATAAGCTGCATATATGGTATGACGGCGGCCGTTACAGGGGATGGCAGCGTCTCGGGAACAGTGAAGAGACGATACAGGGGAAAATAGAAAAAGTGCTTTCTGAAATGCTCGGGGAAAATGTTGAGATAATCGGCAGCAGCAGAACCGATGCAGGTGTGCATGCGTTGTGCCAGATAGCCAATTTCAAGACGGAGCAGGATCTACAGCCTTCAGAAGTGAAAAACTACCTGAACAGATATCTGCCAAATGATATCAGCGTTATTGATGTTTCCCTGGTTCAGGAGAATTTCCATTCGAGATACAATGCTGCGGCCAAGACATATCTGTACAAGATCTGGAACAGGGAATACCCCGAACCCTTCATGAGGAAGTACAGCTTGCATGTGCCTGAGAAGCTTGATTTCGGCAAAATGAAAGCGGCAGCCGGGCACTTTATAGGCAAGCATGATTTTACTGCTTTCACAAATGCCAGGTCCAAAAGCAAATCAATGGTTCGAACGATATATTCGATAGATATCGAGGAAGATAACGGCTTTATCTATATCCGCATCCGCGGCAACGGATTTCTTCACAACATGGTCAGAAGGATAACCGGTACGCTGATCGAGGCAGGCCTGGGCAAACTGGAAATACAAAGCATTCCGGGGATCATTGCCTCAAAGGAACGCAAATATGCGGGCTTTGTAGCAGACGCCTGCGGTCTGTACCTGGAGAATATAGAATTTTGAAAAGGTGACAGGCACCGTAAAAAGATAGTTATTTGATCGACTGATAAAAATAACTGTCTAGCTGACGTGACAGGCACCAAATAAACGATATTAGTCAACAGTTTACGTCAGTAATCCTGTTTATGTCAAATCCGCTCTGCATCGGTATATTCTGCGATTTATATATACAGCGATTCTGCTATAATTAATTGCATACATTACAGTAAACAAATGTATGTAATGTAAATATATTTTGAATCGAGTGTGACTTACATGACGGAGAATGATAACGTCCCTCCTCCTATGACAGCAGGTTTGTCGTATAACCTGAAAAAGGGCGTCAAGTCTGAGGCCGAGGACAGCGAAGCCGAATACGACTCACCTGATACGATCGAAGCTATAAAAGAGGTTTTGGATTCTGCAGGCATCAGGACAGTTCTATTGGAGGCAGATGCAGGATTTATCGATAAAGTTAGGAGCACCAAAATCGATATAGTTTTCAACATAGCGGAGGGTACTTTCGGAAGAGGCAGGGAAGCACAGGTTCCTGCTATTTTATCTTTTCTTGGCATTCCATTCACAGGTTCAGATGAAACAACTCTATGTCTTGCACTGGATAAAGCAGCAACAAAAAGGTATTTGTCCGCATTTGGTATAAAAACGCCGACATTCCAGCTGATCAAATCTCCTGATTTCATACCTGATCCCCGATTACGGTTCCCGCTTATCGTAAAACCGAATAGTGAAGGCTCCAGTAAAGGGATTTCTGATTTTGCCATAGCAAGCGATGAAAAACAGCTTAAGGAGATAGTTGAGAGGAATTTCAGGCTTTATGGCCAGCCGATGCTTGCAGAGGAATATATACGAGGCCGCGAGTTCACTGTCGGAATATTGGGAAACGGCGGCGATATGCATGTGTTTGAACCGATGGAGATATGCTGGATCGATAAAAACCGGGAAAACCCGATATACAGCTACGATGTCAAAAAGAATTACAAGAAGCATATAGAGTACAAATGCCCTCCTCAGCTTGACAAGCCGCTGGTTGACGAAATGAAAAAAACTGCAGCGGACATTTATTCCGCTCTCGAATGCAAAGATTTTTCCAGGATGGATTTCCGCCTTTCAGATGACGGAACGATATGGTTTATTGAAATCAACCCGTTGCCGGGGCTTGCTCCAGGGTACAGCGATTACCCGATGCTTGCCGGATTCTGCGGAACAGACTACAGGACGCTGGTCTTGAGTGTCCTTAACTGCGCACTGAAGCGGTACGGCATGAGTGAAGTTGATCTGAATCGAGGCGTATTAAAGTGAACGATGATAAAAAAATAAAACCGTGGGCAAATGTTGCGCCGGAACAGTGGAATGACTGGAAATGGCAGATCAGAAACAGGATAACAACCAGCAGTCAGCTTTGCAGCGTTATTGATCTGAATGAAAGAGAAAGGGCAGATATCGACAAATGCCTTAAGCACTTTAAAATGGCAATAACGCCGCATTTTGCTTCGCTGATGGATGCTGATGATCCTGATTGCCCGATACGAAAGCAGGCAGTCCCGTCACTCAATGAGCTGATCGTCGATCAGTGCGACATGGAGGATCCTCTGAGCGAAGAGGAGTACTCGCCGGTGGAAGGTCTTGTCCACAGGTATCCGGACAGGGTATTGCTGCTGCTTACACACAAATGTTCCATGTACTGCAGGCATTGCACAAGGAGAAGGGTCGTCGGATGTGAGGATTTTTCACTAAGCAGCGGTAAGCTTGAAAAAGCTCTGGGATATATCAGGCAGAACAGGCAGATCAGAGATGTGCTGATGTCCGGCGGAGATCCGCTGGTGATGCCGGACAACTGGCTGGAGGATGTGATCGGAAGGCTCAGAGCGATACCACATGTGGAGATAATAAGGATAGGCACGCGTACGCCTGTGGTCCTGCCGATGCGTATTACCGCCGGGCTTCTTGAGATGCTGCGGAAATATCAGCCTATATGGATAAACACACACTTCAACCACCCCAGGGAAATAACTGCCGAGTCGTCGCAGGCCTGCGAAAGGATCGCCGATGCAGGCATTCCGCTTGGAAGCCAGACTGTGTTGCTGCGAGGGGTCAATGATGATGCCGGTACGCTGAAGGAGCTTTTCACAAAGCTTGTCAAGATCAGAGTGAGGCCATACTACCTGTATCAGTGTGATATCGCAAAGGGGATAGGCCATTTCAGGACAACGGTAGAGCAGGGTATTGAAATAATGAGAAACATCAGAGGCTATATTTCCGGTTTCGCTGTCCCTACCTATGTTATCGATGCTCCCGGCGGAGGGGGCAAAATACCGATAAATCCTGACTACATATTGGGCATTGACGACAAGCAGGCTGTCCTCAGGAATTACAAGGGGGACATCTATACTTACCCGAACCCTGCGGTACGGTAACTGCAGGCTGTATCACCACAGAGCTGAAAGACCATAGGTTCGGAGCGAAGTGCCGAGAACAGTCTGAAAATGGTTTATTTTGAACTCATCGTGGGTATAACAACAATGGAACTGAGCAGATTTAGAAATGGGGTGGATTAATATGTGGCAATGTCCCAAATGCCTGCGGTGGTTCAAGAGCCAGAACCAGAGTCACTTTTGCAGCGAATTTCCGAAATCGATCGATGAGTATATTTCCGCACAGAATGAGAGCGTCCAGCCTTTTCTGATACAGATACGGGAAACTCTCCGTGCCGTATTGCCGGATGCGGAGGAGCGAATATCCTGGCGCATGCCGACTTACTGGCGGAAGCACAACATAATCCATTTCGCAGCATTAAAAAACCATATCGGGAAATACCCCGGAGATAAAGCAATCATGCATTTCGCTGACCGGCTGAAGGAGTACAAAACAAGCAAGGGTACGCTGCAGCTGCCATATAGTGAACCACTTCCGCTGGAACTCATCGCAGATATAGCAAAATGGTGCAGCGAAACAGGGAATCACCATTAAAAACTATCCTTTTATGGTGCCTGGCACGCCAAAAGGACGGTTATTTGATCAGTCGATATAGATAACAGTCCTTCAGGCGTGCCAGGCATTCACATTAAGATAAAGTACGCACCTCAAGATAATAGTGTTCGATGGCAGGATCGAGAATGACCTTTGTCAAGTTATTCTGCAGGTCAAAGCCGAAATTCTGCCGCACGATTTCGATGAGCTCTGTATTTATCACCTCGGCGGACTGTTTTTCGAAGTCCAGGCTGCTTCCGAGGCGAGTGACCATATCATAGCCTTGTAATCCTATGTTGTCCGAACCGGAGCATGCGAAGTCATAGCTGGGGTCCTTATATAGGTCCGCTGTAACGGAAACACTTTCGCCGGCAGGGATCGTGACCGGGAACTCCAGATAAAACACGCGGTCAAGCACATAGGCCTCTGCTATTATATCATCCAGCCGGCCATCCTGATACCGCTCGGTTGTTGAACCACCCAGGGGGCCATATAGGGTAAGAAGATCTGCGGCAGCGCCATATACCATCTCCATGGATACTCCTGCCGGAAGGCCTTCGCTTTGCTTGTAATGCGATAAGTGCTCAATGATGAGCCTGTCAATGATATCGGATAATACTGCCTCATATCGGGTGATTGTGCAGGTTACGCCATCTAGCTCATTGCCTTTCTCTGTGGCTCCGTTTTTATATCCCTCCAGTGAATAGCTTTCGATATCATCACCCAACACGATCAGCATCTTGCAGTTCGAACGCATGGAGACACCATCCGGCACAAAGAAGCTGTAACGCCTGAAGCCATCTTTATGCCATTCTCCTCCCTCAAAGCCGTATGTCAGGATAGTAGTCCTGCTATTGTCGGCAGAGAAGGAAATTGCCTGTGTTGCTGCCGGGTATTGTTCAAGAGGTGCTTTGAAGTCGGAGAATTCATATACCGTTACCTTCTGATCAAACTCTGGGAAGGGAGATAAAGCATCCTGCTGATAGCTTCCGTCCTGCAGCAGGGTCTTATAGTCTTCCCAACCTTCTAATCGTTTGATATTGATGCTTCCATCCTGATCATCCGCACCTAAAACTCCTATAAATCCGCCGGAGTAGCCGCCGGTGTGCAGAACAGGCTGAACAATCTCTTTACCTGCCGTTATGGACGGCTGAAGCTTTGCCAGATCAGCCAGGCTGCCTGCGAAGGGGTAGAGTGCGGTTATTGTTATGTCCTGTTCCGAATGGTTTGAGAGGACATAGCTGTCCTTGACGCTTGCACCCCAGATACGCCGATAATCATCATCTGGAGGTGAAAAATCAAAGGAGATATGGCGGCTTGCTGTGATATCATTCTGTGCTTTTGCCAGTGTCAGTGGAAACACAGGCCCGGCGTAGGACATGAAGGTACTGCCTTCCTGATGGCCGCTGCCGCCGCTTCCGGCTGTGTTGCTGCCTGCTTTGCCGCCAAAAGGAGACAGGCCATGCCAAAGCAGAACACCTCCAAGGCCTGCTGCCAGGATGACACAGGCGGCTGCCGCACTCCATGCTTTCCATCTGGCACCGGAAGCTGTTGTGTTTGATGACTTCGGCTTAGTACGGGAGGTAATCGTATCCAATATGCTCCTCTTGGTACGATTATCTCTGCGATATGCCTTCTCCTCCATATTATCGGTTGATGTGTTGTACGCCTCTGCTACCTGACTGGCAGCCTGGAGGTTCACATCCTGGGCCTGTTCTATCAGGTCGTCGCGGATGTCCGTGATGGCGTTTAGCAGCTTAAGCTCCTGTTCACGGCTCATATTGCCACCCCTTTCTCTGTCAAATACGTCCTAAGGCTGCTGCGTAGACGGAACATGTGTCCGGCAAGTTTATTTGGGGATATTCCGCATAATGAAGACAACGATTGCAGCGCATCACCGTTCCAATACCTGCGTACGAAAAGGCTCCGATCCTGTGGCGAAAGAGTATCCAGCCAACTGCTGATGTGTTGTGATAGCTCTTTTGCCTCGATTATTTTGTCTGTTGTTCTGAGATCAGGAATACAGTCGGATAGTTCCGATAAAAGTATCTCCATTCCCGAACATCGCTTTCCGGCGCGTTTATAGTGCCACCGATTGATTGAGATGTTGCGTGTTATCTTTCCGAGCCATGCACGAAAAACAGCGGGTTTTTCCGGCGGAATGGAGTTCCAGGCCTTTTGATAGGTATCGCTGACACACTCCTCGGCATCCTCCGAAACGGCAAGAATATTGTAAGCAAGGCTATAACAGAACCTGCCGTACTTGTGATCGGTCTCCCGTATCGCTGTTTCATCTCGTTTCCAGTACAGAGCGATGATTTCCTGATCCTCCATTCAAACATACCTCACTGTATTGCATATTATCCGGGCTCTGAGTCCGTATCAAAGCAACACCTCACTCTGAGTCTGCATTAAAACATATCTCGTTCAGAGCCTGCATCAAATCAATATCTCGTTCAGAGCCTGCATCAAATCAATATCTCGTTCAGAATCTGCATCAAAACAACACCGTGCTCAGAGCAGATATCAAAGCTGCGTCTCACATATATAGACAGGAAAATGTCTTGAATATTCGCAGCTTTTTTTATTTTACTATATTTCTCGGAGAAAAGATCTATAGTTGTTATATAGCCATAGCTCAACAATTATTGAGAAATGGAGGTAAAAATGATATAATATGGATAGACTTTTCACGTCAGCTAGTCAAATATTTCAAGGATTGATCAAATAACTGACTAACTGACGTGACGGGCACGTCATGCAGGGGGTTGTTTGATAATGGGTCGCGTTTCTGTAAGAAACCCGGGTGTTGGTGCACTGGAAATTATGATACGAAAAGCAAGGATACTTGTCGATACTTTTAACTCTGTCAATGTACCGGAGGAAGTCAGAGAGGGGGACATAATTTTATTTACCCATGATGATGCGGACCATTTCGATCCCTCAAAGCT
The DNA here is from genome assembly GCA_964596445.1 of uncultured Oscillospiraceae bacterium. GTDB lineage: Bacteria > Bacillota > Clostridia > Acetivibrionales > DTU013 > DTU013. The sequence continues at coordinate 9,221 of CAZQUQ010000016.1, forward strand.
GCCGGATCTGACAGGCCGTTCAGTGACAATCATAGGGCCGCCGTCCATAGTCAAGCCGCTGATGGAAGCGGGTAAGGCCGGAATCGGACAGATCAGAGCTGCTTATTCACAAAATAATGCTGATCCTGTATCAGTCAATATCGGCGAAATCTGCATAAAAATTATCAGCACATCTCACTTTATGGGCTGGAAACCCGTACACAACAGTTACATGATAAGTGATGGCCAAAGTTGCATATATATTACCGGAGACAGCTTTCTGACAAAAGAAATAAAGGAAGTCGCCAGCGATATGGACATCGTAATATGCAATCTTGTCGATGAAGGATATATAACCAAAAGAGATGATCCGAGATATGCAATCCATCATCATCTAAGCTATTTGCTGAACATTATGAGCATTTTCAAGCCTGAAAGGGTCATAGGGGTACACCTCATAGACTTTGAAGGCACTGTGGATCCAACGGAAATGAAAAAGCTTATCAATGATTACGGCTTCGGGGAAATTTCGATCCCTGTCGATCGCAGCGAAATACTTGAGATATAATTACTCGTACCACTGTGCCTGGCACCCACATATATTTTACTCATACCACTGGGCCTGGCACCCATGTATATTTTACTCGTACCACTGAGCCTGTGCCCGGTACATCTGTGCATAGTGCCCATCCAGCGCCATCAGCTCCTGGTGGGAACCGTCCTCGATGATGGTGCCGTCTTTGAATACGAGGATACGATCCACTATAGATGTGATGCCGAGTCGATGTGAGATCAGTATGGTCGTCCTGTCTCCCGTGAGCGAAGCAAAGTTGCGGTAGAGTTGGGCCTCAGCCGATGGATCGAGTGCTGATGCTGGTTCGTCGAGTATCATGATCTTTGCTTTATTTCTGTAGGCTGCACGGGCAATAGATATTTTCTGCCATTGGCCGCCGGAGAGATTGTTTGCCTTGTCCGAAAAGGAGCCGACAAGCTCGTGCAGGCCGTTCTTTTGCTCCGTGACGACATCATCGACATTTATACTGCGCAGCAGCTCCATAATTTCCTCATCTGTAGCCGCCCTGTCTTTATCCGATACTGTGATGTTATCCCGAAGGCTCGATTCATAATGCGCAAAGTCCTGAAATACGACGGATATGGCGTTCCGGGCAGCTATCGGATCAGTCTGTACATCAATTCCGCCTACCATGATCTGTCCTGTTTTCGGCGTAAACATGCCGCACAAAAGACTTATAAATGTAGATTTCCCGCTGCCGTTCTCGCCTACGACAGCGACCTTTTCGCCTTCTCTGATATGAACCGTGATATTTTTCAGGACATCCGTCTGTGTATTCGGATATGAAAAGCTAACGCCGCTGAATTCAACACTTCCGTTAACATCCAGGGCGGACATGCTTTGCTGCGGCTCGCGCTCAATTTCCTCCAGATAGAAGAATTCCTTCATATACGGGATGTTCTGTGCTAACACCATTATACCGGAAAGACATTCACCGATTGAGGACTGAAGCTGCCCTGAAAGTGTGTAGACCAGTGTGAATGTTCCCAGACCGACTGATGGATCATTATATATCGACCTGGCGGCAATCAATAATATTGCCAGATAAACGGCACTCCTGAGAAAGTCGGCGGCAGTGTTGAATTTGAGGTGTTTGGCCATGATCCGGTTCTTTTTGCTTATGTAATCGTTTGCAATGTCTCGCCAACGCGATTTCAGGTAATCGAACAACCCATAATGCCGGATTTCCTGCAGTCCGTTATATGAATAACCGCTTCCGCCAAGCATGTTGTAGTAGTGGATCGCCAACGCACCTTCCTCTATCCACTTAGCACGCTGCCTGAAGGTCTCGTCCTGCTGGAAATATGAGAGTATAGCGGCTGGTATGCTTGTGACAAAGAGGATGAGCACGATATAGGGATCGATCTTCCAGAGCGTGAACGCAGCTGCACTGAATGCAACTGCAAGCTGCAGGATCGATATGATATTTCCCATGCATCTTGCCATATTGTAGCCTGCATATGTCTCAATGAAGGAAAGGCGCTTCTGAAAGTCGTCATAATTTTCTATATATTTATAGCGAACCTCGCATTTATGACGCATGATCGTGCGTTTGATATATTGCTGGATCCTTATCGCATCCAGTTCATTTGCATACTGCTGGATGTTAATAATGATGACATTGGCGAAATAGAGACCTATTACTGCTGCAAATATGGAAAGGGAAGGAGAGACACTTCCGCCTGTACCGGTAAGCGATTGAAGGGAGTCAGTCAAGGCCCGGAGCTGATCGGCAATGATTACCGGAAGATATGCTGCGGCAAAACCGAGCAGACTTACTGTCGTCGAAAAAGCACCTTTGATGCTTATGCTTACAGAAAGCGCTTTTAATAGTGTCCGCAGCTTGCTCATATCATTACCCCCTCTCCTTTCATACCAATACCTCATCTTCCTTTGATTCATACCGCTGCCCATCTTCCTTTGTATACCACTGGGCCTGTTCCCGGAAGAATCCTGCATATATGCCGCCGGCAGCCATCAGTTCATCATGCGTGCCGCTTTCGGCGATCCTGCCGCCATCCATCACGATGATCCTGTCGGCAAGCCGTGCAAAACCGACACGGTGGCTGATCAGTATGGCTGTCCGCCCATGGATTTTTTCACGTATTGCAAAGAATTGCTGCATTTCGGCGATTGGGTCCAGTGCGGCAGCCGGTTCGTCGAAGATCAGTATCTCCTTATCGCTCATATGGGCGCGGGAAACTGCTATCCGCTGCTTTTCACCGCCTGAGAGCATTGCTCCGTCCCTGATGACATCGCGAAGCAGCCATTGTTCAAGACCTTTGGGAAACTTTTTGGGTAATTTGTCGGCTCCGCCTTTTTTCATGGCAAGGTGGATACGCTCTGTGTTATCAAGGCTTTTCAAATCGCCGAACCCGACGTTTTCTCTAAGTGTAGCATGGAATATGTAAAAATCCTGGAAAAACATGCCGACTTTCTTGACGACTGAAGCCCGGGTCCTGTCGTCGTATGGAACGCCATAGAAACTCAGACTGCCTCCTGTCGGGCTGAACAAGCCTATAAGGAGCTTTACGAGCGTTGTCTTGCCGCTTCCGTTCATACCTACCAGTGCAATGGTTTCTCCCTTTTTTATTTCAAAATTCAAATCATGCAGCACTTCAGTCTGATCATCATATGAAAAACATACATTTTCCGCTTTAAACACAATATTGCTGTCGGATGGAGCAAAGCCTTCCTCCTGATCCGTTTCTGTCTTCGGAACTGATTGAACGAACTTCCGCTGCAGATCAAGAAAATAGAACCCGCGGTCGGTTTCCTGAAAACTGGAGGAAAGAACCTGTGTCACATCGCTTATGCTTTGTCCCAATGCATACAGCATGAGGAATACATCCACCGACATGCCGCCTTCCGCTACCCGGAATATGGAATAAACCATCATAAGTGCGATAAAAATATAGAATCCTGCACCGCTGGCAAATGCAACGAACTGCCTGGCCCTGACATATCTTTTATCGATATCTGCGACCCTGGCATATGCTCTGTCCCACTTTTCCACCGTCTCTTTTGCTAGGCCATATACACGTGTTTCTTTTGCAACGCCCGGAGACATTGCAGAGTTCTGATAGTAATCCGCAAGGCGTGATGCTTCCGAATACAGCCTGCCGTCCCAGCGGACCCTGTCTGCTGTCATGAAGTTGAGGATAAGAACGGCAGTGATATAGGCTGCCGAGAAGCCAAAGATCGCCCATGAAGTCCTGGCAGCAACGATCAGCAGCGAAACAGACGACGCAAGCTTTGAAAGAAACAGGCATCCGGAACTCATAAAATCGGTAAGGGATCCGCATCTGCTCATGGCGGAGAAATGTTCGTCACGGTACCTTTTATCCATCAGCGACTTGATCTCGACTTTACGGACGATATCCATCAGGTATTCCTCAAAACCGAAGTAATAGGAATCATACATGACGAAATACAGGAAATTTCCGTTGATACGCTTGGAAATCCCGACGGCGGTCAGTACGACACCGAGAGAAATGACCGAAGGAAGAACATCGTGAAACCCGCCTTGACCTGTAAGTAAAAATGATGAAAGTATGGAAACGGTCTGCCGGTTGAAATGCAGTGCAACAGCTGGCAGAATGGCAAGAAGGACGCTTAGGGTACTCCACAGCAAAAACAGTTTTGCGTTGATACGCAGCGCGAGTTTAAGCGCCCAGGCTACAGTACGCATAACTACCTCCGATGAGTGCCTGTCAACCAAATCGGACGGTTATTGCCGGTAACTGTCCATTTGGGGTGACAGGCACCACAAAGACTAATTATTCCCACTCGATCGTGGCGCAGGGCTTCGGACTGAGGTCGTAGCAGACGCGGTTGACGTTTGGGACCTCCGAAAGTATGCGGTCTGTGATCTTCAGCAGAATTGGCCAGTCAAGCTGCTCAATGGTTGCCGTCATTGCATCGACCGTATTCACGGCGCGGATGATGACAGGGTATTCAAAGCATCTTGCGTTGTTTTTTACACCGACCGATTTGAAATCCGGGACGATGGTGAAATACTGCCAGACCTTTTTGTCAAGGCCGGCTCTGGCGAACTCCTCGCGCAGGATGGCATCCGATTCGCGGACAGCTTCAAGACGCTCCCGGGTTATGGCTCCCAGACAGCGCACTCCAAGGCCGGGCCCCGGGAAAGGCTGACGGAATACCATCGTCTCAGGCAGGCCCAGCTCAAGACCACATGCTCTTACTTCATCTTTGAACAGGTAGTAGAGGGGTTCTACCAGCTTGAATTCCAGATCATCCGGAAGACCTCCGACATTGTGGTGGGACTTCACGATCTTCGCGGTCTTTGTGCCGCTTTCCACTATATCGGGATAAATGGTCCCCTGCGCAAGAAATTCGATGCCCGAAAGCTTGCGCGCCTCCTCTTCGAACACACGGATGAACTCGCTTCCTATAATCTTTCTCTTCTGCTCAGGGTCGGATACGTTCGCGAGCTTTGACAGGAAGCGCTCGGATGCGTCGACATATATCAAATTGGCGTCAAGCTGGTTCTTGAATACTTCAATTACACTTTCGGATTCGCCCTTGCGCATCAGTCCATGATTGACATGGACACATACGAGCTGTTTGCCTATGGCTCTGATCAGCAATGCGGCGACCACTGAGCTGTCCACGCCTCCGGACAGTGCAAGCAGTACCTTTTTATCGCCGACCTGCTTTCGTATCAGCTCGATCTGGTCCTCAATGAAATTTTTCATGTTCCAGTTGGGTGTTGCTTTACAGGTGTCGAATACGAATGATTTCAGGACTGATTTCAGTTCGTCCTCCGATTCGGGCCAGTCCTTTATACTCAGTGCACATCCGGGCGCATCATACGCTGCAGTCATTATGGGGCAGCCTGCATTATACACCGCTTCGGACACTTTGATCCTTTCGCCGTCAACAATATTGTTTTCTCCTCCGTTTATGACTATGCCCTTTATGTTGTGCAGCGTCGACAACTTCTCAGCTGTTATGTCATGGGGGTGGATCTCGCTGTAAACACCGAGGGAACGGACCGCTCTGGCAATATCGGTGTTCATCGTGCTGCCGAGGTCCAAAATCACTATCATATCCTGTTTCATATGTTCCTCCAACATATTTTTTATTGATTATAGCATTGATATAAAAACTATAAAAGGAATTTTAACCTTTTTTCTGATAAAATTGACAGCCGACATGAGACCAGTCGCTCTAAAAGCCGTATAATAAGTCGTAAGCCAAAGGTGAAAACTGTCGAAAAACTGAAGCCATAAAACTTAAGCCGCAAGCAGAAGCCGCAGGACAAAAGCATGTTCATTACTTTGTCAGCAGATGCAGAACAGTCTCAAGACAGAAGTATGTGTTTCTTTCATCAACAGTTGAAACAGCAGGCATAATAGAGTATTATGTTTGAGTTGAATAATTAGATAAAGCTCTGGAGGACACTTTGGATACGACAAAAGTTAACTGGAAGAAAAATATCATATTGTTTTTATCAGGCCAGGCCATATCATTTTTCGGTTCGGCGCTGGTCCAATATGCAATAACCTGGTATATCACGCTTAAGACCCAATCCGGCATCATGATGACGATCTCCATCATCTGCGGATTCGTGCCGACATTCCTGATTTCGCCGTTTGCAGGGGTGTGGGCCGACAGGTACGACCGAAAGAAGCTTGTTATGCTGTCGGATTCACTGATCGCTGTATCAACGCTCATCATGGCATTTATATTTCTTACCGGCTACGGATCGACATGGATGCTCTTTGCAGTATCTGTCATACGTTCGTTTGGATCGGGGGTGCAGATGCCTGCTGCTGCAGCCATACTGCCTGATATAGTGCCGGAAGACAAGCTTACAAAGGTCAACGGAGTTAACGGCACCATCCAGTCGCTGGTAACGCTGCTGTCTCCTATGCTGAGCGGCGTATTGCTTACTTATGCGAGGATAGAGTATATATTCTTTATAGATGTGGTCACGGCATTTATCGCTGTGATGATACTGCTTATTTTCCTGCATATCCCCAGACATGCAGGCGCGGAAGAGAAAAAGCAGCTGAGCTATTTCAGTGATATGATGGAGGGCATAAGGTATATCGGAGATCATGCTTTTATTAAAACGGCATTTTTGTTCTGTGCGTTTTACTTTGTTCTTGTAGCGCCTCTTGCATTCCTGACTCCGCTGCAGGTGACCCGCAGCTATGGTGACGATGTCTGGCGCCTTTCGGCCATAGAAATGAGCTTTTCGATCGGGATGATGGCCGGCGGACTTATTATCGCCGCCTGGGGAGGATTTAAAAACAAACTGCATACGATGGTGCTTTCAAATCTGGCTATCGCATTTTGTACGATCGGTCTGGGCGGAATCTGCCACTTCGTTATATATCTCGTTTTAATGGGTATCGTCGGAATGTGTATGCCGATATTCAATACGCCTTTTACAGTGATGCTTCAGCAGAAAGTCGAGCCGAATTACCTTGGCAGGGTTTTCGGAGTGCTGAATATGATATCTTGCTCGATCATGCCGCTCTCGATGCTTATCTTCGGACCTGTGGCTGATTTTGCAGATATTGAGCTGCTGTTGATCATAACAGGTGCGCTCATGCTCGTGCAAGGCCTTTTAATGATGGCGAACAAAGTCCTGATCGAAGCCGGGAAGCCTGTTGTGCAGGCAGTGCCGGGTAATACCGGCGAGCCTGTCGGACAGCCTGTATCAGCCAATGCCAGTGAGGATGACAAATAAGCAATATCAGACAATACCGATAAGCCGGATAATCGATAGATGCCGGACAGTGTCGGCGAGTAGGCCGTCAGACCTATTGTATAGGCTGCATAATCTATGTTTTATATATGGTGATAGTGGTAAAATATATGTGAACTTATATCTTCACAAGAGGTAAGCCCTATGTCAGACAGGATCATCATCAATTCAGGCAGAAACGGCGGAAAGAAAACCGTAACGGATCGACCCGACATTATCGGGAAGCCCCGGGGTTCTGATGGCGCGCTGCCGGATGCTTCAGGGGATCCCCGGAGCGGCAGTGCCTTGAAGGATGGATCTGACAGATCGGAGGCTTCAGCCGGCAGTATTGACCAGATGCCGCTGGATGAAGATGTATGGGGCGGCGACAGGGAAATTTCAAAAAAGATCGACGAGGGTCTGCTCGCAGACAGAAGGCTTTTTGTCAGGATAAGGCATATACAGAAGGTTTTATGCAGCGTGGAATATGCGGATGCTGCCGCCAAGGAACCGCTTGAGCTTGACAGGCCGCTGGAGTTTATGATAATCGACCTTTCGGTGTCCGGCATAGGGATAATCAGCGAGTATGAAATCGAGCGCGGCAAGATCCTTGGGATACGTATGCTTTTGGACGGCATGCCGTATGATATTAAATGCGAGGTAGTATATTGCATATGGTTGAACGGCAAATACAGAGCCGGATTTAGAATAGTCCAGAAAGATAAGAAGTTCATGAGGCATCTCAAAATATTCGTCGCACGTGTTTCGTTGACCAACGAGTATGCAAGCGGGGAATAAAAGAATGGCATAATACAAGCGGGTCCAATGCCTGTGCCGAGTTTACAGCCCTCCGGCGCAGACAGTGGATCCGCTTTGTAATGTCTGCAATACGTCTATTCATAATCTATAACGTCGACCCATTGCAGCAGAAGGCTTCGTTCGGCGGGATCGCCCTTTATGGACTGACAGGCAGCCACCAGCGGTATCCATTTCTGTACATATTGCATCGCCGTGTCGCTTTTTTTGCAAAACAATCTGAGATATTTCTTTGCCGCATCGATATTTCCGGAAAGCCAGAAGAGCAGGTAAGTCCTAGCTGCGTCGGCCGATGCGTTGCCCTGGGTCGCGTGGGACCAGTCCAGTATATACGGGGTGCCGTCTTCTGTCACGATAATATTGCTCGGGTTGAAATCCCCGTGGCATACCTTGTCATGGTTCGGCATCGATTCCAGACGGGTGTGGAGATCATAGCGGGTCGTGGCATCCAGATCAGTCATCGATATCTGGCGCTGCATTTTGTCCTTCAGCTTGTTGAGCATTGGAGCCTTCCTGCGGTGTACATCCAGATGCAGATCCACGAAGAACTCAATGTATTCGTCAAACTTGTCCGGGTTGTCATTCATAAGGGATTCAAGCGTCCTGCCTTCTATGAACCTTGTGACGATCGCCCATTTTCCTTCTGTTTTTGTGACTTCGATGATCTCGGGGATATGGAGACCTGTTTGCTCTATCCTGGCCTGATTGAGGGCTTCGTTGAGAACATCGGCCTTTGAATAGTTCTCATTGAATACCTTTATAGCAAGATCTCCGTCGCGATATACGGTTTTTGTCGTTCTCACGGCAACTATATTGTCGAGATTCATTTTACCGACCTCCTTTTATTCGATCAAAAACATCTGATTTGCCTGCCATGGCAGGTGTATAGCCTGCCGTTATTGGTTTTGCTTTGCCTCTGCCATAGCAGATGCTCTGCCTGCTGCTGAGGTTTTGGATTATTTCAGTCATGGCAGGTGCTTACTTTCTGCTATAGTATGCGTTGAGATACATCTCTCTGATCTCGCTTATCAGAGGATACCTGGGGTTTGCGCCGGTGCACTGGTCGTCGAAGGCCTGCTCCGACATTTCGTCAAGCCTGTCAAGGAAGTCCTTCTCGTCTATTCCATAATCCCTGATATTCTTCTTTATGCCGGTCTTTTCCTTCAAATCCTCGATGGCGCGAATCAGGTTTTCAAGCTTTTCTTCATCGTTTTTGCCCTTTATGCCAAGATAGTCGGCAATCTCCGCATATCTGCCGAGGGTATGAGGATGGTCGTACTGCGGGAAGGTGCCCATTTTTGCCGGTGCTTTAGCCGCATTGAAGCGAAGAACCTCGCTTATCATCAATGCGTTTGCGATGCCATGAGGCAGGTGGTGGAACGAACCCAGCTTGTGGGCCATCGAATGGCAGACGCCGAGGAATGCATTTGCAAATGCCATGCCTGCGATCGTGGATGCGTCGGCCATTTTCTCCCTTGCTTTGGGGTCGTCGGCACCATTTTCATAAGCTCTGGGCAGATATTCGAATATCAGCTTGATGGCTTTGAGTGCAAGAGCGTCTGTATAATCAGTAGCCAGCATCGATGCATATGCTTCAAGGGCATGGGTGAGAGCATCTAGGCCTGAAGCGCTTGTGAGGCCCTTAGGCTGATCCATCATCAGATCGGCGTCGACTATTGCCATATGCGGCAGCAGTTCATAGTCTGCCAGAGGATATTTTACACCTGTCTTTTCATCAGTGATCACGGCAAACGGAGTAACCTCGCTGCCTGTGCCGGACGTTGTAGGTATAGCTATGAAGTATGCGCATTCGCCCATCTTCGGGAACGCGTAAACACGTTTCCTGATATCCATGAAACGCATTGCCATATCCAAGAAGTCAATCTCAGGATGTTCGTACAGCACCCACATTATCTTGCCGGCGTCCATTGCGGAACCGCCGCCTACCGCTATTATGCAGTCCGGACCGAAGGACCTCATGGCGGCAGCGCCTTCCCTGGCGCATGCAAGCGTTGGATCCGGTTCTACATTATAGAAGGTGGCGTGCACAATGCCCATTTCGTCGAGCTTGTCTGTGACCGGTTTTGTGAAGCCATTCTTATAAAGGTAGGAGTCTGTTACTATAAACACCTTCTTTTTGCCGAGAACGCTCTTCAGCTCATCGAGTGCAACAGGCAGGCAGCCTTTTTTCATATAAACCTTTTGGGGAGTACGGAACCAAAGCATGTTTTCTCTCCTTTCTGCCACCGTCTTAATATTGAGCAGATGCTTAACGCCTACATTGTCCGATACCGAGTTGCCGCCCCAGGAGCCGCAGCCCAGCGTGAGCGAAGGCGCAAGCTTGAAGTTGTAAAGATCGCCGATGCCGCCGTGGGATGACGGAGTATTCACAAGGATACGGCAGGTCTTCATCCTGTCGGCAAATTCATTGAGCTTGTCTTTTTCCGTCGTCGTATCGAGATATACCGATGCGGTATGGCCGAAGCCGCCGTCAGCGATCAGCCTTTCAGCCTTATCGAGCGCTTCAGTGAAGGTTTTTGCCCTGTACATTGCCAGAACGGGGGAGAGTTTCTCATAAGCGAATTCTTCGGATAGGTCGACGCTTTCAACTTCACCTATCAATATCCTGGTGCTCTCAGGGACATCCACGCCTGCCAGTGCAGCGACCTTTTGTGCCGGCTGGCCGACAATCTTTGCGTTCAGTGAACCGTTGATTATTATGGTTTTGCGCACCTTCTCCGTTTCCTCGTCGTTCAGAAAATAGCATCCCCTCTTTGCGAACTCCACTCTGACCTTATCGTAAATGTCATCGATAACTATAACTGACTGCTCGGATGCACAGATCATGCCGTTATCGAAGGTTTTTGAATGTATTATCGAGTTAACTGCCAGCAATATGTCCGCCGAACTGTCTATGACTGCCGGTGTATTGCCCGGACCGACGCCGATGGCAGGCTTGCCTGACGAATATGCGGCCGTCACCATGCCGGGTCCGCCGGTGGCGAGGATCAGATCCGCCTGCTTCATAATGTGGTTGGTCATTTCAAGCGAGGGGATATCTATCCAGCAGATGATGTCCTCAGGGGCTCCTGCTTTTACTGCGGCCTCAAGTACTATCCTTGCGGCTTCCCCAGTGCATTTCATTCCACGCGGGTGACGACTGCACACGATGCCAATAGTTGTCTTCAGGGCGAGTAATGTCTTGAAAATCGTCGTGGAAGTCGGGTTGGTGGTCGGGATGACTGCTGCTATGATACCGACCGGCTCTGCGATTTTCCTGATGCCGTATGCCTTGTCTTCCTCGATGACACCGCAGGTCTTCACGTTTTTATAGGTATTGTAGATGTATTCGGAGGCATAGTGGTTTTTTATCACCTTGTCTTCCATAATGCCCATGCTTGTCTCCTCTACAGCCATTTTTGCCAGCCGTATGCGTTCTCTGTTGGCAGCCATGGCGGCTTCGAAGAAGATCCCGTCGACCTGTTCCTGGGTGAAACCGGCATACGCCTTTTGGGCCCGCCTTACGCGGATCAGCGCTTCTTCCAGTTTGTTTACGCTGTCGATCGTATCGTATGCTTTTACGTTTTCCATATATCTTCCTCCTTTACATTAGCTCTCTGTTTATCGGTTACTGTCCTGATATTTATAAATATTTAACTATCTTTGATAAAATTTTAACACACACCTATAATAGTGTCAACACTTTTGTTGGAATTTTTTTTCTGATACGCCTGCGTGTCAAAGCAGTGATGCTATTGCCGGACGCAGTTCTGCTTGATGCAAGTCTTGACAAACAGAATACGAAGACATATCGTGTATTTAGCAAAAGCAATAAGCACACATATTTTCCGGAGGAAGGCTATATGGGTTTTACAGGATTCAAAAAAGAAGCGCTGGAATTTCTTTTGATGAACAGGATGAACAACAGCAAGGAATGGTATGAGGAGCATAGGCACGAGTACAGAAAGTATGTATATGATCCCTTTGTACAGCTGGTGGATCAGCTGTCGCCCGTAATGAAGGAGATCGACGAAAGTATAATAACTATCCCGTCCAAACTGATATCGAGGGTTCGCCGTGATACCAGGTTTACAAAGGATAAAAGTCTTTACAGGGACAATGTCTGGTTCGTGTTCCTCCGCGACAAGTCGCAGATGTCAACATCGCCGTGCTTCTGGTTTGAACTGGGTCAGTACGGTACAAGCTATGGCGTCGGGTATTATGGAGCAGACACGGGTTCGATGGCAAGGATGAGGGAAATGATACTCAACAGGCATCCGGCGTTCACAGCTGCCCTGAAAGCTTATGAAAGCCAGGATGAGTTCACGATCGGGGGAGAGACATACAAGAGGAGCAAGTATCCTGATCAGCCGGAAAATCTCAGGCAATGGCTGGACAGAAAAAATATCTACTTCCAGTGCGTGCAAAATGATTTCAGACTTGCATTTTCAAAGGAGCTTCCTGAGGTCCTTGGAAATGGCTTCAGAAAGCTGAAGCCTATCTATGATTTCCTGCTGACCGTGGAAAGCAGTGTGTGAGTTCCCATTAAAGCAAACAAATTTATATATCGACCAATCATAATATGGCAATATCATACCGGCCATTGGTAAAATCACCCCTGTTTCTGCGTGATTCACCCCGGAGGGGCGATGTTGCTGAATGTCTTTTTGCAATAAAATGAAAACATAGTTACAGGCAGCGAAGACTTTTTGAGCCTTTGCAGGAAAAACGGGTGATGATCTCATCCGCGGAAAATAATCAAACGAGGGGGATAACAATGCTAAAAAGACTATTGGCGGTTATAACGTTGCTTTGCATTATACTGTCGGTACTCACAGCCTGCGGCGGTACGGCTTCGAACAAAGACGGAGGTTCCAGGAGCGAGATCGACAAAGCGATCGACGATCTGGATAAACTGGAGGAAGAAACAGGTGTAAAAGTCGACGATGGTATCAAGGATCTGCTGGAAGATATTGACGAAGCGGATCTGGATGCAGCGGCTGCTGCGAACGATGATGTGAAAGCGGTGGCCGACCTGCCTGAGGGGTGGGAAATCGATGAGGATTCGCCGCTCCTGCTTAGTGCGAATAAAGTGACCCGCTTGTTATCGGTAACCGGTGCCAATATACCATATGATGCGGGTACTATTACAGAGTACGCTGAACAGACTAGAGCACAAATGAAGGAATACTTTGAAGATGCAACGATTTCGGACGTTGAAAGCATAAAGCTCGGCAACTATGACGGTGCTCGCTACATCTTTGATTATGCAATTACTAAGTCCATGGTGCAGAGGCAGGTTTACTTCTTCTTTTACGAAGGAAAGAAAGTTTTTATGGTCCAGGGCGCTTACATGATGGATGATGAGGGAGCCGCTGAAGAAGTTGAAGCAGTGATGGCTTCTGTAAGGATAGAAAAACGCTGAAGCCGGACTTACTGAGGGAGAGTGCCGGATAAACTGCATCGATCCCGTTTGTTGGTTCAGGAAAAATAATATTGGAAGAAGGTTCAGAAGACTGTGGTCTGTATGAATCTTCTTCCTTTTATATTGGATGTTGATAAAGTGCCGATATTGTCATATAATTTTATTTAGTATTTTCGTAGTTTAGAAGTACGGATGTTTCTATTTTTATTGCATGGCTCCGGCTGTGCCTGCAGAACGGGAGGAACGGTATATGCCCATCACTGAGATATTATCGAGAAATGCTGCCTTATATGGCAATGAAAAATGTCTTACCGAAATCAATCTGGATCTTCAGGAAAGCCACAATGTGATCTGGCGCGAATATGAGCTCATAGAGAACAGTCCGGCAGGTGAGTACCGAAGGGACATGACCTGGCGCGTGTTTGACGAAAAAGCCAACCGCATGGCCAATCTTTTGTTGAAACGCGGTATCAAAAAAGGTGACAAGGTCGCAATACTTTTGATGAACTGCCTTGAATGGCTCCCCATATATTTTGGGATACTGAAGGCAGGAGCAATAGCCGTGCCTTTGAATTTTCGCTATACGGCCGAAGAGATCAAATACTGCCTCGATCTGTCCGATACATGTGCGCTGATATTCGGACCGGAGTTCATCGGAAGGATGGAGAGCATTTATGACCAGATACCGAAGGTCAGGATACTGTTTTTCGCAGGTGAGAACCGTCCGTCCTTTGCCGAGAATTATGACCGACTGACGGCCAACTGCTCGTCGGAAGCGCCTGATATCCAGCTGTCCGATGACGATGACGCTGCGATATATTTTTCATCGGGAACAACAGGCTTCCCCAAGGCGATATTACATACGCACAGGAGTCTGGTTTCCGCATGCGTGACCGAGCAAAAGCATCATGGGCAGACGCGGGAGGACAACTTCCTCTGTATCCCGCCGCTGTATCACACCGGCGCTAAAATGCACTGGTTCGGCAGCCTGCTTTCTGCGAGCAAGGCAGTGCTGCTCAGGGGCATCAAGCCGGAATGGGTACTGAGAACGGTGTCGGAAGAGAAGATAACCAACGTGTGGCTGCTGGTGCCCTGGGCTCAGGATATACTCGACGCCATCGACAGAGGCGATGTCAGGCTCGAAGATTACGACCTATCGCACTGGAGGCTGATGCACATAGGCGCGCAGCCTGTTCCGCCAAGCCTGATACAGAGATGGAAAAAGTACTTTCCTCATCACCTCTATGACACGAATTACGGACTGAGCGAATCGATCGGACCGGGATGCGTGCATCTCGGAGTAGAGAATATCCATAAGGTCGGAGCAATAGGCAAGCCGGGTTATGGCTGGGAGGCCAGGATAGTAGATGAAACCGGCGCCGATGTGGAACAGGGGATGGTAGGAGAGCTTGCCGTCAAAGGACCTGGTGTTATGAAGTGCTATTACAAGGATCCGGAGGCAACGGCCGCAGTACTGAAGAATGGCTGGCTGTTTACAGGCGATATGGCGATGATGGACGAGGATGGCTTCATATACCTTGTCGACCGTAAAAAGGATGTGATCATCAGCGGCGGAGAGAACATATACCCTGTGCAGATAGAGGATCATCTTCGCTCGCATGAAGCCGTAAAGGACGCCGCAGTCATCGGGCTGCCGGATAAAAGGCAGGGTGAGATCGCTGCCGCTGTAATCGAGCTTAAACCGGGCTGCAAATGCAGTGAGGACGACATAAATACATTCTGCCTGTCACTGCCGCGCTATAAGAGGCCCAAGAAGATCATATTCGACAAGGTGCCTCGCAACCCGACGGGGAAGATCGAAAAGCCGCGTTTGCGCGAAAAGTATGGAGCGGCCGGGCTTGTTGCGATACAGAACGAAATACTGTGATGTTGTGAAATGTTGAGCTGACAGCAAACTGTGCCGACGATACGGAATGATGATCATTTCATCGCTTTTTATTGATAATCACCGGGGGATAGGTTATAATAAATATGATTTTTTGAGAAATGAGGTGTTAGTGTGATCATTTGCAGGATGAGGCTGTTTATTCAGTGAATTGAACTGAATAGGTGCAGGGTATAAGGCATGATGCCGGCAGATTTGGCATATTTTTTATACCTTGTTGTGCGGATTTCGGCAATGATGATCATACACTTTGATGCATACAGGCAGACTGTTTATGGACAGTTATGCGTGAATATGGAGAGCAGAGGGCTGCAGGTGGATCGATTTCATTTGCAGCCTTTTTTGTGTTCATCTCGTTGCCGGGACGGTAAGGAGGATTGATCGTATGGACCAATAAGAAAGAGCGCTGGTGGTTG
>CAZQUQ010000017.1:0-14929 GCA_964596445.1 uncultured Oscillospiraceae bacterium
CGCAGCTCCGGCTATACCTACGAAATGGTCGAAATGTTTGACGGAGCGATTGCTCCCGGCCTTACGATTACGGGAGACGGGCTGACCTTTAGCGGAACAGGCAGTGACGTATACGTGAACATTAACGAGTCGGCAAGCTCTGTTACCTTCGATAATCTGAACATCTCGGTCAGCAAAGATTATTTTGACAGCATAAATATCGGGGAAAGCGGCAGCCCGTTGACTGTCAACATTGTGGGGAACTGTGCTTTCGAAAATACATTATCGTCATCTGGAGCTCAAAATGTCATGCGCATTGAACGTCCCACCCGATTTGCAGGTACGGACAAAACCGAAGATTCGCTTCATATCGTCACTTCAGGGGGCAAGGCGATTTTCGCCTCGAACAGCCTGACATTTGATACCCTGGGTTTGGCAATAGATGCGGCAGAAGGCGAAGACATCGATATGGACTTAATATACGCGCTGAGCGCGGATGTGGGCGAAGGGGAGGAGTACGTATGCCGCTTCGTAAATTCTGATGTTGCCATTGCCTCAGACGGCGGCGGATTAATGTTGGGGTCGATTGTCACAGAAATCCAAAACAGTGTTTTGATCATGAATTGTGACGGAACGGCAGGAATTCTTGACGGATTTGCTGTCGATGCTTCCAATGTGACCATTGCAGCCGGGCAAGGGCTTTGGATTTTCGGAGATGTCACGTTCTCCGGTGCTTCGCATATCAACCTGACGGCGGGCGAAGGCGCGGCCATTAGCGCTACAGGAGGCATAACCGTTCCAGATAACTATGATTTGGGCAGCGCATCAATCCGACGCTTAACAGACAGCACAATAGGCGATTTCTGCACCTTTGCCATTGAAACGGAAGGCGTCTGGATACCGGCAGCAAATGTGGAGATGCAATCTCATTGAGACATTGCATAGCCTGCTTGAGAAAACGGAGTAAAAACTAAGCAAAATGGGATACAAACGAGGCGCTTCGCATGACGCGCCTCGTTTGCTGATTTTCTGTACCGGTTTGAGGTGAGGTTCAGCAATTTTTCCTATAGAACAGTGCCTTTACGGCAGCCTTTTTTTTGTGTAGAATATATTGGACGAAAAGACACAGCATCCGTTGAGGAAAATAGAATGAGGAAGGAAGACCTGCCGCATGGAAAAATTGATGATCATCGACGGAAACAGTATACTCAACAGGGCGTTTTACGGTCTGCAGGGACAGCAGCTCCTGGCAACTGCAGATGGACTCCATACAAATGCTATATTCGGTTTCCTCAATATATTGAATAAGTTCATTACCGAGGAAGACCCGCAATATCTGTGCGTGGCTTTCGATATGAAAGCGCCGACCTTCAGACATATCGAATACTCCGGCTATAAGGCCAAGCGTAAAGGAATGCCGTCTGAACTGGCGGAACAGCTCCCTTATATGAAGGAGATACTGGATGCCATGAACATAAAGCGCCTTGAAATGGAGGGCTTTGAAGCAGACGACATAATCGGCTCTGTATCAAAATGCGCTGAAGAAAGAAACATACATGTGGCGGTGGTAACAGGCGACAGGGATTCACTGCAGCTTGCTTCCGAAACCACCAGGATACTTATTCCGGTAACCAGATCCGGAAGGACGGAGACAGAATATTATGATGCGGCAGGAGTAGCGGGGAAGTACGGTGTAACTCCGAAACAGTTTATAGATGTCAAAGGTCTGATGGGAGATACATCTGATAATATCCCCGGTGTTCCCGGCATTGGTGAAAAGACTGCGCTGGAGCTGATACAGACCTTCGGTTCGCTGGAAGGGGTCTATGAAAATATAGACAGGATCGAGAAGAAAAGCGTCCGTGAAAAGCTGGAGGCCAACAAAGAGCTTGCTTTCATGAGCAGGCGTCTGGCTACGATAAACAGGGACATGCCGTCCTTATGTGTCATAGATGATCTAAAGAGGAAGGAATTTGACAAGGGAAAGCTGTATGAGTTGTTCAAAAGACTTGAGTTCAAAAGTTTTATAGAAAAATTCGGGCTTGTTCCACAAAGCAGTATCGAAAGGGTTGATCCCGGAGTACCCGAATTTGAATTAATAGAGGATCCGAATACCCTTGCCGGTGCCGCAGCGTCTATAGCAAATACCGGTGAGGTTTCGTTATACCACCTTCTTGACCATACAGGTGTGTTCGATACTGCGCTGGCAGGCACAGCACTTTCCTGGGGGGAACACAATGCATATGTCAGCATCGGCGGAGACATCAGTGAGGATAAGTTCGTTGAGATCTTCGGAAAGCTGTTGTCAGACGGATCGGTAAAAAAGTATGGACATGACCTTAAAAACCTTTTAGTTTATCTGAAACGAAAAGGCGCAGGAATGGACGGGCTTTGCTTTGATACCATGATAGGAGCCTATATACTGGATCCTTCCCGCAATACATATGAAGTGCCTGAGTTGTCGCAGTTATACCTTGGGTATGCATTTGAGGCGATGACCGAACTTTGCGGCAAAGGAAAGGGTTTCACGCCGTTTGGCAAGCTGCCGAAAGACCGGCTGGCGCCGCTGGCGGTCCTTCACAGCAGAACAGTGATGAAGCTCGCCGATGCAATCAGTGGGAAGATCGCTGAGAACGGGCAGGAGAAGCTTTGCTATGAAATAGAAATGCCGCTGGTGGAAGTGCTGGCAGATATGGAATACAGAGGCTTCAAGGTGAACAGGGACGGTCTTGCACAGTTTTCCTCCATGCTTGACGACAGGATCACAGCTGCCGAAAATGATATCTACATGGCGGCAGGAGAGCAATTCAACATAAACTCTCCGAAGCAACTGGGAACGATCCTGTTCGAAAAGCTCAAGCTGCCTGCGCAAAAGAAGACGAAAACAGGCTATTCGACCAGCGCAGAAGTGCTGGATCAGCTTGAAGACAAACACGAGATCGTATCAAGGATACTGGAATACAGGCAACTGGTAAAGCTTAAGTCCACATATGCAGAAGGACTGCTCAATGTGATCAACCCTGTAACAGGCCGCATACATTCAAGCTTTAACCAGACTGTCACCGCTACGGGCAGGATCAGCAGCACTGAACCGAACCTGCAAAATATACCTGTAAGGCTGGAAATGGGCAGGGAGATACGGAAGGTGTTTGTTCCTGAAAACGACGAATTCATGCTGTCAGATGCAGATTACTCACAGATAGAGCTTCGGGTCCTGGCCCATATATCAGGCGATGAAAACATGAGGGCTGCTTTTTTGAACAATGAAGATATACACACGGCCACAGCATCCGGTGTGTTCAAGGTCCCAAGAGAACATGTGACCCCGCTGATGCGTTCGCGGGCGAAGGCCGTGAATTTCGGGATCGTGTACGGGATAGGCGACTTCAGCCTTTCAAAGGATCTGGGCATCAGCAGGAAGGAAGCCAGAAAATATATCGATGATTATCTGGAGCGTTATCCGGGAGTCAGGGATTATATGCATCAGACCGTTGAAAACGGCAAACGCCTCGGATATGTGGAGACGATGTTCAAAAGGAGAAGATATTTGCCCGAGCTTAAGTCGTCCAATTTCAACCTTCGTTCCTTCGGTGAACGTGTGGCAATGAACATGCCCATACAGGGAAGCGCGGCCGACATCATCAAAATTGCGATGGTAAGAGTATATAAGGAACTCCGTGAACGTAAAATGGTATCAAGGCTGATACTGCAGGTACATGACGAACTGATAATCGAAACATATAAGGATGAAAAGGATGAAGTCGAAGAACTCCTTCAAAGATGCATGGAGAATGCAGTAAAACTGGAAGTACCGCTTATTGCTGAGGTCAGGACGGGATCCAGCTGGTATGAGACGAAATAGAGAGATGCATTAGCTGGAAAGAGGGTTGTTACATTGAAAATCATTGGAATAACAGGCGGCATCGGAAGCGGAAAAAGCACGGTATCAACTACATTGAGGGATCTGGGGGCAGCGGTGGTGGATGCCGATTTGCTCGCCAAGAGTGTTACGGCCAGCGGCGGAAAGGCCTTTGATGAGTTGGTCGACTTTTTCGGCAGAGACATATTAGGCAAGGATGGGGAAGTGGACAGGCAAAAGCTTGCAGAGATTGTATTCAGAGACAAAAAGATGCTGGATGCACTCAATGAGATCACCCATAAGTATGTTGTCGAAAAGATATATGATACCGTGGAACTGCTGAAGAACTCAGGGAAATGGGACGTGATCGTGCTGGATGTGCCGATCCCCATAGAAAAAGGTTTTTTGGACCTTGCCGATGAGGTGTGGGTCGTTGTCGCCGACAGAGATGTCAGGACCAGGCGAATCATGGAAAGAAGCGGATATTCGTACGAAGAAGCTCTCAAAAGGATCGACTCGCAGATGAAGGATGACGAATATGTTAAGCTGGCTGATGAGGTGCTGTACAACGACGACAGCATCGAAGAGCTCGAGCAGGCCGTGGTAAGGCTGTTCCTTGCAAAGAAGCAGGAGTGGCATCAATAACAGAAATTTTTTCAGGGTGCATTCATTTGAAAAGAATAAATGGCAAAAAAATTATCATATTCATTTTCATAATACTTGTGTTCATTACGGGAATCCTGCTGTCCGAAAGTGCGGTGAAGGTCTTGTATCCGCTGAAATACCGGGATCTGGTCGCCAGGTATTCGGACAGATATGGCCTTGACCCGTATCTTGTACTTGCGGTAATCAAGGTTGAAAGCAGTTTCAGACACAGGGCGGTTTCACCCAGAAATGCAAGAGGACTTATGCAGATCACCGAAAAGACCGGTAAATGGGGCGCGGAGCAGACAGGGCTTGATGGGTTTACTGAGGAAATGCTGTTCGATCCCGAAACCAACATCCAAATAGGGTGTTGGTATCTGTCAAGGCTTTACAATGAGTTCGGAGATACTGATCTGGTTATTGCAGCATATAATGCCGGCAGCGGGAATGTAAGCAAATGGCTCAGAAACAGCGAACTGAGCCTATCAGGGAAATCACTCGACAAAATTCCTTTTAAGGAAACAGAGAAGTATCTGGCAAAGGTGAAAAACAGTTACCAAATATATAAAATGCTTTACGAAAACGAATTTTAGTGTTATTTTATACTAAGAATAAGAGAATTTGAAGTCTGGAGGTCCGGAATGAACGCAGAGATCCTTTTTGAAAAAGACATGCTCTATCCTACGGACAGCAGTATCGAACCCGGATGCATACATATCCAGGTGCTGAGTCCGAACAACGAGGCAAAGATACCGGTCATCATCGAAGACAAGTCAAATCATTCACCTCTTAATTATATCGATTCGATTTTACGGTTGATGCAGACCGATATTTTTGACAGGATACTGGTTGACATCAAAAAGAATGTGGAGATATTTATCAAGTCGGATCAACAGGCTAAAGAACCGGGTAAGAACTCATATGTCAGAGTATGCCTGGATGGCGATAAGATCACCAGCGAACCGGTGGAGTTTTGATCTGGTATATACTAATGTAAAGATATAGCAGGTGAATGTGTTTTGGATGAGAAGCCCAGCAGGTCCGATAGGCAAAAATCCGTCAAGGTAATCAGCTCCGGAAATCAGGGTGTTATTATTGTACTGATTTACCGCTGGCTTATTTTTCTCTTTTCAGCTGTTCTGTGCATCGCAGGAGATACCTTTGCGGTCCATGGCTATTCGATACTCGAATCGCTTGCATTGGCGGCTGTGTATAACGGCGCCGTCACCGTATACACCCTCAATAACGGAAGGAGATACCCGGGAGTTCTTCTGTACATAGATACTTTTGCACTGATGCTTCTTATATTTTTCTCAGGCGGCATCAATTCCGATCTCTATATATTCTTCTTCTTCCTGCTTGGAATGTGCGGTATAGGCAATGATCTGGCATCTGCGCTGAGAAGCGCGGCTTTCATTTCTGTTCTATATTCTGCAGTATGCTTTTTATCTAATATGATAAATAATGACGGAGTTGTATATTACAAGCTTATTATAAGGATCCTGCTGTTTTTCATGGCTGCATTCATTATATCGCGGTTCATCTATGAGGTAAAAAAATACGACGAACTGCATAAAAAGGAGTTCAGGCTTGCCCGGACGGACAGGCTTACAGGGCTTGCGAACCGGCATTATTTCGATCAGAAGCTGAAGGAAGAAGTAGCCTATGCCAATAGCTGCAACTCGTTCCTGAATGTGCTGATGTTCGATCTGGACAACTTCAAAAGCTTTAACGATTCATACGGCCATGTATGCGGTGACAAGCTGCTGAAGCTGTTTTCGGATATCATCATGCAATGCATCAGGAAAACCGATATCCCTGTACGATATGGCGGAGAAGAGTTTCTTATTATGATCCGTGATATGGATATAATCATAGCAAAAAGCGTCGGGGACAGGATCAGAAGGCAGCTTGAAAAGCAGTGCATCCGCCTCGGAATGCAGTTTGAACGACAGAAGGTGACCGCGAGCTGCGGCATTGCTCAGTATCCCATACACTCAAGGAATATCAAGGAAGTAATAGATATGGCAGACAAAGCGCTGTACCATGCCAAGTCGATCGGGAAGAACATAGTTGTCTGCTATGATGAGATAGGTATGTCCAGAGAAGAGATAGAGGACAGTGTACGTGACAGTTCCCGCTGAACATGGTGTGGTGTCGATCCTGGCTAAGGTATGGTGACACACCTCTGCAGGAAGTATTCCTATGTGGATGAGGAATGTCACGCATCTGTCCCCACAGGTATTCCTACAGCCTGTAGATGCTTCTGCCAACGGCTTCTGCCACCGGTCTGAATTCCTCCATAAGCTGCTTGAACTTTGCTGGCCTAAGCGACTGCGGGCCGTCACTCAATGCATTCGGAGGATCGATATGGACTTCTATGATCAGGCCGTCGGCACCTGCCGCGACAGCGGCCTTTGACAGTGCGCCGACATATTTCCAGGTGCCTGCAGCATGGCTTGGGTCAACGATGATCGGCAAATGAGACAGCTCTTTGACCACCGGTATGGCGCTGATGTCGATGGTATTTCTGGTTGTGGTCTCATACGTCCTGATGCCTCTTTCACATAATATGATATTGTCATTTCCTGCCGCCATAATATATTCTGCAGCCATGAGCCATTCTTCCACCGTTGCAGCCAGTCCCCTTTTGAGCAGTATCGGCCTGGAGGTGAGGCCGACTTCGTGCAAAAGCCTGAAATTCTGCATGTTTCTGGCGCCGATCTGGATCATGTCGACATAGGAAGCGACCATTTCGACATCCCTTGTATCCACTACCTCGGTTACTATCTTCATCCCGGTAATTTCACGCGCCTTTGCCATTATTTTCAGTCCCTCTTCTTCGAGACCCTGGAAGGAGTATGGAGATGAACGGGGCTTGAAAGCTCCGCCGCGCAGTATGGAAGCGCCTGCTTCCTTGACCTTCAGTGCCGTTTCTATGAAGGACTCTTCGCTTTCTATAGCACATGGGCCTGCTATAACTGCGATCTCATTGCCGCCTATCCTGACCCCGCCTATATCAACGACGGTCGATTCCTGCTTCAGCTCTCTTCCGGCCAGCTTGAACGGCTTCATGATAGGTACGAGGCACTCGACTCCCGGCATTGTTGTAATGTTTACAGTGTTGAGTATCCGTTTGTCTCCGATGGCTCCGATAACTGTTTTGACCTCGCCAATGATCGGATGTGTAATAAATCCAAGCTCAGTCAGCTTTTTTTCAACATTGTCGATTTCCTGTTTGGTTGCGTTCCTGTTCATAACCACTATCATGGTGTAATCCCTCCTTAAGGCTGATTTGATCCGGTTTATAGAAATAAAAAACTCTTCATCTGCTATGAGACGAAGAGTTTATCTCCACGCGGTACCACTCAAATTGGCATAAAACCCACTTAATAACGTACAATCATACGTTTTCCATGTAACGGCGGAATCCGGCACAGCCTACTGTTTTTTCAGCCTGCGGCTCAAAGGGGAACTTCGTCCGGCATACCCGACCGGGCTTCCACCATCCCCGATTCGCTTCAACTGGTATTCATCCGGCTTACTTTCCCTTGTCATTGCCTTTATCACGATAAATTTATTCTATGTTAGCATGGCGTTCTTTTATTGTCAAGGATGTTTTTTTATAACTAATTGTCGATTTATGTGCTATAATATTTTTAACGGTATCGTTTCCAGGTCAGATCGACAGATGAAAAATCGGGAGGTAATCGTATGAGTGAACTGAATGCTGTAATATTCAGCCTGAACGGGCAATTGTTCGGAGCTGAGACATCGCAGGTATTCCAGATAATAAGATACCAGGATCCCATGAAAATGCCGAAAATGCCGAAGTTCATCGAAGGGATCATGAACTACAGGGATTCTGTGCTTCCGCTGATCAATCTGGTAAAGAGATTTGAACTGGGTGAGTTTTCTGCCAACAAGAAGACAAAAATACTGGTAATACGCATTGCCGACAAGTACGCCGGCTTTATCGTGAACGATGTGATGGAGATCATGAGGTTCGCTGATAACGAAGTAGAAAACACTCCGCAGGTAGTCGTCGGCGGTGCCGATACATATATGAAAAAGGTATGCAGGAAAGAAGACAAGCTGTTTTCCATTATCGATCTTGAAAAGATACTTGACCCTGGTGAAGTAAAAAGGCTTCCTGCAGGTAATGCTCAGCAATAGATGCGTTTGCTGCTTTACACGTTGAACCTGAACAGTGTCACATCTCCGTCCTGCATAACATAGTCCTTGCCTTCGGAGCGTACAAGCCCCTTCTCGCGTGCCGTGCTGTATGAACCGCAGCTGATCAGGTCGTCATATGATATAACCTCGGCTCTGATAAAGCCTCTTTCAAAATCACTGTGTATTTTGCCTGCGGCCTGCGGCGCTTTCGTCCCTTTCGCAATGGTCCAAGCCCTTACTTCAGGCTGGCCGGCTGTAAGGAAGCTCATTAGTCCAAGGAGCTTGTAGCTGGCGTTTATAAGCCTGTCGAGACCGGATTCCTTCAAGCCCAGCTCTTCAAGGAACAGCTTCCTTTCATCATCCTCGAGCTGGGCAATTTCTTCTTCTATTTTGGCGCATATGATCATTATCTCGGAACCCTCTGCGGCGGCGATCTGCTTAAGTTCATCGATGAATGCGTTTGATTCATGCTGCAGATCGTCTTCCGATACATTGGCAGCATATAATACAGGCTTTGAGGTAAGCAGGAACAATTGGTCAACTATTGCTTTCTCTTCCTCTGTGAAGGTCATTGCCCTGACCGGCTTACCGCTCTCGAGATCTGCTTTTATCCGTTCCAGGAGCTCGAGCTCGGACTGGAATTTTTTATCTCCGGATTTCATCATCTTACGGGTTTTGTCGATACGTTTTTCCAGCATTTCCAGATCTGCAAATATCAATTCCAGGTTTATCGTTTCCACATCCCTCGCCGGGCCGATGGATCCTTCCACATGCACTATATTGCTGTCTTCGAAGCAGCGTACAACATGTACTATTGCATCCACCTCCCTGATGTGCGAAAGGAATTTATTGCCAAGGCCCTCTCCTTTGCTCGCTCCCTTTACGAGGCCGGCTATATCCACAAACTCCACTGTTGCGGGTGTCACCTTCACTGGATTGTACATCTCTGCCAGCCTATCAAGCCGTTCATCCGGCACCGGAACGATCCCAACATTCGGCTCTATCGTGCAAAATGGATAATTTGCAGCTTCTGCGCCTGCTTTTGTGATTGCATTGAAGAGAGTGCTTTTACCCACATTGGGAAGACCTACTATTCCAAGCTTCATTTATATCCAACCTTTCCAGATATTAAAATCTATAATGTATAGCATTGCCCGTATAGACAACTTTACCATGTAATCCGGGCAATGCCTATTATATATTATAAAATCGGGCATTACAACTGCCATATAACATGATTTCACATATGCATGCCTTTGCCTCTGTCCGATACATAACAGCAAAAATCTGCATTTTAATGTGATTTGACATAATCTTTTTATTCAATTATTATTGGTATTAATGATTATTGAATTCCAACAAAACAGGAAAGAGGTCGAAATTATGTTTGGGAAAAGAAAAGCAACAGAAAACAGGTATGTCATTGCGGTAAAAAACTGTAATGAAACCGTCGAGAAATTAAAGGAAGGAAAAATCTCATTATCTTATGACAGAAGCATCTATCTGAAGATGATCGAGAGCCAGGCTGCCAAAGCTGATAGTCTGAGTGAAGTAAGGAAATTTGCCAAGGTCTGCGGAAAGAAAATGGGTGAAGTGAAGCATTACTGGGAAGGCCTTGTTACAGAGGGATATACCCTGCT
Source organism: uncultured Oscillospiraceae bacterium (assembly GCA_964596445.1). Lineage (GTDB taxonomy): Bacteria > Bacillota > Clostridia > Acetivibrionales > DTU013 > DTU013. The sequence goes on from CAZQUQ010000017.1 coordinate 10,300, forward strand.
GAATGTGGAATACGTCGACAAAATACCAGCCATCGATCATGTCTGCAATAATGATACGATCAAGTTCGTGTGTATGGTGTGATTTAAACTGAAGTTTGCATATCTTATGATTATTTTGAATATTCTCTGACTGTATCGCAACCGGTATAAATACAGGTCGTACAGCAGTATTACACGGCAGACAGCGAAATGGTTGTCTGCCTTTGCTTTATGAGTCCTAATAGTTTTCAGTTTGTTCATATTTTATATATTGTTGCAGATTTAAGCTAATGATATTATAAAATTGATCGATATAAACCGGCGGCTGCTATTCAGAATGGGGGGATACTGATGAACAGCAGGATCAAGGTGCTTGTTGTAGACGACGATGTTAATATTTGTGAACTGATCAGGCTTTATCTTGAGAAGGAGAGATATGAAGTCCTGACAGTATATAACGGCAAAAGCGGATTGGAGTCCTTCACTGAGTCTGCACCCAATATCGTCATTCTCGATATAATGCTGCCCGGAATGGACGGCTGGCAGGTCTGCAGAGAAATCAGGAAGATAAGCAATATCCCGATCATAATGCTGACGGCAAAGGGTGAGACCTTCGACAAGGTCCTTGGCCTGGAGCTCGGAGCCGATGATTACATGGTGAAGCCTTTTGAGCCCAAGGAGCTTGTTGCGAGAGTCAAAGCGGTACTCAGAAGGTATGAGAGGAAGGAATACGATGTAATGGAGGTAGTATTCCCAAATCTGGTCATAAACAAGTCAACTTATGTAGTCAAGCTCAACGGCAAGGATATGGAGCTGCCTCCAAAAGAACTTGAACTGCTGTACTTCCTTGCTTCAAATCCCAATAAGGTCTTTACAAGGGAACAGCTTCTTGAGAGTGTCTGGGGGTTTGATTTTTACGGTGACAGCAGAACTGTCGACGTACATGTAAAAAGGCTGAGGGAGAAGATCGACATACCTGGACAGGTATGGCAGCTTAAGACCGTGTGGGGCGTAGGCTATAAGTTTGAGGTAAAATAATGTTCAAAACGATATTCAGCAAGCTGATCATTATTTTCATACTGATACTGGCTGTAGCTTTTTCCGTTACCGGCATCATGCTGAACATGTTCCTGGATGATTACGTAACGGAAGAGAAGGCTACAACGCTTGAAACTGCCAGCACATGGGTGAACAATGTGTTCAATTATTATCTTGGCCTGCTGGATCTCAACGATTATACCAGTGTTGCGGCATCTGAAATATTGCTGAGGGACTCTCTTGTCAGCTATGGCAAATATACAGGTTCATATATATGGATCGTGAACCAGGATGGCTATATATACCGCTCAAATTGGGAAATGCCTTCAGCGATCATGGATAAATACATTGATGATACAGGTTATGTCAGGATACCTGATGACAAGAATTTCCAGAGACTGATACAGTCTGAAACTACAGTGCGGGAAGTAGGAGATTTCAGTGGGTTTTTCAAAGACCCATATTTCAAGGAAGTCGGTTATGTATGGCTGACGGTCGGCCGTTCCTTCAAATACAGTCTGTCCAATGGAAAAGATGTCATGATAGTTGTCTACATGCACACACCGGTGGCAGAGGTCGAAGCGGCAAGGGAAAAGGTGCTGACATACTTCCTCATTTCGGGAGGCGTTGCGATCGCTATATCTATACTTCTGGTCTATATATTTTCACTGAGGCTGTCGCGCCCGCTCAAACAGATAAAATATGTCGCATCCCGTATTTCGAACGGTGAGTTTGACAGAAGAGTGAACATCAAATCCAGGGACGAAGTGGGTGAGCTTGCAAATGCGTTCAACCAGATGGCTGCAGCTTTACAGAATATAGAGGAGATGCGCAGAGGCTTCATAGCCAATGTGTCCCATGAATTAAGGACTCCGATGACTTCGATAAGAGGATTTATAGAAGGTATCCTGGACGGTACGATACCGCCCGGTCAGCAGAATCATTATCTTGCGATCGTAAAAGATGAAACCAACCGGCTCAACCGACTGGTAAACGACCTGCTGGATCTCGCCAGAATGGAAGCAGGTGAGATGAAGCTGAATATGACGGTGTTCGATATAAACGAACTTATAAGACGATGCGTTATCAAGCTCGAGACGCTGCTTCTCGAAAAGCAGCTGTCTGTCGATGCAGATTTTGAAGAAGAGGAGATGCTGGTAACGGGCGACTCTGATGCCATCGAAAGAGTGATTTACAACTTGCTGCATAACGCAATCAAATTCACTCCGGCAGAAGGCAATATAAGCATTTTTACCAGGAAGACAAAGGATATCGTGGAGGTGACAGTCCGGGACACAGGCATCGGTATCGATGAGAACGAACTCGAGATGATATGGGACAGGTTTTACAAGTCAGATAAATCAAGAAGCAGGGACAAGACCGGGACCGGGCTGGGACTTGCAATAGTGAGGAACATCATCAATGAGCACGGTCAGAGCATACGTGTACAAAGCAAGCTTGGGGAAGGCACGGCATTTACATTCAGTCTTGCCGCTGCAAATAGAGATAATGGAGAGCAGCAGAATAAAAACTGATATCATCGTCAATATTCACAAATTATTCATAGATTCTTCAAATAGCTGATTTACACTATACTTATAATGAATCATAGAAATTTACATGCACATATTATCAGGAGGTTTGACACATGGACGAGATCAAAAATGATATAAATAATATGGACACATCTGACAATGCGGATCAGCAGACAGCGGTATCTGCCGATGATATGCAGCAGCCAGAGGCATTCGCCGGTGCAGATCAGCAGGCTGAAGCGTCCGTCGATGGCGTGCAGCAGGCAACGACATCCGCTGATACAGAACAGTATGCAAATTCCGAATACGGTGCACAGCCGGACACCCAGCAGACGAGTCAGGAGCCTGTAAGACCGGAGCTGCAAAATGAAGACAAGCAGGACAGGAACAGCAGCTATCAATATTATACCGAAAATATCAAGAAGACAAAGCAGAAAAAGACATCGGTCTGGCAGCTTATCCTTGTATCTGTCCTGAGCTCGATCCTCGGCGCTGGAATGATGTTTGCGGCCGTCATATATATTGGACCGCTGCTTAACGAAGATACTGCAGAGATGCTCGGCCTTCCGGTGCGTACTGCCGGGACTGCCGGATTTGACAACGGGATCTATAAAAAGATCGAGATAACAGAGTCCACATCTCCCGTAGAAGCTATAGCGGAGAAGGTAAGCCCTTCAATAGTGGGGATACAGATCACTGTACCGACAAGGGGCAGCTACGGATTCTTCTTTGATATCGAACAGAACGGTGTTGGATACGGATCAGGCATAATTATCAGGGAAGACGGATATATTCTGACCAACAACCATGTTATCGAGGGTGCTCTGGCAAGCCAGCTGTCCAATAAGCTGATTGACGGAGCAAAGATTGAAGTAGTTCTGCCCAGCAACAAGGATAAGTTCTATACGGCACAGATCGTCGGCAGAGATGAAAAGACAGATATCGCAGTATTGAAGATAGATGCAAGAAATCTGCCGGCAGCTGAGCTCGGAAACTCTGATGAAGTGAAGACAGGCGAGCTGGCGGTAGCCATCGGCAATCCCGGAGGGATGGACTATATGGGCTCGGTCACCGCAGGTATTATAAGCGGTATCAACAGGACGCTGACAATGGAAAACGGCAGAGAATTCAAGCTCCTGCAGACCGATGCCGCCATCAATCCCGGCAACAGCGGCGGAGCTCTTGTCAACTCAAGGGGACAGGTCATAGGAATAAACACAATCAAGATATCAGCCACCGATGTGGAAGGGATCGGGTTTGCCATTCCGATAAACGAGGCCAATGAGATAGCTGAAAGCCTTATCAACTTCAATTATGTGAAAGACAGGCCATATCTCGGTGTGATAATAGATAATACTTTTACCGAGGAAGATGCAAAGGCTCATAAAGTGCCAAACGGTCTGCTGGTATATGAAGTGCTGCCGCTGTCTGCGGCTTATAAGGCCGGTATCCACACAGGCGATATTATTACCAGGTTCGACGGTGTTGATGTAACCACGTTCAAGCAGCTGGAAGATCAGAAAAACAAGCATAAACCGGGCGATGAGGTAGTCGTGGAAGTATATAGAGACGGTGAAACGCTGACATTGAATGTAATACTGGGCGAAGAAAAAAATATAGACTAGATCCTCCATCTTAAGTAAGAGGGAGCGGGCTTCCGGACCTTTCCGGCGGATATATGCCGCAGACTGTTCCGAAAGCCCGCTCCCTCTTTTCATCTGCATATCGGCGGGACAGTCATAATAAATATAGTACAGATGAAACCGGCTTTGCGGGGTACGTGCCATGAAACTGTATTTTCTTGATTTTAAAAAAGCAATTATATGTCTGCTTCTGCTAGCATCTGCTGTCCTGATCATTTCTGCATTCAGCCGTCCTGACGGCGGTTTGCTTGCCGTATTTTCACCAAAACGGGAAGTCCCGATATACTCGGTCGATACTGAGGAAAAGCTGGCGGCGGTCACGTTCGACTGCGCATGGGGTGCTGATGACATACCCCGGATACTTGATACACTAAAGGAAGCCGATGTCAGGGCAACGTTTTTCATGGTCGGTCAATGGGCTGAAAAGAATCCTGA
>CAZQUQ010000017.1:15029-18147 GCA_964596445.1 uncultured Oscillospiraceae bacterium
AACGATACACCTCATACAGCCGATCTTCTGGCAGAAATAATTACCGAATTGAAAACGGCAGGCTACCGGTTTGTTCCCGTATCACAGCTGATCATGAGAGAAAACTATATGATCGATCATGAAGGACGCCAGAAAAAAAGTACATAAAAAAGTGCAAAAGACATATCATAGTGATGGAATACTGCATCGTATGTTCCCGATTTTTGCCGATGGGGTTGAAAAAATGCTAATAGCCGGTATCCTTGGCAGTGAAAGCAAATTGCAGACAGCTAATATTATCAGTTCCATGCTAACCTCAACCGGGGAAAAAGTCAGCGTTATCGAGCCTGCCAGCATGCCCGGCATGGACAGCAAAAGGGTAAAGGCATATATCAATGAACTTGAAAAGAACAATGTAGATGTACTCATACTTAAAATGGACATAACGGAAACCGAAAGGTATATGCCTGATGATATCAGGTTCGACATACTGGTATATACCGACAGGTCGGATCAAACCGAAAGCGATGACAGATGCAAATATTCAGAAAGCATGGAGAAGGTTTTCTCGCTGCTGGCGGATAAAGGAACAGCCATCGTAAATGTTGACGACGGTGAGTTGATACGGATACTTAATGGCAGAAGGCATAAGTTTATTACATACGGATTTAATACCAAGGCAAGCGTTACTACATCGAGCATCGGCGACACTGTTTTCAAGGACAGCTTTTTATGCTGCCTGCAAAGACCTGTGTCGACCCGCGGAGGCAATATTATCGAACCGCAGGAGTATAAACTCAGCCTGGATGCAGGCGAATTTGACAGTCATAGCTTGCTGGCCGCTGCGTCATTTGCCATCGTGAACGGTATCGATCTGAACCATCTGGAGATGCAATAGTGAAATCCATTGTTCTTCCAAAATTTGATTTAAGGGATTTGCAAGTCGCAAAATATGTAATATAATAATAAATAGCAGTAAAAAGCAGACTGGACTTTGATATTATGTTAATATTTAATATATATGTGGGACGCTGATGTATGGAATACTTTTTAATTCTAAAACAGGCCATTCTCGAATAAACATACATTAGAAAAATACACAAAATATACAGATGAACCTTGAGAGGAGAGTGGGGGTCGGATGGTCGGAAACATAATAGAGAACAATATGGCGACTATTTCCGGAAAAGTTGTGTCCAATGTCGAGTTCAGTCATGAGGTTTACGGTGAAGGCTTTTACTATTTTCTGCTCGAAGTGCCAAGGCTGAGTGAAAGCAGCGACAGGATACCTGTTACAATATCTGAAAGGCTTGCCAGCAAAGATAGATTGACGCCAGGAACGATTATCGAGGTGGAAGGTCAGTTCCGTTCCTACAACAGCTATAACAGTGAAGGCAATAAACTGCTGCTTACGGTATTTGCACGGGATATTGCTTTTCTGGAAGACGAGAAGAAGATAAAAAACCCCAATCAAATATATCTGAATGGATTCATCTGCAAAAAACCCATCTACAGGACTACACCGTTCGGCAGGGAGATTACCGATATATTGCTGGCTGTCAACCGCCCTTACAATAAGTCTGATTACATACCGTGCATAGCATGGGGAAGAAATGCCAGATTCTCAGAGAAACTTGCTGTAGGAGACAATATCAGGATATGGGGAAGGATCCAGAGCAGGGCATACCAGAAGAAGCTGGAATCAGGCGAAGTGTTGAACAAAGTGGCATATGAGGTCTCGATTTCAAAGATGGAATCGGCAGAAAGCGGGAGAGAGGCCAACGAGACTGGTGAAGATGAGTTTGCAGGCAACTGATGCCAGTCGTATACCACAGATATCCGGTTAGAGAAAAGCGGCATCCTACGGCAGTTGTGCTGCCGGAATCGTGCCGCTATTTATTTTCCTCGAACGATTTCTGAAGCTCCTTGATATTATTCAGAACAAGCCTTCCTTTAATATCTGTGAGCTGTTTGTTTTTTTCGGAAATGACCTTTTTCAGTTCATAAATGGAGAAATCAAGCTTATCACCTATTGTTTTCTGATTCTCTTCCAGTGTGTTCCGAAACAGAGACCAGGATTTCTCAAGGGCTTCGTTATCATTTGCGACCTGATCCCAATTGCTTTTATCGGACTCCAATATGATATTCCTTGTGTAATATATCATCCTTTTTACTTCAGGTGACATTTTAACACGATAAAGAGAATAAAGGTCCGGTACATAAGAGTACAGCTTGTTTGCCGATGCCAGCACCTTGTCCTGTTCCTTTGTTTCTGCCGCTGTCGTAAGACTGTTCAATGCATTGTCAAAATTATCGATCAGCTTCATATCAGCGCCTTTTTTGGCTATTTCAGGCATCAGATCGTTCCACTGGTAATGGAGATTGCTTATGATGTTTCCCAACTGCGACCATTTATCGACAGTCTGCTGCTGTCCATCTTTTTTCTGGTCATCATTTTGCTGCTCACCCTGCTGTTGATCTTGCTTCTGCTGTCCTTCCTTTTGCTGATCATCCTGCTGCTGTCCTTCATCCTGTTGCTGCCCATTTTGCTGTTGGCCATCCTTCTGCTGGTCACCCTGCTGTTGTTCATCTTTTTGCTGCCCGCTCTTTTGCTGTTCGTCCTGCTGGCCATCCTTCTGCTGGCTGCTCTGCTGCTGTCCGCCTTGCTTGTCTTCAGATTCGGCCTTCACATTTGGACCGCCCAAAGCATCAAACAGATTTTCCACCTGCTCTTCGACTTTTTTTAGCTTTTCCGGTTCCTTCTCCTCGGACTTTTCTCCCTGGGCTGACTGCTGCTGCATATCATGCTTCTGGTCGCTGCCGCCGGAGCACCCTGCCAGGAATGCTGTTACAGAAATTATCCCGAATGCTGCTATTATGCTAATAAAGTATTTATATCCGCGCAATGAAATTACCTCCAAAAAACCATTGTGAGACGGCAGATTTATTATAGGTAAAAAATTAAATATTCATGCAGTTGATAAGCATAACACCTATGTATTACATTCATTGTAAAAATTACATAGAGGTATTCTTAAACTTTTGCCCAATTTATTTAATAATAATTGTATACTGTTAAATGTATGGTGACACACCTCTGCATGAGGTATTCCTTTTTAGCTTAGGAATGTCACGCATT
>CAZQUQ010000017.1:18247-25054 GCA_964596445.1 uncultured Oscillospiraceae bacterium
TGGTGACGGTGGGTACATCTGCCGCCCAGCCGCAAACAGAGTGAAGGGGATCAAGATGAGTCTGACAGTTAACTTGTGGTCAAGGAAGGAAGGGGAATTGAAAAAATTCCTTGAAAGCTATTATGAAAGCGAAGTCGTGGTTTTAGACGATGATGACGGATGGTTCTGCAAGTATGAGAAGCCTTTGGAGGCAGTGGATATAATCAGTGCCGTTATAGACAACAATGACAGGTTCCAGATTTTCCTATGCATCCAGATCGATGACGGACAGCTTTATCATGTCACGCCGGCAAACCATAATGAGATAATAAGAGATATTTATCTTCTCTTTTACAACGAAAACAAACAGTACTGCAACTGATATAGCATCATGAGATCAGGTTGAAAACTTCGAGGATGCCTTTTTCAGAGCCTTCGATCTCTTTTTTGAAGTAATCGAGGCTTTCAGATACGACATCATTGAGCAGCTTCTGGCCCAGGATCTCAACCGGAGCCAGATCGTCGGTCAATACATATTTGGATTCGGTGACCTCCGTGCAATTTTGGAGGACATTGGCTGCCAGCGCTTTGAGTGGACTGTTCTGGTCAAGCCTGGATGAGTTGTCTGCCAGATACTGCAGAAAATCGTCATCATCCGAGGAGTAGACGAGAGTATTCGTTATGCCTGGAATATCATACTTGTATACCTTGCTCATGTTGTTTTTCAGTGTATGTGTCAGGTAGTCTGTTATTTCTGTGCTGTTTTTGCTCCGCATGTTGATGTTCACCATCAGCACGCCGCCGGGCTTCAGGTGTTCCTTTACAAGGGCGAAGAACTCCGTGGTCGCCATATGGAACGGTATCGTGATATCGTGGTAGGCATCACATAGTATGATGTCATACATGCCGGCCTGAGGCCCTGTCATGAAGGTGCGGCCGTCATTGATATACACTGTTGCTTCTTCATCCTTCAGCTCGAAATATTTCTTGGAAAGGCCGACGATTTTTTCATCTATCTCTACACCGGTAATGTTGCTGTTGGGGAAGAAGTATTTGCATTCCTTTGCAAAAGTGCCGGTACCCATGCCCAATACCAATATATCCACCGTTTTGTCCGTGCCGCCGCCGCTGAGGAGCAGAGGAGACATCAGCGCATAATCATAGTAGTATCCCGAAAGTATACGGTTTTTCGTATATATCGACTGCACTCCGAATGCCACGTTGGTCGAGAGTATCACAGAATCTCCCTTTTCGGAAACCTGAAGATAATTGTACAGCGACTCGTCTTCCAGCACTACGTCGGTCCAGAAGGCATATGAGCTTTGAAACGGCATAAACAGCAGGACCGCAGTCAGTACCGTCGTTATGATGCCTTTTATATAACCCTTTTTATGCGTAATGAAATAGTACAGGCATATCAGGTTCAAAGTGAGGGCGAATACCAGGAAGGATTTCATCGTTCCGATATACGGGATGGTCAGGAATGTAGGTATGAATGTGCCGATGATGCTCCCGATGGTATTTGCCGCATATATTTCTCCGGTGGTACGGCCGGAGTTTTCCATGTTCCTTATGCCGAGCTTCACCAGATAGGGAGAGACCATTCCCAAAATAAGAAGCGGAGCTGAGAACACGAGTAGGCAGGACATGACAGAACCTGCGACAAGGAGGTTGGAAGGAAGCACCCATGCCATGATCAGCGCCGAGAACGCTATGACATATTTGCCCACAAGAGGTATCACAGCCACCCACAAGGCTGCCGCCCACAGCATTGCAAAAAGCCTGCCAAGGTTGTTGTGCTTGTCTGCGGACCTTCCGCCCAGGACATTGCCGATACTCATGGATATCATGATCAGGCCGATAACTACGGTATATACTATGGATGATGTACCGAAGTAAGGCGCCAGAAGTCTTGTAGCTGAAAGCTCGACTCCCATGACCGCCATTCCGCACAGGAATGAAGTCAGATAGATAAACAGGTTTTTTTTCATTGCGGCGACCCCCGTGTCATATTATGATGCAAACCATTTACTAGTTTATACTAAATAAGGAAGGTTGTGAAGTACCAGATTGAAGTGATATTCAGCATGACTCTCTGTCTTTCCGACTCATCTTAAGGTAATTTTAAGGTTATATGAAGAGTATTTGAAGCTTTTGCCATTATGATCGAATATGGAGGTGAAAGCTTTGAAAATATTGGAATGTCATGAACTTGTCAAGATATATGACGGGATAAAAGTAGTAGACAGGCTTTCCTTTGATGTGGAAAGGGGAGAGGTGCTGGGACTGCTTGGCCCAAATGGGGCAGGCAAAACGACGACGATAAAGATGATACTTGGGCTTACAAAGTTGTCGGGTGGGAAGGTGCTGATCGACAGTAAGACAAAGATCGGTTATTCTCCTGAGACTCCGTTTTTTCATCCGTTCCTGACCGGTTATGAGGTCATGCGGTTCTACTCAAGGCTGCAGAAGCTTGACAGGCAGTCTTCCGATCAGCAGATCCGCAGACTGCTGGATCTGGTAGGGTTGTCCGATGCAATAGGGAAAAAGGTAAAGTATTACTCGAAAGGAATGCTTCAGAGACTTGCTTTTGCTCAGGCACTGCTTGGAGAGCCGGAACTCCTGATACTGGATGAGCCAACATCAGGCCTTGATGCTTTTGGCAGGATCGAAATGCTCAGACTGATAGGTCTATTGAAGCGTGAAGGCAAAACGATCGTTATTAACTCTCATATATTAAGTGATATCGAAAAGGTCGCGGACAGGACAATATTCATAGCGAATGGAAGATTGGCCGGCATGGCTGACAGAGAGGACCTGACCGGTATTAGTCTTGAAGAACTGTTTATAAAAGCTGTGGGAGGTGTCGGATATGATTGCGCTGATACATAATACATTCAGAGAAAAGATACGGGGGAAGACCTTTTATATCGTCAGCTTCATAGGTATTGTTATAATGCTTATGATCACGACCGGAAATGACAATCTTACGATAAACGGCAGAAAGATAACGGGTTTCGAGCAAATGGTTCCTGTCGCTCTTTCATTAACAGGTTTTATATCAAGTTTGCTTGCGGTCATGGTGTCACTGCGGACGATCCCGGATGAATTCGATAGGAAAACGACACATCTTGTACTGATAAGAGGGATCAAGCCGTGGCAGTACATGTTTTCACTCACAGTCGGCAACATACTGGCAAGCCTTTTCTGCATGCTGTCCCTTTATGTTTCACTGCTGGTTTTCTGTGCCGCTCATGGCAAGTTCGGGCTTATACTGCCTACATTTTTCTGCATTGTCGTCATGGGTATAAATACAGCGTTCCTGAGCGCAGCCGTGAGTGTTATAAGCATTAAGGCGCCTGTATATATAACAGGTATCATCGGCCTGATCATATATGTCGCAGGAATACTGCACGGCGTACTGGACACTCTGGCAGGGACCGCGGGTGGTGTCGGTGCAGCGCTTGCACGTATCGTGCTGTTTTTTATACCTGATTTTTCTGCAGTACAGCAGCAGGCTTCAAATATACTGATGGATGTTCCCGTAGACCCTGGGCCGGTATTGTGCTCGCTGATGCTACTGTATCTTGTTCTGTCGTCAACATTTGTAATTTTCAGGAAGGAGGTTTGACATGAAGACATTTAGGTTGATCTATATATTGATCGGTATTCTCCTTGCTGCCGGTGTAATATTCACTTCATTGCGCGGGCTGCCGGAGAAGGACCGGGAGCTGTATGAAATGGCGCGTATGCTTGAAGACGGCAGATCGGAACAGATCTGGCCGGGTCTGTATATAAGCGGTTACCCTGTCGCAATTCGGAAAGGTGACGCTGAATATGTGATTTTCAAAGGAGAAGTCAATAAACAGAAGCCACTGCTGCCTGTTATTGCATGCACGGCATATCCTGCTGATGACGGGGTCTATGTTCTTATGCCGTCCAAATCAATGATGGATTCACTTGGACAAATAGTGGAAGGCTTTGCTTCCGGCCTTCAGAGCTCCATCATCGACCAGTTCTCGATAAACAGCAAAAAGATATCAGACAACCAGTACATATCGATACTTTACCATGAAACGATGCATGCACTCCAGTTCAGCCTGTGCAAGGAGAAAATAATAGCTTTGGCTGGAGACATTGGAGATGCTGACTTGGAAGGATCGATAGCTGAGTTGGAATCCGATCCGGCAGTACAGACAATATTCAAAAAACAAGCAGAACTGCTGTACCGGCTGGTGGCTTCAGACAATGATATACCTGATGCCGCAGCTGTCCGGGAATACATCAGAATGAGAAAAGATACGCAGGCTTTGCTTAGCTCAAAAGCAGGCATCGATGAACACAAGATTATCAGTTACACCGATTTGTATGAGCTGCTGGAGGGGACGGCAAGGTATGCGGAGGCGAAGACTGCACTCGCTCTTTCGGATAATGAGCTATATCGAAATTATCTGCAGTCCTTGCAGGAAACAGTCTATGGAAGGGAGAAATATTACAGGAGCGGCATGGGGATATGCATGCTGCTGGACAGGATGAACCCCGGCTGGAAGCAGGATTTGTTCACCGGAAGTTTGTCGTTGGCTGAAATGCTGGAGGATGCTGTGGAGGGCTCATATAATGGCGGAGAAAAAGTATACGATCCTGCTGGCTGATGATGAAAAGGAGATAGTGGATCTGTTGACCCTTTATCTTGAAAATGCAGGATTCAGCGTAATCGGAGCTTATAACGGGAAGGAGGCTCTGGATCTGCTTACCGGAAAAGATACTGAGATCGATGCGGCGGTACTGGATATCATGATGCCTGAAATGGACGGATATACATTGGTTAAGAAAATCCGTGAAACCAGCAACATACCCATAATATTTTTATCTGCCAGAAGTGACGACAGCGGGAAGATACTCGGACTGGACATAGGCGCTGATGATTACATAACAAAGCCGTTCAATCCGCTTGAAATCACAGCGAGAGTACAAGCGCAGCTCCGGAGGTACTACAGACTGAATACGCCGGCAGCAGCAATCACAAACAGGATTTCAGCAGGAGAACTGGTGCTTGACAAAGAGAGCTGCAGCCTGGCGAAAAACGGACAGGACATACCTCTGACTGCAATAGAGTATAAAATATTATGTTTATTGATGGAAAACCGGGGCAAGGTTTTCACGAAAAGCCGCATATATGAGCATGTCTGGGACGGAGGCTTTTACGAGAGCGACGACAATACGATAATGGTACATATCAGCAAGCTTCGGGATAAGATAGAAGACGACCCTCGAAATCCTCAATACCTGAAAACGATCAGGGGACTCGGCTATAGATTCGAGAAGGAGAAATGATGGAGAGAAAAAGAAACCTGCATGGCGCACTCATTAAGAATTATGTGGTCTTTGTCATCATCATGCTAGCGGTAACTGTCCTGTCGTTTATTTTCTTTGGGCTGTCTCTGACTGGCAGTATGTCCGGAGAGGTCATTCCCCCATTGACTGCAGACTACTTAGCAAGACCGGATTACAATCAGATCGATATAACAAACATAGCTTTGATGGGCGGCTGGGTCGAAATTATTGATGATGATAACAGAGTCATATACGTAAAAGGCGAAAAGAAGACGTCGGATTATGTGTACAGCAGCGAGCAGTTATATGAAATGCTGAGCTATTCGGATAAAAGCACGGAGTGGTTTTGCACAGCAAGCAAATTCACTTCGGAAGACGGCTATGAGTATACATGCCTGGTATTGCTTCCAATGCAGAACATAGAACTGCAGATGAATTTGATAAAAGCACCGCTGCCCTTTGTAAGGAAATTCTTTACGGTATTTTCAATATCAGTGCTTTTGTTTCTGGTGCTTTTTTTGCTAAATATATTCCTGTACAGTAAATGGACAGCTGCAAAAATCAGCAGGCCGTTGTCCCGGATAACTGCAGCGATACGTGAACTCAGAGCGGGAAAGCTGGATACCCGCATGGATTTCAAGGCTGAAAATGAATTCCTGCAGATACGAGATGCGTTCAATGAGATGGCTGAACGGCTGGAGTCCGCCCAGATGGAAAAGGTCAGACTGGAGGAAGCAAGGAACCGAATGTTCATCGATATATCACATGACCTCAAAACGCCGATGACGGTGATCGGAGGGTATAGCAAAGCACTGGCGGAAAATATGGTCAGCGATGAGGATAAAAGGAAGAGATACATAGAAGTCATCTACAATAAATCCATACATGTTTCAAATATGATTGAGGATTTGTTCGAGCTGGCAAAGCTGGATTTCAATAAAAATGCAATGGATCTGAAGAATGCTGATCTGGCGGAGTTTCTCAGAGATATGGCTGCAGAGCACTATGAGCAGATAGAGGATAAAGGTCTTTACCTGGAGCTTCATATCCCGCAGGAAAAAATAATGTTCATGTTCGACAGGAAAGATATGACCAGGGCTGTCTCTAATATACTTGTCAATGCCATAAGGCACAATCCACCCGGAACATCCATACTTGTCGGATTATACGAGCTGCCGGGCCATATAGCCATCATCATTGCCGACAATGGGGCAGGGATCCCTTCAGAGCTTCATGATTCGATTTTCGAACCTTTTGTCAGAGCCGATACGGCAAGAAACAGCAGCGGCGGAACAGGGCTAGGACTTGCTATTGCAAAAAAGATAATAGAGAAGCATGGCGGTACACTGAAGCTTTATGACGGATGCGTTTTTTTGACGAAAGATGCAGAAAAAATTGGATCGAATGTAATATTTAACATTGGAACCGAAATGTACAAAACCTTTTTCACTAAAACATTCAACAAATGATATACATCCATAATTTGTACATTTC
>CAZQUQ010000018.1:0-24461 GCA_964596445.1 uncultured Oscillospiraceae bacterium
CTGGATCAGTCTGTGAGGGTTCGAATCCTTCTCCCGCAGCCACAGTAAAAAGCTTCGGAATGAAAATTCCGAAGCTTTTTTTCGTAAAAATCTCTGAAAAGGAAATATAGAGCCCCTCAAGGCTCCATACATCACAAATATTCATCCGGGTTAACAAAAGAGAGTCGTTCTTCGAACGAGTAAATTAATTATACTAGTACAGTTTTCCTATGTCAATAAGAAGATAGACCTATTTTTACGTTGGGGTCAGGTTTGAAATATTCTCATGGACCTCAAACCTTAAAAAGGGAAGATTCAGGAATGACCCCGCCAAATTTCATTTTGCAAATATTTCATGTAATGCTATAATAGGAAAGGTGGCTGATTCCAGCATACCGGCTTTATACGGCGGCATCATTTGCCTTGGTTCCGCATCATACATATTGTAAGTTTAAATGCTGAAAATAAGCATATTGGATAGAACAGACCATTAGATTATTGAAAGTTATTTTTGGAGGTTATATTGTGTCAAAAATCAAACAGAAGCTAAAAGTGATCCCTCTGGGGGGATTGCAGGAGATCGGGAAAAACATTACTGTTTTTGAATACGGCGACGACATCATTGTAGTCGACTGCGGACTTACTTTTCCGGAAGACGACATGCTCGGCATCGACCTTGTGATTCCGGACATCTCTTATCTTGCGAAAAACAGGGAAAAGGTGAGAGGCATCATACTCACGCATGGCCACGAGGATCATATAGGGGCTGTGCCTTATTTTCTGAAGGAGATAAATGTGCCGGTATACGGGACAAGACTGACTCTGGGCTTGTTGAAATACAAGCTTGAAGAACATGGCCTGTTGTCAATGACCGAAATGGTCGATGTGGAACCGGGCGGGACTTTCGAACTTGGGGCATTCAAGGTAGAGTTCATACGAACCAACCACAGTATCGCTGACTCTGTCGCACTTGCGCTGCACACTCCTGTGGGCATAGTCGTTCATACATCAGACTTCAAGATCGACTATACGCCTATTGAAGGCAAGGCGACAGATCTTGCACGACTGTCCGACCTTGGAAAGAAGGGCGTTCTCCTGCTTATGTGCGACAGCACCAACGCAGAGAGGCCAGGCTATACCATGTCTGAGAGGACCGTAGGGGAGACGTTCGAAGAGATCTTTATGGATGCGAAAAGCAGGATAATCGTGGCCAGTTTTGCATCCAACGTGCACAGGATACAGCAGGTAATAGACGCAGCTTGTAAATTCAACAGGAAGGTGACCGTAGTTGGCAGGAGCATGGTCAATGTGGTCAACGTAGCAATGGAGCTCGGTTATCTGAATGTGCCTGAAGGAATCATGATAGATGTGGATCTTATAGATAAATATCCGCCGGACAGAATGGTCATAATCACGACGGGCAGCCAGGGCGAACCGATGTCCGCTTTGTCGAGGATGGCGGTCAACGAGCACAAGAAAGTGGAGATAGAACCGGGGGATCTGATCATTATTTCCGCATCTCCCATACCCGGCAATGAAAAGTCCATATTCAGAGTGATCAATGAGCTCTTTAAGAAGGGTGCGGATGTGATTTACGAATCGCTGGCGGATGTCCACGTATCCGGTCATGCCTGCCAGGAGGAGCTGAAACTGATACACAACCTTGTGAAGCCCAGGTTTTTCATGCCGGTCCACGGTGAATACAGGCATCTCAAGCAGCATGCAAACCTTGCGTCAAAAATGGGGATGCCTTCGGAGAATATATTCGTGATGGAGATCGGAAAGGTCCTTGAGTTAAGTTCCGACTCTGCCAAGATAAATGGGAACGTGTCATCCGGAAGGATACTGGTCGATGGCCTCGGAGTCGGCGATGTCGGGAGCATAGTGCTGAGGGACAGAAAGCTGTTGTCGCAGGACGGGTTGATCGTTGTGGTCATCACAACAGAGAAGGAATCCGGCCAGATCGTGGCAGGTCCTGACATAATAACGAGGGGCTTCGTTTATGTCAGGGAGTCGGAGGACTTGATTGAAGAAGCCCGTGATATAATCAAGAAGACGCTGGCAAAGCTGGAAGGCAAAAAAGGCAACGATTGGTCTGCCAAGAAGGGTATAATCAAGGATGATCTGCGCGAATACCTTTATGAGAAGACAAAACGCAAACCTATGATCCTTCCCATCATCATGGAGATATAATGTATGGGGACACTCCTCTGCGGGATGCATTCCTCAACAGCTGAGGAATGTCCCCAAATATAGCAAAAAACAGGATAGATACGATCTATCCTGTTTTTCTTATAATAACTATCTGATTATGGTGCCAGGCACCATAATCGGATAGTTATTAGTTATCTGGAAACATAACCTCCGCAAACGACATTGCCGCTCCTTATCCGGCCAGTACTCTGGCTGCTTCGTCGGCAGCAGATGCCGCATCCGGAGTATATATGTCGGCGCCGATGCTTTCGCGGTAACCATCGGTTACAGGAGCGCCTCCTATCATTACCGTGATGCTGTCACGAAGTCCCTGCTCATTGAGCAGTCCAATGACCTTTTTCATTTCACCCATCGTTGTGGTGAGCAGCGCGGAGCAGGCGATGATGCCGGCGCCGTTTTCAACTGCCGCGGATACGAAACGTTCCGCCGGCACGTCTGTTCCAAGGTCTATGACCTCGATGCCCTTGCCCTCCATCATCATCCGCACAAGATTTTTTCCTATATCGTGCAGGTCGCCCTTGACGGTTCCGAGTACGACCTTGCCCTTCGACCTGACACCTTCGGAAACAAGCAGCGGCTTCAGAACCTCCATTCCTGCATTCATCGCCCTTGCGGCAATCAGTACTTCCGGTACATATATCTCATTGTTTTTAAACCTGGCCCCGATGACATCCATTCCTGCAAGCAGGCCCTGTTCAAGGATCAAGACTGCGCCTATGCCGCTGTCGGCAGCTGAACGGACCAGTTCGCCAACAATTTTTGCTTTGCCTTTCTGTAGATTTTCTGATATTTCATTCAGTATACTCAAATCAGAGACCCCCTACAATGATCTTGTGATAGGTTTTCTTTCCTTTTTTTATTATAAGTTCGCCGTTCGTGAACGATTCTTCCGTCACGGTATAGTCTATGGATGGAACAGCTGCCTCGCCGATGTATATCCCGCCCTGCTGGACCAGCCGGCGTCCTTCGCCTTTGGAAGGCACAAGTCCTGTACGAAGAAGCAGATCGATTATGTTTATGCCGTTTTTGAGTTCAGAAACCATTATCTCTGTGGATGGGAGGTCGCTGGTACTGCCTCCGCCGCCGAACAGCGCTTCTGCCAGCTGCTTTGCCTTCTGCGCCTCCTCCTCGCCGTGGATGAGTTTTGTGACCTCGTAAGCGAGTACCTTTTTAGCTTCATTTATCTGCTCATTCTTCAGCTGTGCCAGCTTGTTTATTTCATCCATGGGAAGGAATGTGAGAAGCTTGAGGCATTTTATCACATCGGCGTCATCGATGTTTCTCCAGTACTGGTAGAAGTCATAAGGAGAGGTCTTATCAGGATCGAGCCACAATGCGCCCTTTTCGGTCTTTCCCATCTTCTTGCCTTCGCTTGTGGTGAGCAGTGTGAACGTCATACCATATGCTTCCTTGCTCTCGACACGTCTGATAAGATCGATGCCGCCGAGTATGTTGGACCATTGGTCGTCTCCGCCCAGCTGCATGCTGCATCCGTATTCACGGTTAAGTATTAGGAAATCGTAGCTCTGCATGAGCATATAATTGAACTCAATGAAGGTAAGGCCTTTTTCCATTCTTGATTTGAAGCATTCGGCAGTCAGCATTCTGTTGACCGAGAAATGTACGCCTATCTCCCTGAGAAAATCAACATAGTTCAGATTCAGCAGCCAATCGGCGTTATTTACCATTATTGCGCGGTCATTGGAAAAATCGATGAATTTCGATAGCTGATGCTTGAACCTTTCGGCATTGTGACTGATCGTTTCGCGGGTCATCATTTTGCGCATGTCAGTCCTGCCTGAAGGGTCGCCGACCATCGCTGTACCGCCTCCGATCAGTGCTATCGGTTTGTGGCCGGCCCTTTGCATATGCGCCATTACCATCATCTGAAGGAAATGGCCTACGTGAAGGCTGTCTGCAGTAGGGTCGAAGCCTATATAAAAAGAGACTTTGTTGTTTTTCAGCAGATCCTTTATTTGCTCTTCATGCGTAAGCTGGGCTATGAAGCCTCTCTCTTTAAGTGTGTCGAATACATTGCCGGTCATATGTCATACCTCTGTTTTTTTCTGTGTATTTTACCATACTGTATACAGTTATTCAAGGCAAATATGGAATAACATACAGCACTGACGATATTTGAAAATGGCATCACATCACATAAAAAGAAAGACACGGCAGGGATCCGACCATAGCCGTGTCTCTCATTATTGATCAATATTTTTAGCAATATCAGGCGGAGGCTCTGCCTGTTTTTTCACGATATATCATTATTGAGAATACTATCATGATGAAGGTCTGAATTGCCGTAACAGCGCTTAGAATTATTGGCCCGATCACCGGTATCACACCGAGGAAGCCCAGTATGGAGCTTACTATGCCTGCTGCTATACCGACCAGAAGAGTGATGCCCAAAACGGTCCAGAAGCATGTCTTGACGATCTCGATGGATTTCTTGAACGCTCCTACAACATCAAGTCCGTCAACGATCATAGCAGAGAACCAGAGACTGGTCAAAACGCCAAATGCAATGAAGAAAATCACCAGTGCGATTATTACCAGTACCATCAGTGCTATACCGACTCCCTTGAGCACTGAAACAAGCAGTGTCATTATCAGCAGGATCAGTACTGTAGCTATGCCGAGCACCAGTGAGACCACTGCTGAACCGATAAAGTACAGGAGATATTTTACGAAGTTACCGCTCAAAGCTGCGCCAATGTCGCTGAGGCTTGCACTGCCTGTATCCAGACCTTTATTGACAAGTCCGTATGTAACAGGCTGATGAATGAACTGCGCGATGAATGATACGATGCCGCTGCCGATCAGTGCTGTGAATACTACAGGTATCAGCTTGAATAACGCTTCGGTGCTTGTAAAATTATCCAGATTGGCAAATGTAGTTACAAGACCAAGCAGCGATGCTGACCCGGCACTGCCGATGAGACTGGCTAACGCCAATAATGCAAACAGCGGGATTATGAGCATCCAGTTTTTAATCGTGAAATTGACCGCATTAGATAAATATTTCATAATACACCTCCATCTTTTTATATATACCTATTCTATATGCAATAAAAAATTCCTTCCGAAGAATAAAATATATATTAGAAAACATAATATTTTTTATGTTATCATTCAGGTTTTGAAGAAATATCATTGTTGATGACATTATGTGTAAAATCACTGCCGGCTTTTTTGAAACAGGAGTTTTTAAAGGCCAGTACATACTGGTCGGAAGCAGCAGCTTCAAGCGCCAGCATTTCAGCCGCACATGGGAATGAGGTGTTTTTGGATCCGGCAGCCCGTGTGATTACGGGAAGCGCCGTTTTGCCCCTTATTTCAGAGAGCAGCCGCCTTCCTGTACGGCTGAAGCCCAGGACCCTGATATAGGCGGGACCGCCGGTGCTGTTGAAACGTTCGAATTTTTCACTGTCAAGACCTATAAGCAGGCTGAACAGGATCCTCTGTATCCTTGTGGCAGTATAGCGCCTGGTACAGATAAGCTCCATCAGTTCTTCAAGCGTTCCTGCCTTTTCCGCCGCAGAAGCGAATCTGTTTTCCAGACCATCCTCCATGTACGGAAGATTTTTTATAACGTCGGCGGGAGACCTTCTTAAAAGTGATAAGATCATGCCCTCGAAATCGGACGGGAATATGGGACCTCTGCCGAACCCGATCTCGCGTTCCAGCACTGTAAGCGACGACGATGGAACAGATTGCCCGATCAGCTTTCTGGCGCATTGCCATTGATTTGAACTGATGATATTCCTTATTGCGGTGGCGCTGCTGAATTTGCCGGAAAGCTCAGTCGAGTTGTAGCCGCCTCCGATCCTCTCCGTCGTAAAGGGTGTGATCCTGCTGTTCAGGCGATATAAAGCCTTCAGGTATTCTACTCCGAGAATGTTGTTGGAACTTTTCAACAGGGAGGAAACAGGATCCTTGCCATATTTGGACTTTATATAATGTGATAGTGCTTTCTGCCTTGCCGCCGGGAAAGATATGCCGTCGGAGAGCAGCTTTTTCAGGGTGGCTCTGTACTCCTCCGGTTCTTCAGTAAATATTTTCGCTGCGGTCGAAAGATATTCGAGAGTTCCGGCCTCGCTCCCGAAACATATTGCATCCACAGCTCCAAGACTGTCCAGAAGTTTGACGGCTCCAAATGCAAAAAACTCGGCGCTGCCCATGGCATAGGCTGCAGGCAGTTCGATGACCAGATCTGCTCCGGCCAGCAGAGCCATTTCAGCTCTTGCCCATTTGTCGACGACAGCAGGTTCACCGCGCTGTGTGAAATTGCCGCTCATCACCACAACGACGCAGTCTGCTCCTGTGAGGCTGCGGGCTGTCTCAAGATGATAGAGGTGTCCGTTATGGAATGGATTGTACTCGGCTACGATACCGACTGTTTTCATTCGATCCTCCGGTCATGGACCTAAACGGCCTTATCGTCAGACTTCAAGGAGACCTTCCCTGAACTTCATAAGGTAATTCATGCAGAAATCGTCCTTCCCGAGCAGCGCTTCCGCCGCGTATATGGAGGCCATCAGCCTGTTGTCCAGCGGATCGAGGATGGCACTGTCCATACCGGAGGTCATTGCGGCTATCAGGAAGGCCTGGTTCATGACTTTCCTGGCAGGGATGCCGAAGGAGATATTGCTGAGTCCGCAGGTTATATGTACTTCCGGATATTCGGAGCGGACGCTGCGTATAGTTTCCAGCGCTACCCAGCCGTAGTGCGTGCCGGTCCCTATAGGCCTGACCATCGGGTCTATGTATATATCGGTAAGGCTGATGCCCTTTGCGGTCAATCCTGATATCAGCTTGTCGGCTATTGCCATCCTCTCCTGCGTCGTTTCGGGCATTCCGCTGTCATCCATGCAGAGAGCTATGATCCCGGTCTTATACTCGAGAGCCAGCGGCAGAATAGCTTCGTAACGCTCTTTTTCCAGCGTGATCGAATTAATGATGGGTTTTGCCTTTGTCAGCCTGAGAGCTCTTTCTATTGCCTGCGCATTGGGTGAGTCGATCGAAAGAGGTGCGTCTGAGGCATCCTGGGCTGTTCTGACCAGCCATTCCAGTTTTTCGGGTTCGCTGTCCACGAACATTCCGGCGTTGAGGTCTATGTATGCAGCTCCCGCATCGTATTGCTTTCCTGCAAGGTCTTGTATAAAACCGCAGTCGCATCTTTCGATGGCAGCTCTTACCGATTTGTTCGTACTGTTGATTTTTTCTCCAATAATGATCATAGATAATTCATCCTTTCCGATCCGATCCGCGCATCTGCATATCCTGCCTTCCGGATGCAAGAATGAACCGGCCGGCGGTATGACACTCATATTATACCCCAGTATCTGGCTGTAAACAAGAATATCATCGGATCATCGATCCGATAGCAAAAGACGGCGGCATGATGTATAATTGTCTTGCATCAGCAAAGTCTTGCCGGTATATGTGATATTACGGCAGGAATGAGAGGCCAGGATATGAGAAAGATCGCTGTAATAGTTATAGACGGTACGACCCGGGAATTTGACAGGGAATATCATTATCTGGTCCCCGACGGACAAAGTGACGTTGTTGAGGCCGGAATGAGGGCGATAGTGCCGTTTGGGAAGGGCAACAGCCTCAAGGAAGGATATATTGTCGGCTTTGTGGAAAGTTCAGATTTTACCGGTTTGAAGGAAATAAAGAAGCTGATCGATAAAAAACCGGTGCTGATCCCTCCGCTCATCGACCTTGCTGTATGGATGAGGCAGCGATATTTCTGCACATACAGCCAGGCGATAAAATGCATGCTTCCTGCGGGGATCGGAGTGAAAAGCCTGAGGATGGCCGCACTGACCGGAGCTTACCGGGACGAAGATACCCTGACGCCGAATCAAAAGTTCATTGTAGACCTGCTTGCATCAAATGAAGGCTGTATGGAACATGATGAGCTGAAGAAGCTGTATGGCAGAAAAAGCAACTTCGGCAGGAATCTTGCCGACCTTGCCGATAAAGGCATTATTGCCGTCACCGAACAGTATGAAACGGGTGTAAGGGAGAAGACCGTCAGGGCGGCGGGTCTTGCAATGCCGGCGGAGGAAGTGGCAGCGGATATAGACAGCGGTGTGATAAAGAGGATACAGCAGATCAGAGTGCTTGAGATGCTGCTGGAAAACGAATATATCGCAGCAGCCGACCTTGCCAGATTTGCAGGTGTAACGCCGTCGGTGCTGGATACGCTGCGCAAATATGGGTATATATATTACAGGGATATCGAGATCAAGAGGGACCCTGTAAAGCACAGGGAAATAATACATACGGAGCCGATGACGCCTACACCAGAACAGAAGGCAGTTCTGGACAAAGCTATGGCGTGCATCGACAGCAATGAGTTCAGTGAGATGCTGCTGCACGGCGTAACAGGAAGCGGCAAGACAGAGGTCTATCTTCAATTGATACAGTATGTACTTGAGAAGGGAAGACAGGCTATAGTGCTTGTGCCGGAGATATCTCTGACGCCTCAGATGGTCGACCGCTTCAGGGGAAGGTTCGGAAACATGGTAGCTGTAATGCACAGCAGGCTGTCGCCGGGTGAACGCTACGACCAGTGGAGGCTGATCAGGGATGGAAGCGTCAGGATAGCAGTTGGGGCCAGATCTGCGATATTCGCGCCGTTTCGCGACCTGGGACTGGTGATAATAGACGAGGAGCATGAGAATACATATAAATCGGAAACAACGCCGAAATACACGGCGGCAGAGGTGGCAGCCAGAAGATGCATGCATGACGGAGCGCTGCTGATGTATGGTTCCGCAACACCATCCATAGAGACATATCAGCGGGCTCTGGAAGGCAGGATGAGTCTTGCTGTTCTTAAAGAACGGCAAAATACGATGGTGATGACGGTAGTAAGAGTCGTTGATATGAGAATGGAGCTTGATGCGGGCAATCGAACGATCTTCAGCTCGGCATTGTCATCGGAGATCGAAAAGAACCTTGCCTGCGGACAACAGACCATACTCTTCCTTAATAAAAGGGGGTATGCGTCATTCGTTCTTTGCAGGAACTGCGGCATAAGGCTGAAATGCAGGTACTGCAACATAACTATGACATACCACTCCGTAGACGACCGGCTGATCTGCCACTACTGCGGTTATACGGCAAAAATGCCGTCTGTTTGTCCCAAATGCGGCAGCGGACATATACGGCAGTTCGGCACCGGTACACAGAAGGTGGAGGAGGAACTGCACAAATACTTCCCGTCGGCCTCGGTAATAAGGATGGATATGGATACGACTACCGGCAGGCGTTCACATGAAGAGATACTGGATGCATTCAGAGACAAGGGTATCGATATCCTGATCGGGACACAGATGATAGCAAAGGGGCATGACTTCCCCAATGTGACGCTGGTCGGCGTGCTTGCGGCAGACAGCCTGCTGGGTATCGATGATTACAGGGCGTCCGAGAGAACTTTCCAGCTGCTGACACAGGTGGCAGGAAGGGCAGGAAGGGGCCAGCTGGCGGGCAGGGTGGTGATACAGACCTATAATACGGAAGATTACAGCATCACAGCCTCATGTCGTCATGACTACGAAGCTTTTTTCATGCAGGAGTCAAGGATAAGGAAAAGGCTTAATTATCCTCCGTTCACCAATATAGCGGTTGCGCTCGTCAGTTCGGTCTACGACAGGCTGGCATATTCGAAAGCCGGTGAAGTACATGCATTCCTTGCATCAAGACTTGATCGGCAGGCAGGCGACGAACTGCTCCCGGGGCCTGTACGGGCGCCGATATCGAGAATGAGGAACCGTTACAGATGGAGGGTGGTAGCAAAATGCAGCTCGGTAGACCGGCTTTGCCGGGTATTGGCCGATATGTCGGATCATTTTGCAGGAAACAGGGGCAATAGTGATGCGGACCTAAGCCTGGATATAAATCCATCGAGCATGCTGTGATGCCAAATGTCGCTCTGCAATTTGTTTGCAGTGCTTACGTTTGATTTGATATAATTAAATTAACTTATAAGTGTGGGAGAATTAATATGGCGATACGAAATATCAGGAAAGACGGAGACGAGATCCTGAGAAAAAAATCAAGACCGGTCGAGGAGATCAACGACAAGATACTCATACTGCTCAAGGATATGGCGGATACTATGTATGACGCCGAGGGAGCAGGTCTTGCGGCGCCTCAGGTAGGCGTGCTCAAAAGGGTCGTGGTGATCGACATCGGAGATGGGCTCATGCAGCTCATAAATCCTGAGATAAAGACGCAGACAGGGACACAGACCACAATCGAAGGCTGTCTGAGCATTCCGGGCATGTGGGGGGAAGTGGAACGTCCCTCTCATGTGGTGGTGGAGGCGCAAGATCCCAGCGGCAAAAAAATCACGGTGGAGGGAGAAGGCTTCCTTGCCCAGGCGCTCTGCCATGAGATAGACCATCTGGACGGGATACTTTACAAGGATAAGGCAAAACGCTTCCTTGACAAGGAAGAAATCAAGAAACTGGAGCAGGAATGATGAGGATCGTTTTTATGGGCACGCCGGACTTTGCGGTACCGTGTCTGGATGCCCTTGTAAATAGCGGATATGATATCGCAGGCGTGGTCACGCAGCCCGACAAGCCCGTCGGAAGAAAGCAGAGCGAGCTGAAAGCTCCGGCTGTCAAGGAAGCTGCGATAAGATACGGGATCAAAAATATTCTGCAGCCTGTGAAGGTCAGGACAAAGGAGTTCGTGGACTCCATAAAGGAGCTTGAGCCTGATCTGATAGTAACGGCCGCATATGGAAGGATACTGACCAAAGAAGTGCTGGATGTTCCCAAATACGGCTGCATAAATGTGCACGCATCACTGTTGCCGAAGTACAGAGGCGCAGCGCCTGTCCAATGGGCATTGATAAACGGAGACAGCAAGACCGGCGTGACAACGATGTTCATGGATGAGGGAATGGACACCGGCGACATCCTGCTGGCGAAGGAAATAGATATCACACCGGACATGAACGCACAGGAACTTTTCGACCGCTTGAAGGTGCTGGGAGCAGAAGTGCTGCTCGAGACGCTCGAGGCTCTGAAGGACGGGACGCTTGTCAGGACGCCGCAGGATCATTCAAAGGCTGTTTATGTTCCGATGATGACGAAGGAGACCGGACTGATAAACTGGAACAAGAGCGCATCGGAGATACACAACCTTGTCAGAGGTACGGATCCCTGGCCTGGTGCGTATACCTTTTACAGAGGCAAAAGGCTCAAGATATGGAAGACATCAGTTTTGGAGGAGCTGTCGGAAGGCTTGGTCCCGGACAGACAGGTTATCAAGCCGGGAAGAATCATCAGGATACGAAAGCATGGCATAATTGCCGCCGCAAGAAGCGGGTTTGTCGAAATCTCTGAGCTCCAGTTCGAAAATTCCAGGCGGATGCATGTTGAAGAGTGCGGTCATAACATGGATGAAGGTGAAGTATTTGGATAAACGTTTCAGGAGCTTCGTGAAATACTCACTGCTTCTTCTGCTTATGTTGGGAGTTATGGCTGCGCTGTTTTGGCTTGTTTATCATTTTTTCTCAATTGATCTCTACAACCGGATCATATTTGCTTTGATCGTTTTTTCCATCACAGTGATGGTCATGCTGGCCATAGCGGTGATCTGCCTGTTCGCTGCAATAAAGACCGGAAGGGTATACCCTGTTATGCTTTTCCCTGTGAGGGTAGGACTGAAGCTGGTCATGCCCTTTGCGCTTTTTACCGCGGATGTCCTGAAAAGGGACAAGGATCTGATCAGAAGCCTGTTCATCGATATCAACAACCTTTTCGCCGAGTCGGGCAGCATCAGAAAAAGTCCTGACAGGATATTGCTGCTGCTGCCTCACTGCCTGCAGAACTCGGAATGTGAGCACAAGATAACGAATGATATAACAAAATGCAGTATGTGCGGCCGCTGTACGATCGGAGCCATCAAGAAAATGGCGGAGGAGAGAGGGGTCAGGGCCCTTGTCGTGACTGGCGGTACTGCAGCCAGAAACGCTATTGCCGGTGAAAGGCCGGAAATAGTTATTTCCGTGGCCTGTGAAAGGGACCTGGCCATCGGGATATCAGATGTTAGCAGGATCCCGGTGATAGGAGTCCTGAATAAAAGACCCTATGGACCATGTGTCAATACTACGGTGGATGTCGGCCTGATCAGGAAAAAGCTGGACAGTGTAATTGCCGGTCCGATGCGGATGGAAGCAGCCGGACCCGGGGCGGATCCCGAATAATGATTGCTTCCGGAGCAGCAGGTCATGCCTCCGGGGATATACAGAGGAATTATGGATATCGATCATGCAAGAGAAGCTGCATTGAAAATACTGTATGAAATAAACGAGAAGGGAGCATATTCCAATATAGCTCTTAACAAGTATTTTTCCTCCCATGAGTTAAGCGAAAGGGACAGGTCTTTTATCACCGAGCTTGTTTACGGTGCCGTGAAATGGAAGCTCACGCTGGATAAAACCATAGCCGCCTGCTCGAATATCCGACTTAGGAAGATGTCTCCCTGGATCATCAACATCCTGAGACTCGGCGTTTATCAACTGCATCATATGTCCAGGGTGCCTCCGTCAGCGGCATGCAACGAGAGCGTCAGACTGGCCGGAAGATATGGGCATAAGGCGTCGGCCGGTTTTGTCAACGCAGTCCTGAGGAATATTTCAAGGGGCGGCGGAGCACATGTGGTGCCTGACAGGGAGGTGGACCCGGCCGGATATCTGTCTGTGAGATATTCATATCCGAGATGGATCACAGAAAGGTATATTGAGCTTTATGGCATGGAATTCGCAGAAAGTCTGCTGGATGCTGGCAATGAAACACCTGAACTGACTGTAAGGGCCAATACTTTAAAAGCCAGCGCTGACGAACTGACGGAAATGCTAAGGAGGGACGGCATAGATGCTGTGCCCGGGAGATATGCCAAAGAGGCGGTAATAATAAAGAGTCCGGTTTCCGTAGCTCATCTCGAAGCATTCAGAAAAGGTTATTTTCAGGTACAGGATGAAAGCTCGATGCTGCCTGCAGCAGTTTTATCACCGGAACCCGGCGATAATGTGCTCGACGCCTGCAGCGCACCCGGCGGCAAAACGACACATATGGCACAGCTCATGAACAACAGCGGGAGCATCACAGCCAGAGATATCCATGAGCATAAGCTGAAGCTGATAGAGGAAGCTGCAGCAAGGCTGGGGACTGATATCATCAGAACAGAGCTGAAGGATGCCGCAGCAGCTGACCCAAAGGATGAAATGGCATATGACAGGGTGCTGCTGGATGCGCCATGCACGGGTCTTGGCATCATCAGGAGAAAGCCCGACATAAAATGGGCGAGGGAAAACGGTGATGTCAAAAGCATAACGGCATTGCAGAGCAGAATGATCGCAAACGTCTCAAGAGCTGTAAAGCCGGGCGGCGTATTGGTTTACAGCACCTGTACGATATTACCCGAAGAAAATGAAGATGTGGTACGAATATTTATAGAGAGCAATCCTGAATTTTATGAGGATGATATTGCGCCATTTGTTCCGCCGGCTCTGGCAAGGCATTCGAAAGGCTGCATGCTGCAGCTTTATCCGAATCGTGACGGGATCGACGGGTTTTTTGTGGCAAGATTGAAAAGAAGGAAATGATATGGATAAAGTGTTTTTGCCTGATATGGACATAAACGAATTAGGACAGTTCCTTACCGGAATGGGCCAGCAGAAATTCAGGGCAAAGCAGGTTTTCAGCTGGATAGCCAGAGGAGTACAGGATTTTGACGAGATGACGGATCTGCCTTTGCAGCTAAGGCAGGAGCTGAAACTTTTGGCGCGTGTTTCCGGTCTATATATAAAAAAGAAGCTTGTATCTTCTGCTGACGGTACTGTGAAATACCTGTTCGGGCTTGCTGACGGGAATGTCATAGAAAGCGTGCTGATGAAATACATACATGGCTATACGGCATGTGTTTCATCCCAGATAGGCTGCAAAATGGGCTGCAGCTTTTGTGCATCGACCATAGCCGGTTTCAGGCGTGACATGACCGCAGGCGAAATACTCGGACAAGTCCTTGCGATACAGCGCGACAGCGGAGTGAAGGTAAGCAACATAGTTGTCATGGGGATCGGTGAACCCTTTGATAATTACGATAATGTAGTGAAGTTCCTGAGGCTCGCTCATGAGCCGGAAGGCCTGAACATAGGCTACAGGCACATGACGGTGTCGACATGCGGCCTTGTGCCGGGGATAATCAGATTTGCCGGGGAAAACATGCAGGTAAATCTGGCCGTCTCGCTCCATGCGCCCAATGATCGTATAAGGGCGGAGATAATGCCTGTTGGAAGGAAGTATCATATTGACAAAATCATTGAAGCATGTAAGATATATACAGAGAAAACCAAAAGAAGAGTCACGTTCGAATATGCGCTTATAGACGGAACGAACGATTCGGCCGGGAATGCCGCAGAGCTTGCTTCAAGGCTGAAAGGGCTTCTGTGCCATGTTAATCTGATACCCGTTAATACCGTACCGGGGATAAGCTATCGCCAGAGCGGAAAGAGGCGTATCGAGGCATTTGCCGAACTGTTGACGGGGAAGGGTATCGAAACGACGATCAGGCGGGAGCTCGGCTCGGATATAAACGCAGCATGCGGACAATTGAGAAGAAGCGAGACAGATAATGTTTGAAAGCGGGTGTTGGTTGTTTGAGATATGCCGCAGGTACAGACAGAGGAATATTGCGAGACGTCAATGAAGACAGCTACATGATCATCCCCGGATGTTCTCAGACATGCTGCGCTTTTGTCATAGCAGACGGACTGGGAGGGCACAACAGCGGGGAAATAGCCAGCAGACTGGCTGTTGAGTACATAAGGGACAACATAGGATTAGATGACGGTTCCGCAGAAGACGAAGCTTTGGGCGAAAGGCTTGAAGCGCTCGTAAAACAGGCCAATACCGCTGTTTATGAAAAGTCGCTGGAAAGCGATGATGTTAGCGGGATGGGTACCACGCTGACGATGGCTGTTATCAGAGAGAACACTCTGACGGCTGCACACGTGGGAGACAGCAGGCTGTACCTTATCCGGGGCGGCGCCCTCATACAGCTGACAGAGGATCACTCCTTTATCGGCGAGCTTGTCAGGAAAGGGACATTGACCAGGGAAGAAGCAGAGAACCACCCGAGGAAGAATGTGATCACCAGGGCGATCGGCTCTTCTCCGGATCTTCTTGTGGACATA
This sequence comes from uncultured Oscillospiraceae bacterium, assembly GCA_964596445.1. Classification (GTDB taxonomy): domain Bacteria; phylum Bacillota; class Clostridia; order Acetivibrionales; family DTU013; genus DTU013. The sequence goes on from CAZQUQ010000018.1 coordinate 15,428, forward strand.
ATCAAACAGGATATAGAAAACGGAGACATACTCATACTTTGTACAGACGGACTTACCAATATGGTAAGCGAGGAGGAAATACTATCGACAACCCTGGGCAGCGAGCCTGAAGAGGCATGTGCAAAGCTGATCGAAGCCGCAAACAGACAGGGCGGCGAAGACAACATAACAGTTATTGTTATCAAATGCGAGTGAAGGTGTGTATATGGAAGGTCAGATACTTGGAAATAGATATAAACTTCTTGAAAGGATCGGCGGAGGCGGCATGGCAGTCGTTTATAAAGCAAAATGCCTGCTTTTGAACCGTTTTGTCGCCGTTAAGATATTACGCAGTGAATTCACGGACGACGAGGAGTTCGTCAGACGATTCCGCGTGGAGGCACAGGCAGCGGCAAGTCTCAATCATCCGAATATAGTGTCCATTTACGATGTCGGTAAGCAGGATGATATCCAATACATCGTTATGGAGTTCATAGACGGCATCACACTGAAGGAATATATAAGCCAAAAAGGTGCTCTGCCATGGAAAGAAGCCATCAATATAGCAATACAGATATGTTCAGCTATTGAACAGGCCCATAAGAATTTCATCGTACATCGTGATATCAAGCCCCATAATATAATGATAACGAAGGAAGGCGTTGCAAAGGTCACCGATTTCGGCATAGCGCGGGCCGTTTCGTCTGCGACCATCACAATGGTCGGAAGCACGATCGGTTCCGTCCACTATTTTTCGCCCGAACAGGCAAGAGGCGGCTTCACAGATGAAAAATCCGACCTTTATTCACTCGGCATCACAATCTATGAAATGGTAACAGGCAGGGTCCCGTTTGACGGGGAAACACCTGTCGCCATCGCTCTGAAGCATATACAGGAAAAGCCGGAAAGGCCTGTCGACATCAATGACGCCATTCCAAAGGGCGTCAATGATCTGATCATGAAAGCAATGAAAAAAGACCAGAACCTCAGATATCAGAATGCATCTGAAATGCTGTCGGACCTGCAGAGGGTGCTTGCAGAACCCAACGCAAAGATCTCGGGGAGCAACGCTGTGGAGGAGATGCCGACGAAGAAGATACAGGCGGTCGGCACAGGTATAAGACTGCAGGAAGATATCGACGCGGATGATATGGAAGATGGAGATGTGATCATTATGGATGAAGAAGACGACACAAAGACAAGAAAGAAAAGGGATCGTCTCAGCGTCTGGCTTGGTTTGGCATCCGGTATCGTAATTGTTGCCCTGATCGTATATATAGGCCTGAAGCTGGTGATCCCTGTCATAATGCCTGATGAAGCCGAAACCTATATCGTGGAGGACTATACGAACCAGCAGTTTGCCGACGTAAAGCAAATGCTGAGCCAATACGGTATAAATGCGGTCGACAGCGATCAGAAATACAGCGATACGATTGCCAAAGGTGTCATAATGCAGCAGGACGTAGCCATCGGCAACAGCCTAAAGCCGGGAAGCTCTATCAATTTTACAGTCAGCGCCGGTCCGCATCTTGTTGAGGTGCCTGACATAAAGGGCAACGAAGCGCGTGTTGCGGAACTTCTCATCAAAAACAGCGGCCTTGTGCCTGAGGAAATAAAGGAAAATAATGAAACGGTCGGGAAAGGCCTTGTAATCAGGACCGATCCGGAAGCATTCGAAATGGTCAAGCCTGATACTGTGGTAAAGATATATATAAGTCTCGGCCCGAAGCTTGAAAAGGTAAAAGTACCGAACCTGCTCGGGATGACGAGGATAGAAGCTGAAAACGAAATACAGAGAAGCAATCTTACAATAGGCAAGGTATTGCCTGAGGGAATAGTAGATAATACGGCCAAGGTCATAAAGCAATATCCGCTGCCCGGCACTGAACACGATGAGTTCACACCGGTAGAACTCACGCTCGGTATCGAAGAACAGCCGACGGACGATCCTGGTACCGGCACCAGCACAGGTACCGGAACCGGCACGTATCAGCCTGCAGATCCCGGCGGTGCTGATAAGCAGGATAACGAAGAGAGAACGAAGCTGATTACTGTTGACTTGAATCCAAACCGCACCTATGGCGAAAAAGTTTTGGTGTATATTGAATCTACTCCATCCGATACAAATATTCGGAAGATAGAGATGAACCAATATGTCGAGAGGAGCCAGTTCCCGATCAGTCTGCCGATAACCATCGGGAAGGAAGGCACGACGCATGTCATTGTCTTCCTCGATAATGATCTTGCGCTTGAGACCGATTTAAGGAATAACTGACAACATATAGATGCGTTCAGGGGTAATGGACCCCAGAACGCATTATACGGGCGAAGAGGAGGTCCGATTTATTGCCGTCGGGCATAATTATCAAAGGAATAGGCGGATTTTATTATGTGGCGTCTGAGAATGACGTCATATATGAGTGTAAAGCAAGAGGGATATTCCGCAAAAAGGAATTGACTCCGCTGACGGGAGACAGGGTCGCTTTTTCGGTGACCGATGATAGGCAGAAGAAGGGGAACATAGATGAAATATATGACAGAAGCACCCAGCTTACAAGACCTGCGGTCGCAAATGTCGATCAGATAATTGCCGTTGTCGCAGTCAGAGCTCCTGAACCGGATCTGCTGCTGCTGGACAAGATACTGGCAACTGCGGAGAAGAAGGACATAAAGGCCGTAGTCTGTATCAACAAGATAGATCTCGATAAGGACGGGAGCAGGGAGGAGCTGCGCAACACATATATCAGAGCAGGTTATAACGTTATCGAGACCAGTTCTGAGGAAACCGCAGGCTTCGACCTGCTAAAAAATGCGCTGAAGGGGCATATATCCGTATTTGCAGGTCAGTCCGGCGTCGGGAAATCCACATTGCTCAACAGAGTCATGGATACTGTCATAATGCAGACCGGCAGCATAAGCGGCAAAATCGACAGAGGAAGGCATACGACAAGGCATGCCGAACTTATCATGCTTCCGCAGGGCGGATATCTGGTTGATACGCCGGGCTTCAGTTCATATGAACTGACCGGGATAGAATATACCGAACTGCAGCTGCTTTTTCCGGAGTTCACGGAGTATATACCCGAATGCAGGTTTACCGGCTGCAGTCATGTAAACGAATCTGACTGTGCGGTCAAAAAGGCTGTGGATGAAGGTTTGATCAGCAAAGGGAGATATTTGCATTTTGTCGAACTTTACAATACACTTAAGCAGGAAGATCTTTTAAAATACAAAAAAGGCAGCAGGAAAGGGTCAAAAAGCAATGATTAAAATAGCGCCGTCTTTACTGGCATCTGATTTTTCAAAGCTGGGTGAGGAGATATACAAAGTCGAGAGGGCAGGAGCCGACATGATCCATCTGGATATCATGGACGGTCATTTCGTGCCTAACATAACCATCGGGCCCTCTGTGGTAAAAAGTCTTAGAAAGGTGACAAAACTGCCCTTTGATGTCCATCTTATGATAAGCGAACCCGAAAGATACATAGAGAGCTTTGCAGACGCAGGTGCGGATATATTGTCGGTCCATGTGGAGAACAACACCCATCTGCACCGCGTTATTGAGATGATAAAAGCATATGGGATCAGGGCATCGGTCGTGCTGAACCCTGCAACTCCGCTGAATGCACTCGATTCAGTGTTGAATGAGGTCGATATGGTGCTCCTCATGACGGTCGATCCCGGCTTTGGAGGCCAGCAGTACATAGAAAGCATGACGGAGAAGATACGCGAACTGAAGAAAATAGTGACGCAGCGGGGTCTTAAGGTCGACATTGAAGTAGATGGCGGGATAGATCTGGAAAACATATTTGAAGTCACTCAGGCAGGAGCAAATGTCATCGTGGCAGGTACGACCATATTTCATGCGCCTGACGCGGCGGAAATGATAAAAAGCCTGAGACGGGAGGCTTTTGGCGGTCATATATGACATGTGTGATTTTCTGCGGAGGCAGGATAGAGGATTATTCATACATAAAAAGGTATGTACGTGATGCCGGCTTCATTATATCGGCGGACAGCGGCGCACGACACTGCCTGATGATGGGAATCGTGCCCGACATGCTGGTCGGTGATTTCGATTCTGTCGGAAGCGAAGACTTCAGTGCACTGAAAAATGCAGGTGCTGAAGTGGTCCGTTATCCGAAGGAGAAGGACATGACCGACAGCGAGCTGGCAGTCGATATAGCGTTGGAAAGAGGCTGCAGCAAAGTCATATTGCTGGGAGCTGCAGGATCAAGGCTGGATCATTCGGTTTCCAACCTTTTTTTATTGAAAAAACTGCTGGATGCAGGTGTCGATGGTTTCATCGCAGATGAAAAAAATGAAGTGCGCCTTATCAGGGACAGTATCACACTGAAGAGGGAGAACGGCGTGTATGTGACGCTGCTGGCGTTGTCCGGCAGTGTATCGGGCGTCACGACCCGCGGACTTTATTACCCGCTGGATAACGCCATACTCTATCAGGGCTCGTCCCGGGGCGTGAGCAACAGGTTTTCCGAGGATGAAGCTTATGTTGAGGTAAAGGACGGAGACCTTCTTGTAATATTATCGCATGACTAGTTGTTCCGGACCATTTCATGCAAGAAAGGCCGCTTTCATTTGAGAAATCACGGCCTTTTAAAGATAAATGACACAGCCTTTAAATATAAATAATATAGCTTGATAAACGATGACTGAAACGTCTCGATAAAAGATATATCTCAATCGACTTTATCTGCTTCGTTTGTACTTAACTAATCCACACTTATCTATTTAAATCTCTCTTATCTGATCCACCCTTATCTAATTACCCTTTATGAAAACTCTGCAGCCAATGCCTCAAACGCTTTCCTGGAATTTATGATCGTTTTTTCATCCACACAGTATGCAAGTCTGAAGAAGCCCTTACAGCCAAACCCTGTACCGGGCACTATTATCAGATTATACTTGACAGCTGCCTTGCAGAATGCCACATCATCTTCGATGGGCGACTGCGGGAACAGATAAAATGCACCCTGCGGCCTGAGGCATTTGAAACCTGCACCGGTTATGATATCGTAAAGCAGGTCACGCCTTTTTTCATAAGCCTTTACATCGACCTTCGCATCCAGCGACTCCGGAAGTATCCTCTGGAATAGTGCCGGAGCATTGACGAAGCCAAGGGTCCTGGTCGAGAATATTAGCCCGTCTATCAATGCCGTAATATCGTCTATTGCTGGATTGACGGCAACGAATCCTATCCTTTCACCCGGAAGCGACAGTGATTTGCTGAAGGAATTAACTATGACGGCATTTTTGAAAATGCCAAATACCGGCGGAACTTCAGCGCCGTCATATATGATCTTGTCATATGGCTCGTCGGATATGATGCAAATCCTTGTACCGAATTCGATTTGCCTTTTTTCTATTGCATCAGATATCTTTTCAAGTGAGCTGCGGCTGTAAATCACACCGGTCGGATTGTTCGGCGAATTGATTATGATGGCCTTGGTCTTTGGAGTTATCGCTTTGTAGATTTTATCCGGGTCAGGTTGAAATGAATTTCGGTCTGTATCCACGATAACAGGAACGCCGCCGTGGTTGTCTATATAAAAGAGGTATTCGGCAAAATACGGAGCCAGTACGATGACTTCCTCGCCCTGGTTCAGTATCGTTTTCAGGGCCACATTCATAGCGCCGCCTGCACCGCACTCCATAACTATATGACCGGCTTCCAGTTTTACGCCCTGGATCTCCGAGAGCTTGGCTGCAACTGCCGCCCTGACTTCAGGATATCCTGCGTTGCTCATGTAGCCATGCATTTTCGGCGTATCCGAAAGAACTGCCTTCCTGAGGGCTTTCTTTACGATCTCAGGCGGCTCGAGATCCGGGTTGCCCAGTGAGAAATCATATACATTATCGGCTCCCACGATGCTGCGGAGCCTGGCTCCTTCTTCAAACATGGCTCTTATCCATGATGACCTGCTCAAATTTGCCAGTATTTTTTCCGAAACCATTATATCAACTCCTGTTTGCATAGGCAGCAATGCAAGTTGAATGCATGCCGTACGATTTTTCTATATGATATACCAATAATGTCAAAATATCAATGAAAACAGGCTCAACCTGATAAAACAGAGAAGTTCTGCTATTAATCCGGAAACGATATTGCTGTAGAATTGCTGTAGTACTGCTGAATTTGTGCGTAAAATTTCAACTAGTGGGATGCTATTTATAGAAATTTATATATTTTTTTGTTGGTGAGATAACATAATATGGCATTTGCTTATCTTATTTCAACCTTTTTCTTAATTAAAGCCCGATCATTAATCCCATTAATTGAAAAATTCAGATATTTCCCAGTACTATTTCCCAGGGTCAGAATCACTCGCAATTTAGAACATCTTTATCCCAAGATCAGAATCACACGCAACTTGGAACATCTTTATCCCAGGATCAGAATCACTTGCAACTTTCCATGAATATCACATGCGGACGATCTCCTTTCACACTTTGTCCAAGATTTCGTCCGCACTCAGAGCAATGAATTATTACTCGATAAAGACTGCCGAGTACCAGTTCTGTTCGTCAGACGGGTCCTTGAGCGTGTCCAGCGGAAGGCCGAACTTCCTGACCGTCCTGAACACGTCTATGCCAATGCTGTGAAATGCCGGTCTGGCTTTCCTGGGATTGGCGCAGCCCACACCTTTTGAACCTCCGCATTCGGCGCAGATAGCACAGTCGCTGAGTGAAAATGCGAAGTAATAGCCATCGGTGAATGCTTCGCTTTCTATTGAAAAAGAGACATCCTGAGAAACTTTTTTGCTGTGTGAATGTATGATGATTCCCCAACTGTATTTTCTGAATATCTGCTCGTACTCCCACGGTTTCAGAGAGCCAGGCCTGGACGGACAGGTGTGGCCTTTGCTCCAGTCCTTGCAGCCGTACATGCATTTGAGCAGCGTCCTTGGATCGAATTCGATATCTTCCGTTCTAAACATGACCGCATGGTCAGCGCCAAGTTCAAATGCCTTTTTCAGATATTTTTCAGCCTTTTTCTCTGCAGCAGCATCAACCTCGTATTTTGAAGTACTCATAATAGTCTCCTTTCAGTATCATACTTTAAGTCTTTCCACAAGCTTCCGGTCCGGTGTCACCACTGCGGTCCTGTAGTTGACATAGATGACCATGCCGGGCTTTGCGCCTGAGGGTTTGCTAACATTCTTTACTGCGGTGTAGTCCACCTGGACATTGGACGACATCCTTGCCTTGCTGTGCCAGGCTGCAAGGACCGCGGCCTCTTCGATGGTCCTTTCAGGTATTTCACGGCCGGCCTTCCTTATGATGACATGCGAGCCGGGGATGGCCTTGGTATGAAGCCATATATCGCCGGATTGCGCCGTTTTCAAAGTCAGCTGATCGTTTTGCCTGTTGTTTTTTCCTATATATATGTCAAAACCGTCAGTGGATCTGAAGTGCAGCGGTTCTGTCGATGCAGGCCTGCTTTTGTCTGCTTTCCTCCGTCTTTGCGCCATATATCCCTGTTCTGCAAGCTCCTGCCTGATCTCGTCGATTTCCTGCAGAGAGGTACAGTTGTCCAGCATAAGCAGTACGCTCTCGAGATAATCCAGCTCGCTGCGTGTTTCCTCCAACTGTCGGGACGTAAATGTATATGTGTTCTTTGCTTTGGCATATTTGCGGTAATACCGCTGTGCATTTGCCTGAGGAGTGAGGTTGGGATCGAGAGGTATATCAATGTATTCGCCTTTATCCGAGTAGTAGTTGAACAGAGATACGCTTTCGGCATTATGCGGGATCGCATAGATAGATGCAGTGATCAGCTCGCCGTAAAGCTTGAGCTTCTCTCTGTCTGCGACATCTCTCAAGGCTTCCTGCTGCAGCGCCATCTTTTTTGAACAGCGGTCGATGACCGTATTGAGCACCTTATACAGGTCGGACTTTTTTTGCCTGAGGCGTTCCGCCCTGTCACACGAATCATAAAACCGATCGAGCGCCTGACTGACAGAATCGAACTTCTCCCTGAAAGCATACAGATGGATGTCGAGACAGTGAAAATCCAGAGGCCTCAGGTGCTGATCATCTTCATACATCACTGCAGGAACATATTTACCGTTTCTGATCTCATCTTGCATCGAACAGAGTGAACCTTCCAGTGCGGTCCGCTCATCAGGATCCAGATCTGCGGCGCGCTTCCTTCCGTCGATACCGGCGCGGCAGCATGCCTCACGGCATAATAACGGACTGAAGCCCTTGATATGCTCAAGCAGAAACTTCTCCACCGCTGAATTTGCCGTATCCAGCATACCTGTCAGATATGACACATCCAGTCCGGCGGGGGACAATTTATCCTGTGAGGGAGGCAGCACATACAGCCTTGCCGGCATTACTTCCCGAACGCTGCTGATTTCCGAATCGATGTGCTTGATCGCATCTATCACCCTGTTATCGCTGTTGAGCAGTATAATGTTGCTGTAGCGTCCCATTATCTCTATGACGAGCTTTTTCACGGAGATGTCGCCGAGCTCATTTTGGGCTTCAATTACTACTCCTATTATCCTTTCATAATCATTGAATTCAAATGAGATTATCCTGCCGCCGGTAAGATGCTTTCTGAGAAGCATGCAGAAAACAGGAGGTGAGGAAGGGTTCTCCTTGACTGTTTCGGTAATGTGGATCCTCGGATAATTCGGGCTTGCACTCATCACCAGCCTGTGATTCATGTTCCGTGCCCGAACAAGAAGCACAAGTTCATCTGCCTCAGGCTGGAGCACCTTCTCTATACGTCCGCCCGACAGCTTTTGCGCCAATTCCTTTACAATGCTTTCAGCAACCACACCGTCAAACGGCAACAGTCAACACTCCTTCTAATAATGAATATACTGAAATATACTTTAGCAAATGCATTTAGTTTTTACAAGGTTAATCTGAGTGTTCTGCCTATATAGTCCGGGTCATTGATTGCTGCAGGGTATACTGACCGATAACAATGTAATATTACAATTAATAATAGTAACATTATTTCCGACACCGTTGTAATATTCCGAAAATACTTGTATTATGCATCATACAGGCGTTC
>CAZQUQ010000019.1:0-9480 GCA_964596445.1 uncultured Oscillospiraceae bacterium
TAAGGGTGTATTAATTTTTATGCAGCAAACAATAAGCAGGACATCTGTTCGAGTTTTGTTGGTTATCCTGATTGCGATACCGCTGGTACACTTCTTTTCCGTACTGATCGCCAGCATTAACACCCCGGGTTATGTTACTCGTTTAGAACCGATAAGCAACCTTGCCCTTAGCTCCTCTCTCTATCGTTACCTCGCTATCTGGGGGGGGATCATTCTCCCCGGTGCCGCCCTGGCGGTTGTTTCTATATGGGTAAAAAGTTATCATCTTTTCAGTCGCCCAGGACAAGCAGGTTTAGCTCTGGCCGCCGTCTGCGGACTGGGTATGATGATGAGCGGCGTCTTCAGTATTAAATCGGGATTGCATATGATTCCTGTTTTGGTTTCTGTTTGCCTGACGGCCCCGGCAATCATGCTCACAGCTCTTAGCCATCCCGCATGGTCTAAACGTCCCCTTCTTAAAACGCTAATTTGCTTATGGGCTCTCTTTCCCGCCGTCGATGTAGGTGGTACGATCTACGCGATGATGCATGGCCGCTTCCTGCACAATTACATTGGACTGCAACAGAGGCTTTCGGTTGGTGGAACGCTGTGTCTTTTTTCCTTCATGATCCTGGCGGCAATTTACCAGAGGAAGCATAACAACCGTGTGAACCCGACCGGTACTCAAACAAGCATGGGGCCAGACCCCGACATTTAATTCAGAGATATGTTGAGCACTCAGTGGTGCAGCTTCAGCCGGAAAGAGACGCCCGGTACGTAGAATCCGCACAGCCATTGGTCGATGTTGATCGCGAACCTGTATGTGTCGTATCTGGCATCGCTCGAATGCTTTATGTCCGGTATGCACTTTAATGGTCTGTCGAATGCGATGACCCTGCCTGTCCCATATCTGAATGCGATTGTTGCACTGGTGTTGTCCTGACCTGTCAGCAGCGTTGCCACATCCGGTCTCTTGCAGATAAATTGTGATGAGGAAGGAGAGCAACCGCAGGAAAATTCCACCTTCTTTACTCCAGTCAGTAAAGGATGGTCTGACTTTTCATTGGCATTGAGTTTTCCGGAACAGGAAACCGGTTTACCTTCGATGCTCAGAAATGGAAACAGGTAGCTCGCGAAATCCGGTCCTGATATCTCAAGACCGTACCCCGCATAGACATATTCAAGAATGATGCCTTTAAGCTCTATGTCCAGATCACTCTTATCTAGATACAGTTTAACATAGTTAGGCAGATTCGTCTTTGATTGGAGGCGCAGGATGTCCTTCTTGTTGCTCTTTGAGATTTCCAGGACCTTTGATGGTTTTACCTCATTTATTATCTCAGGGGGTAGTGCAAAGAGAGGGATTGATAATAATGTAATGCAGATGAAAGTTGACACAGAGGTTTTTATTTTAGCATCAAACAGCATTATCCACCCCATGGAATTTTAATGGTCACAACCCTATACGGCAGCAGCGGCCAGTGACTTGATGCCACTGACCGCTGCTTTGATTACATTATACTACTTCTGTGCGTAACTTTTCCCGGACTCCTCACCAGCCGGAGCTGATCAGAGTCGGCACCCACTCGTCAATCGTAGTCCCGTCACCAAGCTGGCCGAAGGAGTTGAGGCCCCAGCAGTAGAGCGATCCGTCGGTCTTGACTCCAATGGTGTGGAAATATCCGACGTTTGCCCTGAGCCAGCCGGTTCCGTCGATTTGAATCGGCGATGTCCTGTTGGTCGTTGTGCCGTCGCCGAGCTGTCCGTTGCTGTTGTAGCCCCAGCACCAGAGTGTCCCGTCGGTCTTTATGGCAACAGTGTGTGCGGCGTCAGTATCAACCGAGCTCCAGTTTGTGGCCGTACCTATCTGCACCGGGGTTGTTCTTGATGTGGTATCGCCGAGTCCGAGCTGGCCCTGCAGGTTCTTTCCAAAGGCCCACAGCTGTCCTGTGGTCGTCTTGGCAATAGTCTGGTCATCGCCTGCGCTTACATATTCCCAGTTGGTCGCTGTGCCGATCTGGATAGGATCATACTTGTTGATCGTTGTGCCGTCACCGATCTGACCATAGCCATTGCGGCCCCATGTCCAGAGCTGGCCGTTGCCATCGATTGCAGCGGTGTGGTTGCGACCTGCGTTGATAACTCTCCAGCCCGGCAGGCCGTTGCCTACGTAAGACGGGGCAAGTTCATCTGCCACTCCGCCGGTTCCGAGCTGGCCATAGGCGCCATAGCCCCAAGCCTGAAGCGTACCGTCCAACAGCAATCCGACTGAATGATAGGATCCGGCATCAATACAGACCCACTGTTCTGATCCTACCTGTGTCGGGACAAGCCTTGTAACGGTGTCGCCGAGACCGAGCTGTCCGTGGTCATTGAGGCCCCATGCCCATAGCGTGCCGTTTGACTTTATAGCCAGGGTGTGCTGATAGCCGCAAGCTATTGATACCCAGTCTGTATCAGTGCCTATCTGGGTCGGGAAGGCCTTTGCTACCGTAGTGCCATCACCAAGCTGGCCGGAGCCATTGGTGCCCCAGCCCCACAGGGTCCCGTTTGACTTGATCGCCATCGTGAAGTTCATTCCTCCTGATATCTTGGAATAAACCGAGCCTTGGGTAGTGACCTTGACTATACATGTATCTGTTGAGGTCAGTCCGCCCGGGTCGGTGACCCTCAGCTGGAATGTGAATGTCGATCCTATCGCGGATGTTACATAGAACGATGCAATCGCCGTATTGGCATTCACCAGTGTCACCGTTGTACCGCCGGTCTGCGTCCAAAGGTAGGACGCTATGCCGTCAGAATCAGGGTCATGCGAGGCTGTGCCATTGAGGGTTACTGTTGAGTATCTCCCGACATTCTGGTCAGGACCAGCATTTGCAACAGGCGGCGCGTTCACCCATGTAACGTTTATGTCCACCGAGTCTGTGGACTGCAGGCCGCCCTTGTCAGTCACTTTCAGCTGGAAGGTCAACGTAGCCCCGGCTATGTTGACGTCCGGCGCCGTAAATGTGGGCTTATCAACTGTCGGGTTCGAGAGTGTGACCGAGGGTCCCGCGGTCTGAATCCAGGCATACGCTGCTATGCCGTCATCGATGTCGGTAGAGGCTGAACCGTCAAGCGTTACCAGGCTCCCCTCCGCCTTTGTCTGGTCAGGTCCTGCATTCGCGACAGGCGGCACATTTACCCAGCTCACGTTGATGATGACCGTGTCCGTTGATTTCAGTCCGCCAACGTCAGTTACGGTAAGTTTAAACTGGATGACCTCTCCTGCCGTGCCCACATCCGGCGTCCTGAATGTAGGGTTTACTGCGCCCGGGTCTGAAAGCACCACCCTCGGGCCTTCAAGCTGCTGCCAGGCATATGTAGCGATTCCGTCGTCCGGGTCGGTGGAGGCTGACCCGTCGAGGGTCGCGAGTGAGTTCTCAGACACTGTCTGATCTGGGCCTGCGTTCGCTGTCGGGGGCAGGTTGTCCCAGGATACGTTCACGATGGTGCTTGCCGTGGAAGTCAGCCCTGTGGAGTCAGTCACTGTCAGATCAAAGCCCAGAGAGACACCTCCTATCGGGACTGTTGCAGGGCTGGTGAAAGTTGGCTTAATTGAACTCGCATCATCAAGCGTGACCTCAGGGCCGTCTGTCTGCACCCATGAATAGCTTACTATGTCGCCGTCCGGGTCATGCGAATTAGACCCGTCGAGCGTGACAAGCACATTCTCACCCACGAGCTGGGCCGGCCCAGCATCTGCTACAGGCCTATAGTTCACGTGGATTGTCCATGCCTGTGTCTGAACGCCTATTGAAGGCGGTACCTGCACCATGAGGACATGTTTTCCGGATGCCGTAGCAGTGAAGGTGTACTTGCTGGACGTTTCTGTTTGAACCACTCCGTCCAGGGTCCAGATGTAGGTGCCGTTACCTGGTATCGCGAACACGCTGAAGTCAGCCGACGTGCCAAGCTGCACGGTCACGTCGTTTGATGCGGGTGTTCTGCTTATGACACACCCGCCCAGCATGGCCGCCAGCATTACGATAAATATCAATAATAAATATTTTCTCATCATAACATCCTCCTATCCTAGAATGCGAACGGGTAGTTCGGTACGGTCTGGCCGTTATAAACAACGGTGCATGTACCTGGCAAAATATCCATGTCAACAATCGGGATGCTTATGCTGTTGAACTTCCCTGAATAGTTGCCCGTGAACGCCACTGAACCGGTAAGGGTCCCGTCCATGCTGGATACAGGTATGGAGCCCGTAATGCTTCCGTTCGTGATGAGTACCTTCCTCTTCGTCGGGCTGCAGTCCACCTGTCCTGTTATCATGTTGTAGTACAACGACTCGACGAAGTTGGAGACCGTCGCGGTTACTACGCCGTTCGTACCTGAGATGGCTATCTGGAGGCGCATGTAGCCGTCACCGCAGTAGTCATACCAGTATGCGTTCGTACCAACGCCTATAGGGCTTGCTGCGATGAAGAGCCTTGACATCGGAATACCCATGCCTACTCCCTTTACGGCCTGATAGAATTCATCAATGGTGTAGTCTATCCGGCCTTCGTCATAGGGGCTGAACGCACTGTCCATGTAGGCAGTGTCTGTGGTGGCCGCTTTCACCTTGTAATATTTAAAATCCTTGAACTGCTGTACTATTGGCCTTGCGGCTGCCTCATATGCATTGAGGTTCGCTGTTGCAAGTGGTGCGTTGTCTGACGGCAATTCGGGCCATGCCGGCAGTACTAGAGTAGGTATATCCTGGTTAGACTGCATATCGTCAAACGTTGTCTCTGCACCCACTGTCCTTCCTATGTAGGTGTATGTACCCACTGCAGAGTTTGCGCGGTAGATCTTGTAATACTCGGCGCCTGCGGCCGCGGTCCATGTTACCCTCACCTTGTCGTTAAAGTTGTGGTTAAGCGTCGGGTCTGTCTGTGAGGTCAGGATTACATCGGATGCCTGTACGTTAGTAGGTGCTGGCAGCATTATCGGGCAGTTGCCGGTGCTGATGATAAGCTCGACGCCTGAGCCAACGGCCACTTCAGAGCCGGGTGCCGGGTTCTGGCCGAGTTTTGTTCCTGCAGCGGTCCCATCTTGGCACTGGTAAGTCGTTATGCATGTGAGCCATCCGGTAGCGGTGATGTCGTCACAGGTGGTCGCATCAGGTACAATAACGGTGCACGGGCCAACGGAGTGCCTGAGCGTCACTGTAGCACCCGGTGCTATAGGCGTTCCCGGAGCCGGGCTGAGTCCTGCAAATTCGCCTGGTGTCGGATGTGCATTGCTGCAGACACTGACCTCATTGCAGACAAGGCCTGCCTCAACCAGCTCCTCGCAAGTGGTTGCGTTCGGAACCTGCATCTTGCAGATTCCAGATGAAAGAGTCAGGTTGATGATCGAGCCCGGCATCTCCATCATGCCTGGCGGGGGTGACTGCTCTATTACAGAGTCTATTGGCACGGTCATACTGCACTCATATATGCGGCTGCATATGAAACCTGCCGCCTCGACATCGGCGCAGCTCGTGGCATTAGGCACCTCTACCTCGGTTGTGCACGGGCCTGAGGACAGGATAAGGTTGATAGTGGTACCCGGCATGGCCATGGTGCCTGCGGCCGGAGACTGATAGAGGACAACGCCGGCAGGCACGGTGTTGTTGCAGCTCGTTGTCGTGCTGCATACGAAGCCTGCTGCCTCTACTGATGCACAGCTTGTAGCAGCAGGCACCATCACCTCATGGACACCGCAAGGACCGGATGATATGGTCAGTTTCACGGTGGAGCCTGCCGGAACACTTGAGCCTGCCGCCGGTTCCTGTGCGATTACATCACCTTCTTCATACTCCTCATCAGTGCATAGGAGCTTGGTCGAGCAAACAAGGCCCAGGTTTGTGACGTCATTACAGCTCGTAGCCGCGGGCACTATGACTGGCGCTGATTTGACCGTGATCTCCCATTCACGCCAAGCCGATGTGGATCCAAGGGTAGATACGACCTTGAGATGATATGTCCCGATCACATGAGATGAGCTCACAAATGTATAAGTGGAGCTGCTTTCCGTCAGCTGAACACCATCAAGGAACCACGTGCATGTCCCGATCTGGTTGACCTTGAATATTTGATTCTTGCCCCATTCCAACGATACTGTTCTCGCAGACGGCGTAACTGATATGATACACGCCGACAACATAAAGAGGGGTATCATCATTATCAGTAATAATTTTATGTTTCGCTTCATGCATTACCTCCGTTTATTATTATGATTGCCCTTCAAAGGGGACCTTTCCGGCCGGCCCCTTCCCTTCAGGGTCAGGTGCAGAGGGAAGGAATCGAACCTTCCCTCTGCACTGCCAGCCATTAATTAATCCCATACAGTAACTTGAATATCATCCGATAATACTTGTACATATCCTGATCCAATTTCAATTATAACAACGATTCTCATAGTAAAAAGTTCGGCGCCCAGTCCAATATCGGTTAATGGCTGGTTGAGCTCAATCTCGTTATAATACCATGTGTTCTGGTCTGGTGACTGGAACATAGTGCCTAGAGGGGTTCCACTGCTTCCACCAGTCCAGAACTTTTGATTACTCACATTGCCCTGCCCGCTTGTACCAGAAGTAACAACTCTCCAGGCATTCCATGCGCTTACCTTAACAACATGCGAGTTTGGAGGCAGATTCTTATGGATCCTGGCATATCTTGTTGCACCGGAGCAATCGGTTCCAGACTTATTTGCTGCTGCCGACCAGGAATGAGTTGGGGAGTTAGCAAGAGTGGTTACTACTCCGGAGCTAAGTATAGAGCCACTATTAACTTGATACCAGTCTCCAGCCCCACTTTCCCAATTTTCAAGGAAAAGGGTTCTTGTAAACGGCGTGGTTATTGTCATTGTGCTCGCAGGGCTTTCGATGTTTCCATCCGATACAATCAGGCTGACCTGGTAAGTGCCGAATTTATCGATTGACAGGGTCGGGTTGGCGATCAGGTCATTTGAAAACACTGGGTTGCTTCCCTCCGGCTTGGATGTCACCTCCCAGCGGTAGAACTTGATAGGATCTCCGTCGGGGTCCCAGCTTGCACTGCCATCAAGATGGATGCTGTTGCGGTCGGCATAATGCACAGCCTGGTCAGGGCCGGGAACTGCGATGGGCCTGTTGTTGAACACGTGCACCTGCATGGTGTCCACCACGCTCCAGTCCATACCGTCGTAAACAGATAAGCCGATTGTGTAGTCGCCCCTTAAATCAGGCGTGAAGGTCGGGTTGGCTATGGCCGGGTCGGATACATCTGCCGTGCTGCCGTAAGGTGCATTGATGACGGTCCATGCATAAGCCTCCATGGTATCGCCGTCGTAGTCAGATCCGCTTCCGAAGAGATTGGCCGTGCCGCCTATGCTGACGTTGATGTCAGCCCCGGCATTGGCTACAGGCAGATGGTTTGTGACAGTCACGAGCACCGTATCAGGCGCGCTTGAGATCGGCGGTACGTCGTTGTCCGTAACTACCAGCTGGATCTCATACACCCCCCTTATGTCAGGGGTAAAGGTCGGGTTGACGATGGTAGTGCTTGAGAGTGCTGCCATACTGCCAACAGGCGCCGAGACAATCGACCAGGCATAGGTGAGCGGGTCGCCGTCCGGGTCATAGCTGCCGCTACCGTCGAGACTGGCGGTGCCGAGGAACGGGACGGTAATGTCAGAACCGGCATCCGCAACAGGCACCTGGTCGCTGCATGTGATGAGCACCTGGTCGGTAGCGCTAAGGTCTCCATCACTGACCGTGAGCTGTGCAATATATGCGCCCTTCCTGTCGCAGGTGAGCGTCGGGTTGGCTATAGTCGTGCTGCTTAGTGCAGCAGTGCTGCCCTGCGGCTTTGAGATGAGCGTCCACGCAAATGAGAGCGTGGTTCCGTCCGGGTCGAAACTGCCGCTGCCATTTAGATGCGCCGTTCCGCCAAGGTCGGGGACATATATGGCGGCCCCGGCTTTGGCGATTGGCATGTTGTTGTAAACCGTTATAACGACGAAGTCAGTGTTGCTGTCGTACACGCCGTTATTCACCACCAGGCTGATCACGTACATGCCCTTCTTATCCGGCGAGAAGACTGGATTTGCCTTGGTCGCATCGTCTAACGTGGCCGCAGTGCCTGACGGGCCCGAGTCAATGGTCCACTTGTAGGTGAGCGGCAGGGATGCGGGGTCGGAGCTGCCTGTCCCGTCGAGCTGTGCGGTGTTACCGAACAGAACATTCTGGTCTGCTCCTGCATTGGCGGTCGGCGGCGCGCTGGTTATATAGGCGTTGACTGCGAGCGCTGCACCTAGGCTGTTGAGCCTTCCGTCGTTCACCATCAGGCGGATGGTGTAGGCGCCCATTTTGTCGGGTATGAAGCTCGTAATCATGTCACCCGGCTTGGCTATCTTTGCCGTGCTGCCGGATGGCTGAGAAACTATCTCCCACATGTAGGTGAGAGGTTTACTTTCCGGGTCGAAGCTGTTGCTCCCGTCAAGTGTGACCGGGGTCACCCCGTCAAAGGTCACGTCCAGCGGGTTCGCGCCGGATATGACTGCCACCGGCTTAAGGTCTTCGACGACGGTCACCTTCCATTCGACGAAAAGCAGTGATCCTGAAAGCTTGTCTGTCGTCTCAACCCTGAGTGTGTTGTCCCCCACATCCGCCGACTTGGCAATATAGGTGTAGGAGGCACCTTCGGCCCCCGTGATGGGGGCGTCATTCCAGTACCATGAATATGGTCCGTTGTTAGATCCCGTTACCGAGAATTTCTGAGAGTCGCCTGTGATGATCCTGACATCACCACTCGGGCTCTGGGCCGTTATGCAGCCACTAAACAATATCGCCATCATCGATAGTATGGCTAGCAAGATTGCATTTCTCTTCATCTTAACCTCCTGCAATTTATTTGACATGCAACGCTACCGTTGCAGCCATTCCCGGTTCCGGGTGCCTTGATGCCTCTCTGTTCATATACAGTCTCATAACCTGCATCCCTTATACCGTTACCAGATCAGCGTCGGGAGCCATTTGTCAATTGTGGTCCCGTCGCCGAGCTGTCCGTTGTTATTCTTGCCCCAGGTGTAGAGCGAATTGTCCGCCTTCAGACCGATGGTATGGTAATAACCGGAATCCGCGCAAACCCAGTCTGTGTCAGTGCCAATCTGGATGGGCGACAGGCTGTCGGTCGAGGTGCCGTCGCCGAGCTGTCCGTTGCTGTTATAGCCCCATGCCCAGAGCGTGCCGTCAGTCTTCACCGCCACAGTCTGCGTTGTACCTGCGTCAGCCCTGCCCCAGTCGGTGTCTGTGCCTACCTGTACCGGTGCATGCCTGTCGGTCGTGTCGCTAAGGCCAAGCTGGCCGTTGCTGTTTGAGCCCCAGGCGAAGAGCGTACCATCAGCTTTTGTGGCCATGGTATGGTTGTTGCCTGCGCTTACCTTGACCCAGTCAGCCGCCGAGCCTATCTGAACAGGGCTCAGCCTGCTGGTCGTGGTGCC
>CAZQUQ010000019.1:9580-23002 GCA_964596445.1 uncultured Oscillospiraceae bacterium
GTCGTGGTGCCGTCGCCAAGCTGTCCGCTGCCATTGTAGCCCCATGCCCACAGCGAACCGTCGGTTTTAAGGGCCACGGTGTGGTTGTCGCCTGCAGCAACCGACGCCCAGTTGGCATCGGAGCCTACTTGTACCGGAGCGAGCCTGTTAGTTATGTCCCCGAGCCCAAGCTGACCGTAGGTGTTGCGGCCCCAGGTCCACAGTGTGCCGTCGCTCTTGATGGCGGCTGTGAAATAGTACCCACCGGTTATTTTTACATATACCGGAACTGAGACAACCGCGACCGTGCATGTGTCTATGCTGGTAAGCAAGTTGTGGTCTGTAACAGTCAGCCTGAATGTGAGGATTGATCCGATTTCGATATTCGCCGTAAACGATGCGGTGGCAGTGTCGGCATTGCTGAGTGTCACCGATGGCCCGCCAATCTGCTGCCATTGATAGGTCGCTATTCCGTCATCCGGATCGGTCGAGCCTGTGCCGTTCAGCGTGACCGAAGCGTTCAGGTTCACCTTTTGATCCGGACCGGCATTTGCTACAGGCGGTGCGTTCACCCATGTGACGTTGATTGTCACGGTATCGGTTGCCATCAGACCGCCACGGTCGGTTACCGTAAGTTCGAATGTAAGGGTATCGCCTGCCATTCCGACATCTGGTGTAGTGAATGTTGGCTTCATCGCGTGCGGGTTGCTTAGCGTCACCGGTGCCCCGCCTGTCTGTACCCATGCGTACGTTGCAATGCCGTCGTCAATGTCATAGGATGCGGAAGCGTCAAGGGTCACCAGAGTGCCTTCTGCCTTGGTCTGGTCGGGTCCTGCATCTGCAACCGGAGGAATGTTCGACCAGCTGACATTTATGATTACCGTATCGGTGGCTTTGAGTCCGCCGATATCCGTTACCGTGAGTTTGAAAATAAGTGCCTCTCCGCTCTGGCCGACGTTCGGGGACGTGAATGTCGGATTGACCGCATTAGCATCTGAAAGCGTCACAAATGGCAGTGGTCCTGCTATCTGCTCCCACTTGTATGATGCTATTCCGTCGTCCGGATCTGTGGATGCTGATGCGTCGAGGGTTACTAGTACTCCCTCGGAAACGTGCTGGTTTGGTCCGGCGTTTGCAACCGGGGGTGCATTGGACCAGGAAACGTTGACTATTGTTGTCGCTGTTGATGTCAGCGAGGTGGCATCGGTCACTGTAAGCTGGAAGGTGAGAGATGCCCCTTCAATGCCAACATTGGGCGATGTGAAGGTCGGCTTCGCAGCGCTTGCATCTGAAAGCGTAACCAATGGCCCGTCTGTCTGTACCCAGGCGTAGGATACTATGTCGCCATCCGGGTCGTCCGAATTGGAGCCATCGAGCGTGACAGTCACATTCTCGCCCACAACCTGGTCAGCCCCGGCGTTAGCCGTCGGCGGGCTGTTGGATGTAATGTACCAGACAGCCGTGTCCTCCTTGGGTTCGCCGAAAATGTCTATGTATACAGCGCGGCAAACTATGGTGTGCTTCCCGCCGGTTGCAGTATAAGATATGGAGGACTGGGTGACCGGGACCGGCTGGGGTAC
The DNA here is from genome assembly GCA_964596445.1 of uncultured Oscillospiraceae bacterium. GTDB lineage: Bacteria > Bacillota > Clostridia > Acetivibrionales > DTU013 > DTU013. The sequence goes on from CAZQUQ010000019.1 coordinate 11,140, forward strand.
ATTATCTATGAACCAGTAGAGCTTGTCATTGGTAACGGCGGTCTTGACGCTGAAGGTCCTGGTCTCGCCGTATGTCATGACGACATTGTTTGAGGAGGGTGTCTTGGTTACAATACATCCGCTCAGCACTGCCGCCAGGAGAACGATAAAAAGTAATAAAATGTGCTTTCTCATCATGACCTCCTCTTATTCGAATAAACTGCAGGCATGGCCGGCTGCACTATGGCCGTTATAGATGACCGTGCATGTTCCTGGCTGCAGCACTCCGTTGACAACCGGAATGCTCATGCTGGTTAACTTGCCGGCGTAGTTGCCTGTTATGTTCATCGATCCTGAAAGCGTTCCGTTGATATCGTTATCGATCTCCTCTGAAGAGACCAGGCTGTTGATTATCATGCGCCTGCCGAGACTTTCGCTGCAGTTTACTGACCCGCCGCCAAAGACCAGTGAATCGATAAAGTTCTCAATGCTGATTGACATGTCGGCGGGATGATCTTCGGTGATGCTTATATGCATCTGTCCGGTAAGACTGCAGTTATCGTAGAAGTACTTATTTGTTCCAACATGAAGAGGATCGGCCGAGAGTATCATCCTTGCCATCGGGATGCCTTCTATCACACCTGTCACGATGGTGTAGAATTCCTCTAGCGTGTAGTCCATGCGGCCCTCGTCATATGCGCTAAGCTCACTGTTCGGGTGAAGAGGATCGGAGCTGCATGCCCTGACCTTATAATACTTGAATCCCTTGAAGTCGTTCACTATCGATCTCGCCGTGGCTTCATAGGTATCCAGAGCGGCCGATGTGAGAGGATCCGGCCAGGCGGGCAGTGTAAGGGTTTCAGACTGGTTGTCGTCAAATGTCGTTACCGGTGCTATTACCGATCCGATAAGGTTGTATATGCCTGCCGGAGTATCTGCCCTGTATATGTTGTAGGTCTGAGCATTCGGCACTGCATCCCATGTAATGGTGACCTTGCTGTTGAGGTTGTTGTTGAGCAACGGGTCGGTCTGTGAGGTAAGGACAACATCTGTTGCCTGGACATTGGCCGGTGCCGGAAGCTGTATCGTGCAGGGCCCGCTTGAGAGGAGAAGCTGTACTGTGGAACCTGCCGCTACGACTGTTCCGCCAACCGGATTCTGGCTGATGACATTGCCTGCCGGAACTGTATCGCTGCACTGTGTACTGGTGCTGCATGAGAGCCACCCTGTACCTGTTATGTCAGCGCAGCTTGCTGCTGTCGGCACAACAACCGTGCAAGGACCGCTGGAAAGGGTAAGTGTAACAAGTGCTCCAAGCTCTGTCGGTGTGCCTACCGGCGGGCTTATGCCAAGTCTGGTACCCGGGATCGGGTTTGCGTTGCTGCAGGTCTCGACCAGGTTGCATGCGAGGCCTGCTGCCGTAAGGTCTGCGCAGGTGAGCGCATTGGGCACGAGCAGCGGGCACGGCCCTGTTGAGAGCGTCAGCGTCACAGTAGAACCTGGCATTACCATGGAACCTGGCGCCGGGGACTGATTGATCACCGCATCGAGAGGCACGGTATTGCTGCACTCCCTGGCACGGCTGCAGATTAAGCCTGCTGCCTCGACATCTTCACAGCTCGTTGCGTTGGGCACTTCGACCTCACCCGTGCAGACTCCTGTGGAGATCAGAAGAGATACCGTGGAGCCCGGAGCGACCATCGCGCCCTCAGGAGGATTCTGACTGATAACTATGCCTGCCGGGATCGTATCGCTGCAGCTTTGGCTTACGCTGCATACAAGGCCCGCAGCCTCGAGGTCCGCGCAGCCTGTTGCTGCCGGTACCGCAACTTCGTTGGTGCATTCACCGGACGATATGCTGAGGTGCACTGTACTCCCAAGCGGAACGCTTGTTCCAGCCGCAGGTGTCTGGCTGATGACCTGGCCTGCCGGCACCGAGTTGCTGCAGTTGAGCTTTGCGTCGCAAACAAGGCCTGCATTCATTATATCCTGGCATCCTGTTGCCGTCGGCACAAGGACAGCCCCGCTGATTACATGCATTGTCCAGACTGCCTCGGTCTTGCCGATCGGTATAGAGTTAGTACACTTTACCTGATGATCGCCCAGGCTGAACAGGGTGCTGTTAAAGGTGAATGTGAGGCCTGTTGCTCCCGATATGGGATTTCCATCAACTGACCATTGATATGAACCCATGCCCCCGACCTTGAAGACCTGTGACTGGCCCCAGAACAGGGAATAGGTGCCCTCAGGCGGTGTGGTAGAGAGTATACATCCCCACAACGCTATCAGAGGTATCATCATTATCAGTAATAATTTAATGTTTCTTTTCATGCATTACCTCCATTTTATTTAATGCCCTGCCTGGAGTCGCTCACGCAGGACCCCACGCGGGTGTGTCTAAACAGGGAAGGCGTTGAGCCTTCCCCTTGCTTTGCAAAAATGCTGCTAGTTCCAGTAAGTGACAGTGATGTCATCAAAGTACACTCTATTGGTTCTACGACTAAATAGGTAATAACGCATATCTACGTTTGCCCTAAATTGAATATTTGTAACAATGTTCGTAAAGTTGTAAGTCCACTCTTGCCAGGTGTTTTGAGACCCGGACAGGGGTATTGTCGCACGGTCAACGCCGTTTTCGTATAGATGTGCATTCGGGGTATTGGCATTTGAATCTGACCTCGCCCATGCAGTCCATATTCTTACAGATGTTACCGGGCCGGGATAATCCTTGGAAATCTGTCCCCATCCACTTACGGAGGAGCTACCACTATCATAGGATACGGTTCTGAAGCTGTACGAGCCTCCGGATGTATGGTTAAGGGCATTTGAGGTTCCAACAGAACTGGTACTGCCGCCACTCGACTGAGTCCAGCCGAACAGTGACGGGCCCTCAAAAGTGGTTATTGTATCAGTGGCTGTGCTGTTGACGACAGTTGTCGTGCTGGCGCTGGTGGCAAAGCCGTCACTTACTGTCAGGGTGATGGTGTATGTGCCGGGCAGGTCCATGGCGAACCATGGGGTCTGCGAGTTCGGGTTGTTGAGGACAGCTGTGCTGCCTGACGGTCTGGCTGTCATTGTCCATGCGTATGTGATCGGGTCGTCGTCAAGGTCTGAACTGTTGCCTCCGTCGAGTGCTACGTTGCCGCGGTCAGCATAGTGAACGTTAGCATAGGTACCGGCAACTGCTGTTGGAGTAGAGTTTGTATAGGTGATTGTTACCGTGCTCTCAGTGCTGCTTGCAAAGCCGTCGCTCACCACCAGACCTATCACATATGAGCCGAGCCTGTCGGCAGTGATGGTCGGGTTTTCGATATAGCGGTTGGAGAGCGCTGCAGAGCTGCCGCTCGGCCAGGATTTGAGCGTCCATGTATAGGATAGCCCGTCACCGTCACCGTCGGAACTGCCGCTGCCGTCTAAGTGGAATACGTTCGGCGTGCCGTAGGCAGTATGCTGGCTTGTGTTGGACCCGGCATTGGCAACCGGTGTTGCGTTGGTGTAGTTAAGCGTGACGGTCGCTTCCGAGCTGTCTATGGCGCCGTCATTGACTATCAGGCCCACCACATATGCACCCGGTATGTTCGTAGTCAGGGTCGGGTTTACTTCCGTGAGGCTGGAGAGGAAAGCCGTGCTGCCTGACGGCTTTGATATGATCCTCCATTTGTAGGTAAGGGAGTCGCCGTCAGGGTCATGGCTTGCGCTGCCGTCCAGGTTGAAGACGAGCGGGGTGCCATAGGCGCTGTGCAGGCTCTGGCTGGACCCGGCATCTGCCACCGGCAGGTTGTTGAGCACGTGGACTTTCATCGTATCTTCGACGCTGTCAACCTTGCCGTCGTTTACGATAAGGCCGATCACGTAATCGCCCCTTATGTCAGGCGAGAAACTCGGCTTCGCAATATGAACATCATATATGGTGCTGTCGCCGCCGCTGCCCATAGGCGCTGTGATGACCCTCCATGTATAGGTAATCGTGTCGTCGTCCGGGTCATAGCTTGCGCTGCCATCAAGCACTACCGAGGTGTTGGCTTCCATGATCACGTCATCGCCAGCATTCGCTACCGGCTGGTGGTTGTTGGTGGAAACCGCAACCGTTGACGGTGCGCTCGAGAGGCCCGAATTGTCGGTCGCGACCAGTGCAAACAGGTATGAGCCCTGCTCATCAGGTGTGAATGTAGGATTGAGTATTGTTGAATTGGAGAGAACAGCAACACTGCCTGCCGGTGCAGATACGATCGTCCATGCATATGTCATCGGATCGCCGTCCGGGTCTGATGCGCTGCCGTTCAGCTGTGCGGTTTGGCCGAAATTGATGTTGATGGCGGTACCTGCATTTGCTGTCGGAGTGTGATTGGAGCAGGTTACGACCACGGTGTCTTCATTTGTGAAGTCGCCGTCGCTGACTGTTAGCTTTAGGATGTATGCACCCTTCTTGTCAGGCGTGAAGCTCGGGTCGGCAATGGCCGCATCACTCACGTCAGCCGTGCTCCCGTACGGCCTTGAGATGACTGCCCAATCATAGGTGAGATCCTGTCCGTCCGGATCATAGCTCAGGCTTCCTTGAAGGGTTGTTGAACCGCCAAGATCAGCGATGGTTACATTGTCTCCTGCCCTGGCAACCGGCGGGTTGTTGTAGACTACTATGGTCACATAGTCTATTCCGCTGTCGAACACGCTGTTGTTGACCACCAGACTGCATACGTACACGCCCTTTTTGTCTGGCATGAATTGAGGCTTTGCCTTGGTCGGATCATCAAAGTATGCGGTGCTGCCTGCCGGGCCCGAATCAATTTTCCACATGTATGTAAGAGGTGCACTTTCAGGATCGGTGCTGGCCGAGCCGTCAAGTGTGGCTGCAACGCCTGGATACACGACGCTCTGGTCAGGGCCTGCATCGGCTGTCGGCGGGGCATAGCCAACGTAAGAATTAATGATTACAGTGTCAGGGTCGCTCGTAAACCTGCCGTCACTGACAATCAGAACGATGGTGTATGCGCCCTGCTTGTCAGGAACGAAGATAGGCTTCTGGGCGGTCGGGTTATCAAGGGAGCAGGTGCTTCCTGCAGGACGTCCGACGATCTCCCAGACGTAGTTCAGGGTACCGCCTTCGGGGTCATAACTTGCGCTGCCGTCGAGCTGAACCGCATTCGGGAAGTACAGGTTTCTGTCAATCCCTGCATTCGCAACAGGCGGCAGGTCATTGACAACGGTAACGGTCCATACGAACTGGTTTGTGACATTGAACGAATCCGTTGTAGTAACCTTTATCTGGAATGTTCCCAGATCCGCAAGGGTTGCGGTGTAGGTATAGGACGCTGTTGTATCACCAACTACGACACCGCCCTTTGTCCATGTGTAGGGGCCGTTCGCAATTCCAGCGACCGTAAATGTCTGCGAATTCCCCACCTTGATCGTAACTTCCGTCGCGGAAGGGCTGTGAGTGGTTATACAGCCGCTCAGCCATATGGCCATGATTGACAGCATGGCCAGCAAGATTGCGTTTCTCTTCATTGTTACCTCCTGCATTTTATTTGGCATGCGACCATATCAAGCCGCATTCCGTATCTTTTGTTGAAGGTTTGATTGATTTCTGACAGGTTTACATTGAACAAAGGTCCATCCCTATTCATTGACCCCAAACACATAATAACCTCCTACGTTCTATATTCTATGAAAGTCATCTTAAATACAAACCCCGTTAATTGCGTGAAGCCTCATTTAAATCTTTTGCAATGTATCATTATTAAAGTGTATCAAATAAATTATAAAGATGCTTCAGCTTCATCAAAACCCCGCAATCAGCGGGTCCACAATGAAAACCTTTGCCAAATGAAACTACAAATCAGGGATTCTTCTAAGGTGCAAAACGCTATTGGCGTTAGTCTCTGGATTGATAGACCTCAAATTACAATAAAGCAGACCGACATTAAACACTACAATATTTAATTAGACTGTAAACAAAAGTCAATAGATATTTTAATTTTTTTTAATCTAAATTTACAATTATTTTCAGAACTCTACCTTAACATGAACGGTTTTATGGATTAACAGAAATATCTGTCCATGTATCTGAAAATCCAGTCCTGGATTCTGAAAGATTATTATTTCCAGAGAGGTTTATTCCGATCGGGATTTCATAAAGATATAAACAGCCAATATTCAATAGGTTATCCATGGTCGGAAAGCGGGGATTTGAACCCCGGACCCCAGCGTCCCGAACGCTGTGCTCTACCAGGCTGAGCCACTTTCCGAATGCATCACCTTATTAGAGACAAACTTTAATTTAGTCAAGCGCTAACAGCCCTACTCTCCATCATGGTTTTCATAGGAAATGAACCTTTCCCTGACCACCCTCGAGTCCATCTGAGAATTTATATTCAGAGGGTATTCAGGTTTATAGAACTTGATCATCTTGTCGATATCGAACCCGGTAATCGGTATTGTGATATCTATTCCTGCAAATACCTCTCCTTTATTTCTTCCGGATTCAGGCGCATCACCTCTGAAACCCAGATAAACCTGTAGAGGCTTTATGGGCTGGACCTGCACCTTTATGCTTCCCCCGGTGAGGCTGTCTTCGTGATTACCGCTGTAATAGTATATCCCGGGCCATATCGTTATGAATGCATAGTTTGGTATCGGGATGCAGACATTGAGATCAAATCCCGGCAATGCCTCCTCGCCGTCATTCAATCCCGACGTAGGGAAATAAGCATTGAAATAGGCCGAACCGTATTTATGAAAGGCCTCGGCGCCTATGCCGAACCGCCTGTGGTTATGGTCATTGTTGTAGTCAAAATATCCGTTTAGGCCGCCGATGATCTCGCCTGAGAACATCGGGAATCGCCCTCCCCCTCCTAGGCTTATGCCGAGCTTCTCATGCCTGAGCGTCAGCATCGGGTCGGCAAAGAGAACAACCGAGTTGTATGACCCGAATGAAATCATGGTATCCACCATATATCCGGGGCTTGACTGGTCGGATACCATAAGCGATCCTCCGGCCCATACAAATTCAGGCATTGCGGCAAAGGATTCCGCCGGACAGAAGATAAGGCACACTAAAATTATAAACATCAGCCTTCTCATTGTATACCTCCATTCTGATAAATCTTTTATCTTACCAGACTGCTTTAATTGCCTCGCAAACCGACTCCGGCCTTATTGTCGTCATGGGTTCGTTGTGCAGCATGCGCATATAATTTATCTGACTTGTGCCAAACGGCGGAATGCTGACCCTGGGACATATCCTTATATGCGGCGTGAATACTTCACTATCGGGCCTTAGGTAAACTGACATGTTCAAGCTGTACATATTAAGCGAATCAATATAAGCAAGCACTCTGATAATGCCTGTCAGCAGTTCTGAGAGTGTGACACCCCTCAAATCCGCTGCATTTGTGCAATTTTTTATGACGCCGATTACATCGAATATTCCCAGAGGTGCAAAAGCCACCACCCATGATATATTTTCGCTTTCTGCAATAAACCTCCTGGCCTCTTTCTTTTCCTTCTCGATAAGGGCATGCCAGAACAGGTCCCCGTTATCACTCGAGTATTCCGACAGACCGGGTTCCATCGAACTGTAATAATTTGTAGGCGTCGAAGAAGCCGTAATCTGTAAATGCGGATGGACGATGGAGCCGCCGGCCAGGGGCATATAGTTCCAGTTTATCGACTGATAGACCGCTGACGGCTGCCTTGATGTGATCTCTTCAAGATAATCAATGCAGCAGTTTATTGAATCGGCCAGGATAACCTCATCAAAACCGCCAAGGGGCACATAATGAGTCTTTGTCATTACCGTGACGGCTGCATTCTCATCATTAGGAAACGCATTCGGGAAGCAGATTGCATCACCCCTGATGAACCTTTCGCTGCCTATCACATCAGGATGGAACTTCGGTGTTACAAGTTCAACGAATTCCGGGCAGAAAGGGCAGACAGCTTTTGATTTTTCTATCAAATCAGCAAGGTCAGGCTTCTCTACCGGCCTGACCGGGAAATTAAGTATCCTTGTGGAATGGAGAGTAAGCGGATCATATCTTATTTCTGATGTTGCATCCACAGGAGCGTACCCTTTCATCGGATCAAGATACCGGGAGACTTTAGAAAGACAGATAAATTCCATAGCAGGTTAATTACTATATGCCCCTTTATGGGTCAAGCATATGAACTCCCCTTTTGGGAAATGAGATTCCAGGAAATATTTTCATAACCTTGTAAACAAGGCCCCGCCTGTGTATAATCCGCTCATAGCATTTATCTCAAATACTAGGAAATTTTTAATGAACGACCCTCTCCTTGCACGGCAGACCATGGTGCGTGACCAGATAATGGCGCGGGGTATCAAGGATAAAAGAATATTGAAAGCATTCACCGATATTCCCAGGCATAAGTTTGTGGAAGACTATCTCAAATATAAAGCATACGACGATTATCCATTGAGCATAGGTCTCGGCCAGACCATTTCACAGCCCTATATGGTGGCTATCATGACAGAGGCCCTGACGATCAAGCCTGAAAACAAGGTACTGGAAATAGGTACAGGCTCGGGTTATCAGGCAGCTATCCTGTCAAAGCTTGCAAATTTCGTGTATTCAATCGAACGCCTTGCCCCTCTTGCATCAAGGGCAAGAAAAACTCTTGATGAACTGGGTATATTCAACGTTCACATCATCATTGGCGACGGCTCAAAGGGCTATGCAAAAGAAGCCCCTTTCGACAGGATAATCGTGACTGCCGGCGCTCCCTGTACACCTGAAGCCCTCATTGAACAGCTTGCCCCTGAAGGCATGCTTGTTATCCCGGTGGGAAATCAGTATCTACAGGACCTGAAACGCATAACCAAAAAGAAAAACGGGATAAAGATCGAAAGCCTTGGCGGATGCAGATTCGTGAAGCTGATAGGCGAAAACGGCTGGAAGGAAGACTCTTAATACCTTCCATCCCAGCAGCAGAAATTCTTCAGCAGCCTGAGCCCGGCATCACCGCTTTTTTCCGGGTGAAACTGGGTTGCAAATACATTTTTCCTGTCCATTATCGAAACAAAGTCAATCCCGTAGCATGTCTCGGCTATTGCATCGGATTTTTCCGCCGGATCAGGATAGTATGAGTGGACAAAATAGAACTGCGCGTCCCTATCAACGCCTTCAAACAGAGGATGGTCATTCCTGATTGATATATTGTTCCACCCCATATGCGGGATTTTCAAATCCATTTCAGGAAACCGCCTGACTTTACCGGCAATGATACCCAGACAACCTGTTCCTCCGTCCTCTTCGCTCTCATCAAGAATTATCTGGGTGCCGAGGCATATACCCAGGAATGGATTGCCGTGTCCGACAACTTCGCACAGAACTCTGTCAAGACCGGTATTTCTAATCTGCTCCATGGCCTTTCCTGCAGCGCCCACACCTGGGAAGATCACCCTGTCGGCATTTAGTATCGCATGAGGATGTCCGGTAATGATGCAGTCTTCCCCGATATTCTTGAGAGCCCTTTCCACTGACCTCAGGTTACCGGCTTTATAATCGATAATCGCTATCATGATTATATCTGGATGCTACAAATGTCCATGCAAGTCAACCTGGTAAAGCAGCCTAATGCCGGTTGACATTATAGATATTTCACGCATATATCTTTTCCAATACATTTAGGGAGGCCGCCTGACATGAGAAGGGCAAAAACAATCCTTTTGATGCTTTTCATCTGTGCTAGTATGAGTCTGGCGGCATGTTCGGACAATGTACATATAGGCGATGACGGTTCAGCGGATATCCCCATTCATCTTGAAATACCTGCAGGACACGTTCAGGCGAAAGTGGGTCTTTCAGGTTTTATCTTCGGAACTTTCATAATGGTAAACGCATATATACTCATTATAGCCAGTATCATAGTACTTGTCATCCGGGACAAGGCGGCAAATTCGATTGTCTCAACAATAAAGATGGCGGTTCAGATGATGAACCCTCAATCAGCCGAAGGCAGATTTTTTAGCATACTGGATATGATCTCTCAGAACGACCGCAGGGTTCAGATAGGGACGGTGGGACTCATCATCGGTGTCGTTTTGTCCTATTTAGGGGCCTGGATAGCAACATAAATAATTTAATCGCGGAGATTTATTTTATCATCTCGTACATCAATCACTTATAATCGAACCAATTTCTGCAGAAGACATGAAAGTTACTGATCCTTCATAAATTGATTCCGGTTTCGATTGATTGCCTGAATGTATCCTTAGTGACCCGAATTCTTTTTGTATTGCCTGAAAATCGTGTTATTTGTAAAAAGAGCATTTTGGGCTGAACCCAAAAAAAACAATGGAATTGAGGGAACCTATGGCATGGTCTTCTGAACTTATGACTCTCATGTTTGCCACATTTGTAACCAATCTTGGATTCGGTATCATACAGCCCATATTGCCCATTTTTGCCGCTGATTTAAATGCGGCCGGCTTCATGCTGGGACTTATATTCTCTGGCTTGTCGATATCAAAACTTATCTTCAACCCTTTGGTAGGACGGCTTTCCGATAAATGGGGCCGCAAGATCTTTATTGTTACCGGCCTTTTTGCCTATACAGGGGTGGCTTTGAGTTATACCCTGGTTTCCACACCCCATCAGCTCCTTATTGTCCGATTGGCAGCAGGAATTGCTTTTTCCATGGTTATGCCTGTCGTTGCAGCATACATGGGAAGCATGTCACCGAGGGGAGAGGAAAGCTTCTACATGGCCAACCTTAACCTCTTTGTAGGTATAGGCATGGCCATTGGTCCGGTTATCGGAGGTGTCCTGGCAGATTTATACAATAAGGATATGGCGTTCATAGGTCAAGCCGTTCTCCTATTTGCGGCCTTTTTGATCACCCTTTTTCTGTTGCCGAAAGATGCCGAGCACAGATACACAGCTCAACCTGTGAAGAGGCCTTTTAAAGCACTTTTCACCTCAAATCTGATGAAGGGCCTTGCCCTGGCTACAACAGTCAGCGCTATGGCTGTCAGCGGCCTTTTTGTCTTCATGCCACTTCTATGCAAAAAACTGAATTTCTCCAATACCCAGGTCGGTATTCTCCTTGCTGTTGTAATGATACTTGCAGGATTCCTTCAGCTGCCTTTTGGAAAGCTTGCAGGCAGGCACGACAAGGTTCTTTTCATTTGTGCTGGAGGAATCATAGGCGCAATCAGTCTGGCATTATTGCCTGAATGCAAAACATTCTGGTCTTTTCTGACCATCGGCATGGTGGTGGCGGTTGGCACCGCCCTTTCGGCGCCAGCAGCATCAGGCCTTATAATTGAACAATGCAGGGAGACAGGTCTTGGAGCCTCGGTCGGAATGATATCTTCTTTCCAGGAGGCCGGGCTTATTGCAGGGCCGATCGTTTCCGGCCTCATCATGGACCAGTTCGACCTATCGAGCGTATTTCGTCTCATGGCCGGCTTATATGCCGTTATCACAATACTCTTTTACTACTTTGCAAAAATCAGGAAGTGATCCTAAGCTCTCCAACGTATAAAGAAATAGCGTATTGTCTCTACAATTATCCAGAAAAGCCCTTCATAAATATATTTTGAAGGGAATGTAAGGATGTTTTTCCCGATGTCTTCAGGCCGTTCGTCTTTGTAGGCAAAACCTCTGAGTACAGTTATCGGGGTGCGTTCATCACTATTGCCCATCACTATGCCACCCATAGCGGCAATGGGAATTATGAAGTTTGAGCCTCCCCCGGTGCCTAGTCTTCCGAAAACATCCACCTGTCCCCAGTTTCTTTCCACAGGGTCCATCCCGCTGTACCCCAGGGGAACGTCCCAGTTGCCAAGAACTGCCCCGCCGCCAAGACTGTCGGTGATTATGACCGCAACCTTCTTTCCGGGCCGTTCGAAAATCTTTTC
>CAZQUQ010000019.1:23012-23355 GCA_964596445.1 uncultured Oscillospiraceae bacterium
GAACATATTGACAATCTATACCTGCGTTGTCGGCAAGGTATCCATGCATCCTTACCATCCACCGTATGGAGTAGGAGAAGTTCATGATCCTGTTCGCATCCTCCTCCTTAAGCCCGGGTCTGGCAAGAGAAAGGAGGATATCCCTGTAGTACTTCTTTTTCATCAGCCTGAAGCCGGGGGTAACAAATACAGGCTTGCCTTCCTGATTTATGAGTTCGATAAGTCCTGGGTTTTTTCCATAGAATTCAGCTATTTTCCGGGATTTTTTTGAAGGAACAACCGAATCGAGCCTTACGCATCGGCCTTCCAGAATGCTTACTATTTTCGATGTAACAATAACGAT
>CAZQUQ010000019.1:23435-23731 GCA_964596445.1 uncultured Oscillospiraceae bacterium
GCATCTGCCGGGTTTCCAGGTTCCTTTAAAAGTATGGGTTAGAAGGTTATTCCTTTTTCAGGCATTTCTCGTTTCCTCCTCTTTATCAGATATGAACCCGGGGCCGTATCTCCGGAGTGGGTCAACACTATAGAAGATATCTCGCCTCAAATTCTTCTGTTTATACTACATACCAATTCAATCAGTGCTTTACAATGCATTTTTCTCTTAGTCTCTTTCGTATTGAATCATTTCATGACGGACTATCGGGATAATATATATTCTATTTCTTTGAGTAGTAAAAAAATGTTCCGAGT
>CAZQUQ010000020.1:0-23600 GCA_964596445.1 uncultured Oscillospiraceae bacterium
GGTGCCTGGCACCAAAGTTAAACAGTTATTGTGACGGATCCGGTAAAGCCGGCAGCTGTATTGAGAAGCAGCGTATTATTATGAAAAGGGGTGGTTTTATGGTATCCATCGAAGAGCAGATCAGAATAATTTCGAAGGGGGCTGAGGAGATAATCGACACAGCAGAGCTCGAAGAGAAGCTCCGCATTTCCAGGAAAACGGGCCGGCCTCTGACGGTGAAGCTGGGATTGGATCCGACAGCGCCGGATATACACCTAGGACATACGGTGGTGCTCCGAAAGATCAGGCAGTTTCAGGAGCTTGGGCACAGGGCTGTTATTATCATCGGGGATTTCACGGGAATGATCGGCGATCCCACAGGAAGGTCAAAGACACGCAAACAGCTTACCCGTGATGAGGTGATCGAAAATGCCAGGACTTACGAAGAGCAGATGTACAAAATACTGGATAAAGAAAAGACCGAGCTGCGCTTCAACAGTGAATGGCTTTCAAAGTTGAATTTTGCAGATGTTATAGGCCTTGCATCCAAATATACCGTTGCCAGGATGCTGGAAAGGGAGGATTTCCATAATCGTTTTCAGGATAATGAGCCGATAGGCATCCATGAGTTCTTTTACCCTTTGATGCAAGGCTATGATTCTATAGAAATAAAAGCGGATGTTGAACTCGGCGGAACAGAGCAGAGATTCAATATACTGATGGGCAGAAAGCTGCAGAAGGATTTTGGACAGCCGAGTCAGGTCGCATTGTTCATGCCTGTGCTTGAAGGAATCGATGGGGTGGAAAAGATGAGCAAAAGCTTAGGCAATTATATCGGTATAAATGAAGACCCCTCGAATATGTACGGCAAGGCCATGTCCATACCGGACAGCCTAATAATCAAGTATTTCAAGCTTGTCACAGATGTCCACCCTGATGAGATCGCAGTGATGGAAAGCGCTCTGTACAATAATGAAGTAAATCCAAGGGACCTCAAGATGAAGCTTGCCCTTGAAATAACCAGGCTGTATCATGGGGCTGCAGCGGCAAGACAAGCGGAGGACAGCTTCATATCTGTTTTTCAGAAGAAGGGTGTTCCTGATGATATCATTGAGTTCAAGCCTGATGGTGAGCTTTTCTCAGGAGACGGCGCAGATATGGCCGGACTTCTGGTTTCACTCGGCTTCTGCAGGAGTAAAAGCGAAGCAAGAAGACTGATATCTCAAGGGGCGGTCAGAGTCAACGGTGAAAAGCTCGGCAGCTTTACCATACCACGGTTGAACGACGGAGATATAATACAAGCAGGGAAATTGAAGTTTGCCAGGATAAGATCATAGCTATTGGAAAGCATCGGAATGTCTGCTATGCTATAGATAAGTGAGACACTGAAAGATTCTGTCAGAATACGAGGGCAGCAGATATGAAGATCAACAGGCTTCTGGAAATGACGATTATTTTGATGAACAGGGGGTCTGCTACAGCCAGGGAGCTTGCCGACAGATTCGGCGTATCTGTGCGTACGATCTACAGAGACATCGATGATCTGTCCGGTGCAGGCGTTCCGGTATACACCACCAAGGGGATCAATGGCGGGATCCATCTGATGGAGGACTATGCGCTGAATAAAGCCATTGTCAATGAGCATGAGGCTGACAGCCTTATCCTCGCGTTGAAAACGATGCAGGCCACCAGATTTCCTGATCTTGATGTTACGCTCAGCAAGCTGGGTGCGCTGTTTAAAAGGAATACCCGGAGCGACTGGGTTCATATTGAATTTTCCCCATGGGGAAGTGAACCGAACGAGGAAAACAAGTTCATCGATATCAAGGTTGCGATACTGAACAGAAAGGTGATCAGCTTCGACTATCTGAACTCGCAGGGCGAAAAGGGGAACCGGTCGGCTGAGCCGCTACAGTTGATGTATAAAGGCAATGCGTGGTACCTGTGGGCCTGGTGCAGGAACAAAGAGGCTTTCAGATTGTTCAGGATATCCCGGATGAAGAACCTCAGGGTAACGGATATCACCTTCAGCATCAGACATACGAGCGCTTCGGCAGAAACAGCAGAAGGCCCGGCCGAATCAGAGGAACGAAACAGCCAGGCCGGAGACGGAACAGTATCGAAGCCGAATGAACCACAAACCATAAAAGCATTGCTCAGATTCAGGCCGGAAGCCATGTACAGAGTATATGACGATTATAACGAAGGGAACATCAAAAGAAATGATGATGGGACCTGCGATGTGACGGCAGAGTTTACTGAAGGGGAGTGGGTGTTCGGCTACATATTGTCGTTTGGCAGCTATGTGCAGGTGCTTCAGCCCGAAAGCCTCAGAAAGGCTGTTGCGGAAAGACTGGCAGAAGCAATGCGTTATTACTTGTGACGGCAGGATATCATGCAGTTTATTAGTATGGCATTCACCCATGTGATATAATTATCTATAGGATGCCGGCATAATATATGCAGTTAACTTGTGAACGGTGCCGGGCATGTTCGAGTAATCCGGCTGATGCCGTAAAATAAAAAGGAGGGGTTAGGATGTCATTTTTCAAGGAGTTCAAGGAATTCGCAGTAAAAGGTAATGTGATCGATCTCGCAGTAGGCGTCATAATAGGCGGAGCATTCGGGAAGATAGTAACATCGCTTGTAAACGATTTGATTATGCCGTTGTTGTCAATCTTGACAAAGAGCGGGAATCTGAGCTTCGAAAATATGTTTATCCCTTTGGATGGAAAGCATTACGACACGCTGGCCATTGCTCAGGAGGCGGGTGCGCCTACATTCAATTACGGCATGTTTTTGACTAATGTGCTGGATTTTCTGATCATTGCTTTTGTCATATTCATATTCATTAAACAGATAAACAGATTCAAGAAGAAGCCCGCTCCTGCGCCGGCGACGACCAAGGAATGCCCTTACTGCCGTACAAGTATCCATATAGCGGCCGTCAGGTGCCCGCATTGTACTTCCGAGCTCCGCTGATTTTCAGGCTGTTTGCTTAAAAGCGGGCAAAAGGGGCAGATTATTCAGGGACAGGATATACGGTGACAGGAGTGATATGCATGGGATTTTACGAAGAGATCGCCCCCTATTATGATGAGATTTTTCCGGCGGGGGAAGAACAGCTCAGGTTCATAGCCAGCGCTGCGGGACTTCCGCCCAGGAGGATCCTTGATGTTGCATGCGGTACCGGACTATATTCCGTCAGGCTTTCACAACAGGGATATGAGGTCTGGGGATGTGATGCGGATAGTGAGATGATAAGGCAGGCCAGGCAGAAAGCCGAAAGCCTGGGTGCCGATGTACGGTTCTTTATAGCTGATATGGCAGAACTTGATTTATCAGACAGTCCTGATTCTGATGAGAAATCGGGCAGGCTGTTTGACATTGTCTTTTGCATCGGCAACTCCATAGTACATCTGAAAAACGAGGATGAAGTGAAAAGGGCTGTTGCATCAATGAAAAAACAGCTTTTGCCGCATGGCAGCCTTCTGCTTCAGATCATCAACTTCGATCGTGTGCTCCGGCATGGGATCACATCGCTCCCGACGATCAGAAATGATGAAAAAGGCATCATATTCCAAAGGACCTATGAACTGGATGAAACCTCCGGTCTGATACACTTTGACACCGTTCTTACCCTGAACGGAGGGAACGACCCTGTCGAATTCAGCAACAGGGTGGATCTTTTGCCTCTTGTATCAGACACGCTCAGAAATATTTTGGAGAGTTCAGGATTTGGAACGATAAAATTCTACGGCGACTTCAACAAGGCGGATTTTGACCCGGACAAATCGTTCATGCTTGTCGCTGAAGCATCCGGGATATAACGGAAATTGCTTCTGAAGCATCTGCAGTTAGGAGATTTGGGGTTTATGGTAGAGATCAGAAAGGTAAAGACAAAACAAGAAATGGACCTGGTATATGGTATCAGGCGCGAAGTCTTCATAGATGAGCAGGGAGTACCTGAAGAACTGGAAATGGACGGTCTGGACGAGCAGGCTGTCCATGTGCTTTCACTGGTCAATGGAGTGCCTGCCGGATGCGGAAGGCTCCTGCAGTATGGCACCGATGCAAAGATAGGCAGGGTAGCTGTCAAAAAGGATATGCGAAGGGGCGGCATCGGCGAGGGCATATGCAAGCTGCTCATCTCCATAGCAAAGGACAGCGGAGCGGAAAGGATAGTAATAAATGCACAGCTTACAGCAGAAGCCTTTTATTCCAGGCTTGGATTCGTCAGAGAGGGCGGAGTTTTCATGGAAGCCGGGATCGAGCATGTGCGGATGACAAAAATGTTGTGATAGAGCATGTGTGGATGATTAAAATACTATAATCGAACATTACGAATGATCAAAATGCTATGATCGGGCATGAGCGGGTGACCATAATGCTTCGATCGGGTATATGATGTTCTGAAAGCTAGTGTAGCTGGTTGTACAAATATATCACCTGATAACCAGCAATTTTTGTGTAATATTATCAATATTCGATATTGACATTCATTATCAATTACATTACAATCTAATTAAATGATAATGATTATCAATACGGGTGATAATAATATGACACTGGATAAAGCAAGACGCGGAGATCAAATCGAAATCATACATATCAAAGATGCCCTTGTCCGTGCACAGGCAATAAGGCTTGGCATATCGGAAGGATCAAGGATGCTCTGTTCGGAAACGATACCTGCAGGCCCGGTCATTCTTAAGAACAAAACACAGGAAGTGGCAGTCGGGCAAAAACTCGCACATATGATAAAAATTGAGAGAATCGGGTGATGGATATGTCTTGTCACAAAACACAAAAAAACGAAGCCATGAGCCTGACTGATGAGCCGAAACTTGTACTGGCGGGCAATCCCAATGTAGGCAAATCAGTTTTTTTTAATGCTCTTACCGGTATGTACGTCGATGTATCCAACTTTCCGGGAACTACAGTGGAAATCAGCAGGGGCAGGTTCGGCAGGTATGTCGTTGAGGACACGCCGGGAGTTTATGGCGTATCATCTTTTAATGATGAGGAGATCGCAGCCCGGGACATCATACTTGGAGCGGACATTATCCTGAATGTCGTTGATGCCGTTCATCTGCACCGTGATCTTTTTCTGACCCAGCAGCTCATAGACATGGGCAAGAAGATCATTGTAGCGCTCAATCTGATGGATGACGCCGAAAAAAACGGGATGAGGATAGATATACCGGAGCTTTCAAAAATGCTTGGCGTGCCTGTAGTTGCTACAACGGCCGTCAGGAATGTCGGGATCGCCGAACTCAAAAGCCGTATCGACGACGCAGCACAAGGAAACAGGCTGACAGGCATCGAAGAATTGCTCAGACCATATGCGGCAAAAGGTCTGTCAGAAGCCGAAGCTTTGATGGTGCTCGAGGATGACGCCGAAGTATGCAGCAGGACCGGCACAGAGCCTGCGGGAATGCAGGAGGAGCTATACAGGCGGAGGCGTGCAAGGGTAGATGAGATCATTTCGTCGGTCGTTTCTGAAAGCAATGAGAAGGCAAGATTTTCAGTGAAGCTCGGACGCCTTATGCTAAAGCCCGTTACAGGCATTCCGTTGCTTGCTGTCACGCTGTTTGCAGTGTTCATGTTCGTCGGCGTCTTTATGGGTCAGACTGTTGTGGAACTGACGGAAGAGAAAATAATGGGAGGCATTTATCAGCCTTTTGTCACCGAGCTGATCGGCGGCATAATACCGATCGATTCGTTTTTCGGGCAGCTCCTGGCAGGTGAGTTTGGACTGCTCACTATGACGCCGGTATATGTCCTTGGCCTGCTGCTTCCTCTCGTTATTGGTTTTTACCTGATGTTGTCGATACTCGAAGATTCGGGTTACCTGCCCAGGATAGCAGTGCTCTGTGATAAAATGATGACGGCAGTCGGACTCAACGGCAGGGCAATAATCCCGACGATACTTGCATTCGGCTGCTTTACTGCTGCTACGATGACAACGAGGCTCCTGGGATCCAGGAGAGAGCGCGTCATAGCTACTGCACTTCTCGGGCTGACTATACCATGCTCTGCCCAGCTTGGTGTAATATCCGGCATGCTGGCTTCAATGGGTATTCCATATATTCTGTTTTATATTTTCGTACTGGTATTGTTGTTCGGACTGGCTGGTAAACTGCTGAACAGGCTTCTGCCGGGCGAATCCAGCAGTCTGCTGATAGACCTTCCCGCAATAAGGCTTCCGGGCATCAGAAACGTATTGAAAAAAACCTTTGTAAAGACTAAAATGTTTATTAAGGAAGCAACCCCGCTTTTTGCTCTGGGCGCCGTCATTATTACGGTACTCCAGTACTTTGGAATTCTTGAAGCTATCCAGGATGCCATATCGCCGCTGACGGTTTCATGGCTGCAGCTGCCAAAGGATATGGCGACTGTGTTTATCATGGGCATGATACGCAGAGACTTCGGAGCTGCAGGACTGAGCAGCATTGCGCTCACAAACCCTCAGCTGATGACCGCGCTGATCACGATCACATTGTTTGTTCCATGTATTGCAGCAGTAATGGTTATATTTAAGGAAAGGTCGAAGGGAGAGGCTGCACTGATATGGATAGGCAGCCTGGTGTCTGCGTTTGTCGTCGGCGGGCTGGTTTCACGCCTGCTGATGCTGTTTTGAGTGTGGTGTATTGATATGAAGATAGTATGCTCTGTTTGCAAATATGAGTTTGACAGTGAAAAATCGCAAAAATGTCCGAGGTGCGGGGCTGCCATACGGATAAAAAGCGGATGTGAAAACTGCAGCGGCTGTTCGATATGGAAGTCATGCAAGATCAGACAGCTGTAGTTTTGCATATACTATGGCCGGCAGGAGGTAATACTGATGAATGTATCGGATGAGCATGATCTGAGAGAGTTGCTGAAAAAAAGCGGTTACAAATTCACCGGCCAGAGAAGCGCTGTTTTGGATGTGCTGCTCAAATACAGCGGCAGTCACCTGAGTATTGATGATATATACAATTATGTAAGGGAGACCAACCCGGAGATCGGTATCGCAACGATTTACCGCACGCTTACACTGCTGGAGAAGATAGGGCTGGTCATCAAACTGGATTTGGATGACGGGTTCAGTCGTTATGAACTGTCACGGCAGGATGAGGACGATCGTCACCATCATCTGATATGCAGCAAATGCGGCAGCGTTTCTGAAGTAGAGGAAGACCTGCTGGATTCGCTGGAGGAGCAGATCCTCCGGAAGAATGGCTTTTTGGTTACCGACCATAGGGTCAAATTCTATGGTTTATGCAAAAAATGCAGATGACAAAAAGAGGGGGATATCCATATGGATCAGTTGTTTGGAAGTATGAGTCCCGTTTTACAGGCGCTGATAGCTACAGGCTTTTCATGGTTCATGACAGCAGTGGGTTCTGCATTGGTTTTCTTTTTCAAAACCATCAATAAAAGAGTTCTTGATACGATGCTCGGGTTCGCGGGCGGCGTGATGATTGCAGCCAGCTTCTGGTCGCTGCTGGCTCCGTCCATTGAAATGTCCGGAGAACTCGGCCTCCCGGTATGGCTGCCTCCGCTGATCGGGTTTCTTGCAGGGGGCTTCTTCCTCAAGCTGGCGGATTCACTCATGCCGCATCTGCATATTGGTCTTCCGGACGAGCAGACTGAAGGCATAAAATCGGGATGGAAACGAAGCATTCTGCTCGTGACTGCCATCACACTGCACAATATACCCGAAGGCCTTGCGGTCGGGGTCGCAATTGGTGCAGCCGCCAACAATCTTGGTTCAGCGACCATAGCAAGCGCTTTGATCCTTACTGTGGGAATGGGACTCCAGAATCTTCCCGAAGGAGCGGCAGTATCGATACCGCTCAGACGGGAGGGTATATCAAGGTTAAAATGTTTCTGGTACGGTCAGGTATCCGGTCTTGTAGAGCCTGTCGCCGGCGTTATCGGAGTTATTGCCGTAATGGCTGTCAGGCCTCTGCTGCCATATGCGCTGGCTTTTGCTGCAGGCGCCATGATATATGTCGTCGTGGAGGAATTGCTGCCTGAAGCACAATCGTCATCCAATTCCGACTATTCGACCATAGGCTGTCTTCTGGGCTTTGCGCTGATGATGGTCCTTGATATCGCGCTGGCCTGATACAGGTACACAGCCGGGTGTGCGTTATATAAACTTTACAGTCAGGATCGTCTGCAGAGATATCACGCCAATATCTCTCCGTCAGTGCTGATCGTCACGACTTTCCATGGGATCAGCACCCCGCTTTTCAGCATTGCATTCTTAACGGCATGTACCAGTCCGCCGCAACAGGGAACTTCCATCCGAAGCACAGTAATGCTTTTGATATTATTACCGGACAGTATCTGTGCCAGCTTTTCGGAGTAATCGACATCATCCAGTTTCGGGCACCCTATGATGGTGATCTTGTTTTTCATGAAATCCTGATGTATATTTGCGTATGCGAAAGCTGTGCAGTCGGCGGCCACCAGCAGATCTGCATTATCGAAGTAAGGCGCTCCCGGAGGTACCAGCCTGATTTGGCAGGGCCACTGACCCAACTGTGATTGTGCACGTACGCCTGCTGTACTGTTTGATCCTGCGCATGCTTCGGCAGATGCAGTATCGGTGCTGCTTTGTCTGCTGATAACACGGGCGCGTGATCCCGGGCAGCCTGAGAATGGATGCGGACCGGCATCCGGAGTCTTTTGATGAAAGCTTTTTGCTGGTGATTCTTCGGATCTTTCCGAATCCAGCGGCGGGAGACCGTTTTCCGAAAGGTGCTTTCTTACGGCTTCCTCGTCAAAATCCTCTGCTTCCCGTTCGATGATCTCTATAGCTCCCGTGGGGCACCCGGGAAGGCAGTTGCCCAGGCCATCGCAGTAGACATCAGATATGAGCTTTGCCTTTCCGTCCACTATTTTCAAAGCGCCTTCATGACAGGCACTTGTACACAGACCGCATCCGTTGCACTTTTCTTCATTTATCTTTATTATTTTTCTGACCATATTCATCTTCCTTTCTTATTGACTTACTATTTGATTCGATTGTATAACGTATCCGTCTGTCAATCGGTAACCAAGGTTACGAAATTCCATCGATTTAGTAATTTTATAAAGTCTTACATGAAATACCAGTTTCATTTTTGATATAATGATTCAGTAAAATCGTCATAAAGCAGTACTCAAAGCTATGTACTCAATAATGCATTGATGATGGAATAGCTCACAGTACAGATGAATAACAATTAGCGAAGGAAGTGATGCATTTGAATGTACTTTTTGACAAGTTTAAAGAAGTCCTCTATTCAGTACTGCCTATAACGGTTATTGTTGTGATCCTTAACTTTACGCTGGTCCCTCTCGGCGTGCCGATGCTGATCCGGTTTATCGCAGGTGCGCTGCTTGTTACGATCGGTCTGACCATTTTCCTGATCGGAGTCGATCTGGGGATAACACCGGTTGGCAAGCTTATGGGGAACAGCCTTACAAGATCCAACAAAATATGGATAGTGGCGGTTGCCGGTTTGATGCTTGGCTTTTTCATTTCGATAGCGGAGCCTGATCTGCATATACTCGCCGGTCAGGTCGATGCGGTGACCACAGGGATCATATCCAAATGGCTGCTGGTGGTGGTCGTATCGCTTGGAATAGCGCTGCTGCTTGCAATAGGTTTACTGAGGATAGTTCTAAATATTCCTCTCTACAAAACATTGACTGTGCTCTACATCATAATATTCGGACTTGCTTTGCTCTCTTCTCCTGTATTTCTGGCAATTGCCTTCGATTCCTCCGGCGCGACTACCGGCGCATTGACGGTACCCTTCGTACTGGCGCTTGCCATCGGTATATCGGCACTGAAGAAGGATAGTAAGGCGTCCGAAAAGGACAGCTTCGGACTGGTAGGCATCATATCGGCCGGAGCTATCATAGCTGTGCTCACCATGAGTATTTTTAAAAGGACAGGGGAGATGACAGGCGTTCTTGAGGACAGCACTTATTATACCGATTCGATCTTTGGACCGTTTTTAAGTGTTCTTCCCCAAATGGTGACGGATTCAGTGATAGCACTGCTGCCAATGTTTGTATTGTTCCTGATATTCCAGATACTTTCCTTCAAGCTGCATAGAAAGCAGTTCAGGATAATAATCATGGGTTTCATATATACATTCATCGGGCTTGCTCTGTTTTTGACAGGAGTCAATGCAGGATTCATGGAAGTGGGAACGATCGTCGGCTACGGGATCGCAGCCAGGGGAAGCACTTTGCTTACAGTAGCGATCGGTTTCGTTCTGGGAGTTGTGACGATATTGGCCGAACCTGCAGTTTACGTGCTGACCCATCAGATAGAGGATGTCACCAGCGGATACGTAAACAGGAAACTGGTCATGTCGGCTCTTTCCGTCGGCATAGGTGTTGCGGTGGCGATGTCGATGCTTAGGATCATAGTGCCCGGCATCAGTCTGTGGCATTATCTGTTGCCCGGGTATATAATATCTATTGCTATGTCATTCTTTACACCAAAGCTGTTTGTAGGTATTGCGTTTGACTCGGGAGGTGTTGCCTCCGGCCCCATGACTGCCACATTCATCCTGGCATTTGCACAGGGCGTTGCAGATGCCATAGAAGGCGCTGATGTACTGGTGGACGGGTTCGGGATGATAGCAATGGTGGCAATGACACCGCTCATTGCGCTGCAGATACTGGGTCTGATCTACAAAGCCAAGTCTCACAAAGGAGGATTGACTGATGGTGGAAAGCATTGATGGCAAGATGATCGAATTGATGTGCGTCATCGTTAACTCCGGGTATGGCAGCAAAGTATTGAAAGCTGCCAGACATCACGGCGTAAACGGAGGCACGATATTTCTCGGGAGAGGTACTGTAAAAAGCCGTCTGCTCGAGTTTCTCAGTTTATATGATGTGAGGAAGGAGATCGTACTGATGGCCGCTGAGAGCTCTGAAGCGCATAATGTGCTGGAGAAACTCAATGATGAAATGCGCTTTGACAAGCCGCATCACGGTATAGCTTTCAGTACGCCAATCACGAAGATCATAGGCAGCAGATGTATTAACTGTGAATATACAACCGAAAGAGGTGCGAGCGATATGTATAGTATTATTTTTACCATAGTGGACAAGGGTAAGGCTGAAGAGGTGATAGAGGCTGCCGAAAGCGCCGGATCAACGGGCGGGACTATTATAAATGCAAGAGGTGCAGGAGTGCATGAAACAAGCAAGCTGTTTTCGATGGAGATAGAACCTGAAAAGGAAGTGGTGCTGATACTTGCACAGAAGGATTCCGTGGAAAGGATCGCAGAGACGATAAAGGACAGGCTGAAGATCGAGGAGCCTGGCAACGGGATCATTTTCATACAGGAAGTCAGCAGGACATATGGGCTGTACCACCCTGACAAAGGCTGAGTCATAACCGGCTGAGCCGGGACGATGCTATAGGAACGGAGGTCGGAATGTGATCAGTGTAAAGCATCTTGTCAAAAAATATGATAAAGTTACGGCGGCAAATGATGTCACCTTCAGTGTTTATCCCGGTGAGATAACAGTGTTGCTCGGACCGAACGGTGCAGGGAAATCCACCACGATAAAGAGCATAGCGGGGCTTCTGAACTATGACGGCGAGATCACGATATGCAGCCGGCACAACAAAAGCATCGAAGCCAAGAAAGCCTTCGGCTTTGTACCGGAGATACCGGCGTTGTTCGATCTGATGACTGTATGGGAGCACGCGTGTTTCATTGCAAAGGCCTACAAGCTGGAAGACGGCTGGGAAGCGGAGACTGAAGAACTGCTGAGGAGATTTGAGATACTGGATAAAAAGGACTGTATCAGCCGCGAGCTTTCAAAAGGGATGCTGCAGAAGGTCAGCATAGTATTGGCGCTGATGATCAAGCCCAGAGCAGTGCTTTTTGATGAACCTCTCATAGGGCTTGATCCCAAGGCTATCAATGAGATGACCGCCGTTTTCAGGGAACTCAGGCGAAAAGAAGTCAGTATACTGATAAGTACGCATATCATCGATACGATAGAAGATATATGGGACAGAGCATATATCATGAACAAGGGCTCGATCATATATGAGACCACAAGAGAAGAATTGAAGGGAAAGTCTCTAAAGGACCTTTTCTTCGAACTCGCTGATCCGGAGGCGGAACAATGAACGCAGTAATTTACCTTATCGTCCGCCAATATGTCAACAGGATCAAAAGGATATTCAAAAAACCGCTGAATGCGATCCTGACAATATTTGCAGTTCTATGCATAATCAGCGGTCCTGTGCTGATGATCGTCATTCCGAACAACTATACCGGGATCGTCGGTACGAATGGTCGTGAGATGGTCATAGCAGGCATTCAGCTTTTTATAGGGATCACCTTGATATTATCGGCACTTTCACAGCAGAGCGGGCTTTTTGCATATTCGGAAGCATGCCTGCTGTTCAGCTCTCCTTTCTCAAAAAGGACCATATTGCTTTACTCGACGATGCAGACGCTGCCGGCGTCGGTGATGACGGCACTGTTCATGTGCTTCTACTTCCCGTATGTGATAGGAAAAGCCATGACGCCTCTGAAACTGCTTGCGACGCTGGTGGTGATGTCGCTGATGATTTTCTGCGTGTATATCCTTTACTACTATATTTACATACAGGACATTGCCCATGAAGGTCTCAAAAAGCGGCTGAAGAAGTATATTTGGCTGTTCTTTGCGGTGATCGCGGCGGTATATGCTGCGTTATGGATCATTAACGATCGTAATTTCGGCAAGGCTGCAATTACATTCTTTACCAGCGACATATATAATGCTTTCCCTGTATTCGGATGGGCAAAATGGGCTGTTGCGGCCTTATTGAATGACCATTATGTGACCGGCTTCGTCCCGGCGTTGTTATTGCTGGCTTTGGCATCATACATACTTGCCAGGATATATTATTCGCAGGATATTGACTTTTTTGAAAAGGCCCAGCTTGATTCCATCAGGCTCCAGAAGGTCATCGAAAATCTGAAAAGCAACGGTTATGACGCCAGTGGCATGACGGTCAAAAGGGTCAGGACAGCTAAAGCCGATTTCAGGCCAGGTGCAGGAGCAATAATGTCCCGTCAGCTGCTTGAAATGAAGAAAAAGGGACCGCTCCTGACATTCAGGGATTTGCTGAATGGCATCATATATGTGGTGATCGGATTGGCAGCCGGTTTTGGATTTGAATTTGTATATCCGATGATCATTTTTTCCATGGTCATGAATACGACTACCGACAACTGGAATGCTGAGTTCAAGAAGCCATATATCTACCTGATACCGGAAAGTTCATTCAGAAAGCTGTTGTATGCCGTCATGCCAGGGGTTATCAAAACAATATTTGGCCAGTCCGTAATAGTGGCAGCGGCGGCTATCTTATTCGGTACAGGCCTGTATGAAGCGGTACTTTACCTGCTGCTGCTCGTATCGTATACGATGCTGTTTACGTCGGCAGGGGTCTTCACATACAGGATAATGGGCAGTATGACAAATGCTGTTTTGCTCATGTTCATGAGGGTATTGTTCATCATAGCATCGGCTGTGCCGGGCGGCGTACTCGCGGCAGTGCTGGCTGCTGTGTCAGGCAATGCGGACCTTGCATTCATCCTTGTTCCATTGATGATCGTCAATATATTATGTGCAATGCTCTTTGTATTCATGAGCCGCAAGCTGCTGGAACAAAGCGAAATAATGAACTGATCGTCTGCCTTGCTGATCATCTGTCTTGCACTCGCTTGTCTTATTTACCGCAGGTCATGTATCGTCGGATCCAAGGCCTGTTTCCAGCGGCTTTATGGATTCGAGGGCGGGGCCTTCTATTATTTCACCGGTATAGGTGAATCTTGAGCCATGGCACGGACAATCCCAGGACAGTTCTGCGGAGTTCCACTTAAGTTCGCATCCAAGATGGGTGCAGGTAGTGCTTACATAGTGCAGTTTTCCGTCATCATCGCGGTAAACGCCGACCTTGTTGCCGTCGACTTCGGTAATCACAGCTTTTCCCTTATCAGGCAAAACTGTTTCGTCAGGCATGTTCAGCTTGCCTGAGATGAGACTTGCAGCCACATCATAGTTTTCTTTGATGAAGTTTTTTGCTGATGCTCCCGGAGTGAAACGGGATGGGCTGTAAACCTCCTCCCAGGGGCTTTCGCCTTTTATGATCAGATCGGATATGAGCATGGCTGATGCTGTGCCGTTGGTGATGCCCCATTTGTCGAAACCTGTTGCGACGAATATCCTGTCTCTGTCTGAAGTCAGCCTTCCCGCAAAAGGGATCTCGTCCATTGCAGTGTAATCCTGCGCCGACCACCTGTATGGGATGGCTTCTATATCGAACATCGGCTTCGCATAATCGCGTATAATTTCATAATGATTGTGAAGATCGCTGCCATGGCCTGTTTTGTGATTCTCTCCGCCCACCAGGATCAGATCCTGTCCGTCACCGGTATGCGAGCGGAGAGTCCTGGAAGGTTCCTCGGCGTTGATGAACATACCCTCCGGAAAGCTGCCGTTTATCCTGACCGCCATCAGGTATGTGCGCTGAGGGTAGACTCTTGCGAAGTAAAGGCCCGGCTTGTCGTAAAAAGGATAACGTGTCGCCTGGATGACGTACTTTGCCCTTATCTTCCTGCCGCTGTCCGTGATTACGATATGCGTATCGCCCTCTTGTATATCTGTCGCCCTTGTATTTTCATAGATGCTGCAGTTGCTGCGTGAAATCAGTGAAGCCAGCGCCAGCAGATATTTGCGGGGATGGAAGCATGCCTGGTCCTGGAATTTCATAGCGCCTTCGATGCCAAAGGGAAGATCGAGGGTCTCAACATATTCGGCAGGCAGACCCAGCTTGAGAGCCGACTCTGTCTCATCCTCAAGCTTTTGCAGGTAACTGCAGTCCTGTGTGAACACAAAAGCAGGAGTCCTCTTAAAATCGCAGTCTATATTGTTTTGGCGGATAATCTCCTCTATGAAATCTATGGCAGCCTGGTTGGCCTCGGCATATTGCTTTGCTCTTTCCTCGCCGACTGCATTTATCATCTTATAGTATTTTAAAGTATGCTGGGATGTTATTTTTGCTGTGGTATGACCTGAAACACCTTTTGCGATGCGGTTGGCTTCGACCACTGCCGTTTTGACGCCGCTTTTCTGCAGCAGATAAGCCGTTGTAAGCCCGGTGATCCCGCCGCCGACTATCAATGCATCGACTTCGGTGTCGCTCTCCAGTGCCGGGTAGTCGGTATCATTTGTCGTATCGATCCAAAGTGATATAGGTACATCGCTCAGTTTTATCTTGTCTTCACTGTTCCTGCTCATATGATTCCTCCATAATAGGCTGCCTTATTATTGGCAGCAGTATTTCATGTATATCATCTCAAGAAATCGATGATTTCATGCAAAAAAGCCGCTTTTCGGCGGCTCTTCAAATGCTGTTATGGAATTAACATGCAATATGAGTTACTCCATATTGTCACCATTGATTTCATCGTTCATTGCATCCAGTTCCGATCTGATCCTGCTGATAACACCCGTCACATATACACCGCAGCAGATATAGAACAGGACCCACATAAGCGGTATACTCAGCTGGAGTATGTTCAGAATGGAAAACACGATGAGCGGCAGCGTCATTGAATATATGCTTATTTTAAATATACTCTGGTAAGAAAGCCGGGTCCCCTTTATCGAGTTGACGGCTCTGCCTATTAGGCTGACAACGAAGGCGCTGATAAACTTTTCGATAATGAAGATTATGGCTGCAAAAAATATGAATATCCCATATATAAGTTTCATGGCTGGCATGTAGGAGACAAGCTCGTCACGTGTCAGATCCAGTCCGCTGTAAATACTCAGCGGGACTTCCGATCTCTCTATGTAATTTTTTACTATAAGTTTGTCACTGGTGATAAGCATAACAATATCATAGGTGTTCAGGATCCGGTCTTCTGCATCAGGCCTGGTGTCGATCACAATAGGGATGCTGTTGCTGTCGATGGTAATGGGCATCTCTCCGCTGACATCCAGTTTCCCGTTCTCAAACCTGAAATCCGGAAGCTCGTTTATTATATATTCGGAAGCAATGTCAAAAGCTTCGCTGTATCTGTAATAGGTGGCGGTATATATTGCGGCTGAGAGCACCATCGTGAGAAGCAGCAGGTATATGACGGCTTTGCCTGTGCTTTGCCTGAGAAATAGTCTGTATTTATCAAAGCTTGTGATGCTGTAGAATAATCGGTGGAAAATACCTAATCTGGTCTCGTTCATATATTCCTCCAACAACTTCAAACATAATAATCATACTTATTATACAATACGGGAGGAAATATGCAAAATAATTAATGAGCCATCGAAAAGACTGTTGACATTTTATATACACAGTATTAAACTGTATATAAGTGTATATACACAGTAGTGAGGTGATCAATTGTTCATAGCATTGTCAAATAATGACCCGACTCCGCTATATGAGCAGATCAAGAAGCAGATCGTCGGGCAGATAGTCAGCGGAGAGCTGCCTCCCGGATCCATGCTGCCGTCGATAAGGGCGCTGGCGAAGGAACTGGAGATAAGTGTCATAACAGTAAAGAAGGCATATGAGGACCTGGAAGCCAGCGGCTATATAGTCACGAATCAGGGAAAAGGCTCATTTGTGGCGCAGGCCGGTGCTGAGTTCGTCAGGGAATCCAGACTGAGGGAGATACAGCTGAGTTATGAGAAAGGGATCGCGCTGTGCAGGGATTTGGGCATGAGTGATGAAGAGACAGCAAAGACCTTCATGGATATTCTGGAGGCCTTCGAACAGCCATGACAGGCAGCCGAAGCTGAACTGCAATGAAAGTCAGCCGAAATTGAACTGTTATGAAAGACAGGCTGCATTAATATGGACAGAAGTTATTGATTGGAGTGATGTAAAATGAGTACGGTTTTGAATGTTAAGGGCCTATGCAAAACATATGATAAGTTCAAGCTGAAAAATGTGAGCTTTCAGATGCCGAAAGGCTACATAATGGGTTTCATCGGGAGGAACGGGGCAGGAAAGAGTACAGTTATAAAGTGCATCATGGACCTGATCCCATTTGAATCCGGCACCATCGATATATTTGGGCTCGACAGCAGGCACAGTGCCGATGAAATCAAAAGAAGAGTCGGCTATGTCGGTGAAGAGCAATATTTTTATGAAAATATGACAGCCGGATGGTCCATGGATTTCTTCGGAGGCTTCTTCTCCAACTGGGATAAGGAGCTTGGATACTCGCTTCTTAAGCGATTCGATATCGATCCGTCGAAAAAGGTGAGCGAGCTGTCAAAGGGGATGAAAGTGAAACTTGCGCTGGCTGTCGCACTTGGACACAGGCCTGAACTGCTTATCCTGGACGAGCCTACCTCCGGACTTGATCCGGTGATAAGGAACGAGCTTCTTGAACTGCTGGCGGAAACGGTGCAGGATGAAAACTGTTCGATTTTCTTCTCTTCACATATAACGACGGATATCGAAAAGATTGCGGACTATGTTACGGTCATCGATGACGGCAGAATAATACTGAGCGATGAGAAGGATTCTATAATGGACGGGTGGAAGCTGTTCAAGGTCGATAACAGCTGCTGCAGTGATGAACTGCTTGGCCTGCTGATCGGTGCCAAAAAGAGTGAATTCGGATTCAGCGGCATAACGGATAAGCCGGACAACTTTATCAGAGAACTGAACAGGCAGTATCCGGGAGCCAGGTATACAATGGAAAAGATAACTTTAGACGACCTGCTGGTCAGGATCGCAAAGGAAGGTGATTCAGTATGATGCGTGATGTATTGCGGATCGCGGTCAAGGACTTTCAAATACAGCTGTCATCAGCAAAAAGCTATGCAATTACGGTTGCGATATTCGTGGTGGCATATTTTCTCCTGGGATCAGGGCAAAGCTCAATGATGCTCCCATTGATAGCACTGCTTATATTGTACCGCTTCATCAACTTATCTATGTATGAGGACGAAAAGAACAATACGCTGCGGCTGTTGGCGTCTCTTCCTGTCAAGCGGGATACGATCGTAACCGCACGGTACCTGAGCACAGGCATATCCATCATCATTCTGGGCTTAATGCTGTGTGCTGCATCAGTGCTTGTACCATCAAATGAGGCCGATGGTTCGATAGCTTTAATAATGTGCACGTATTTCTTTTATGTGATAATGATGTCCGTTTATATGCCTATAGGCTTCAAACTTGGCTATATCAGGGCTGTGAACATCAACAGATTTATTTTCTTCGGTATATTTTTACTGATCGGCGCTATTTCATTGCTGCTTAAAAAAATATCCGGACAGCAGGCCCCTGATGCGGTAACAAGAGTCGTCACACTGCTGACTGAGACTGATCCTTTGATCATCGTTGCGGCATTTGCCCTGATAACACTATTGCTGTATATTATTTCTATGAGGATATCCATGTTGCTTTTCAGAAAACGGGCAATATTCTAGGAGGAACGATGTCTAAACTTCATTTGATAGCCACCTCTGCTTTCGGGATAGAATCGGTGGTGGCAAGGGAACTGAACTGGCTTGGATATGGCGATCAGCAGGTCGAGAACGGCAGAGTCACCTTCGCAGGCGATGAAGAGGCGATATGCAGGACGAACATTTGGCTTCGTACCGCCGACCGAGTGCTTGTAAAGATTGGCGAGTTTAAAGCACTGACCTTTGATGAGCTCTTCGAGGGAACAAAAGCTCTCCCATGGGACGAGTGGCTCCCCGAGGACGCAGAGTTCCCTGTGGACGGCAAATCTGTAAACTCAAAGCTCTCCAGTGTACCGGACTGTCAGGCCATCGTAAAAAAGGCCATCGTCGAGAAAATGAAGCAAAAGTATAAGAAAGAATGGTTCAAAGAGACCGGACCGCTTTACAGGATAGAAGTGAGCCTGCTTAAGGATATAGCGACGCTCACAATCGACACCTCGGGGCCGGGGCTTCATAAACGGGGGTACAGGGATCTTGTTTCCGGAGCTCCGCTGAAGGAAACACTCGCTTCCGCACTGCTGCTGATCAGCAGGTGGAAGCCCGACAGAGCGCTGATCGATCCATTCTGCGGCTCAGGCACGATCCCTGTCGAGGCAGCGATGATAGCTGCAAATATCGCACCGGGTGCAAAACGAAGCTTTTCTGCTGAAGGCTGGAGTCAGACGTCGGCTGAAATGTGGAAAAGAGCAAGGGAGGAAGCTGCCGATAAGGTAAAACGCGGCTGTGAGACCAGGATCCATGGCTCGGACATAGATGACGGGGTAATCAGTCTTGCCCGGCACCATGCGGAAAAAGCGGGTGTTTCCGAATATATACACCTTCAGCGGATGGACTTTTCAAATATCAGCTCAAGATACAAGTATGGCTTCATCATATCAAACCCTCCGTACGGGGAGCGCATCGGAGAAATGCCCGAGGTGGAACGGATGTACAGGGAGTTGGGCAATGTTTTCAAAAGGTTCGATACCTGGTCGTTCTACATCATTACGTCGCATCCGCGCTTTGAAGCGCTGGTCGGGCGCAAGGCGGACAAAAAGAGGAAACTGTACAACGGCAGGATACTGTGCAATTATTATCAGTTCTTCGGACCTCTGCCGCCGAGAGCAAATTCGTAATGCTCCTTGCCTGTAAATGATACTCCGCAACCTTTTCATTTGACGTAAAAGCTGCCATATATTAATATATAGGTAATGATTATGACAGTTTTTTTGTTGTAGAACGGCAGGAAGGTTGGTTGTATGCTGTTGGAGGTCAGAAAATCCAAAACCTCAGGTACCGTAACGATACCCGGGTCCAAGTCCCATACCATCAGAGCGCTCTTTATCGCCGGCCTGGCAGAGGGCAGATCGGTGATTTCACAGCCGCTTCTTTCAAAGGATGCTTTTTCGGCAGTCGATGTTTGCAAAGCATTTGGCGCTCATTTCGAAAAAGCTGACGACAGTTTTATCATCAATGGGTTCGGCGGGATTCCTTCGGTCCCGGAGGATATCGTGGATGTCGGCAATTCCGGGACGTCTCTTCGTCTTGCAATGATGATGGCCGGGCTCGCAGACGGATATACCGTCTTTACCGGGGACAGCCAGATACGCCGCAGGCCTCTCGGGCCGCTGATCAATGCGATGAACCGGCTGGGAGGAAATGTTTTTTCAACTCTGGGAAACGATATGGCGCCGGTAGTAGTGAAAGGCAGGCTTAGGGGCGGCAGTACCGAACTGGATGCATTCACGTCCCAGTACCTATCGTCGATATTGATCAGCGCGCCGCTGCTGGAGCAGGATACAGAGGTACTGATCACAAGACTCAACGAAAAGCCCTATGTCGAAATGACGATGTGGTGGCTCGACAGTCAGGGCATTCAATATGAAAATCGTGATTTCAAAAGAATACTGATCAAGGGCGGACAGAAGTACAAGGCCTTTGATACCGTAATACCCGGCGATTTTTCATCGGCAACATTCTTTATGGTTGCAGCGGCCGTCTCTGATGGGGAGATTTTTATGAAAAATCTCGACATAAGCGACCCCCAGGGTGATAAGGCAGTACTTGGATATCTGCAGGAGATGGGCGCTGAGGTCAGATCCTGCGGGAACGGCGTGATCATAAAAGGCAGAGGACTTAAGGGCATTGAAATAGACATGAACGCCACACCCGACGCATTGCCGGCCATGGCAGTTGCAGGCTGTTTTGCGGAAGGCGAGACCAGATTGGTGAATGTTCCTCAGGCACGGGTGAAGGAAACCGACAGGATACGTGTGATGTGCACCGAGCTGGCGAAAATGGGCGCCGACATCGAAGAGCTTCCTGATGGACTTGTGGTGAGGGAAAGCAGGCTCAGGGGCTGTGCAGCGGACGGCCATGGCGATCACCGGGTAGTGATGGCGCTGGCGGTGGCAGGGCTCAATGCGGAAGGGAAGACCAGTATTTCAACAGCGGAGGCCATGGATGTCACCTTTCCCGGATTCCCGGAACTGATCAGAGACTGCGGCGGTGATATCAGGCTGATAAGAGAGCTGTCGGATTGAATGGAGGTAACAGATGTTAGGAAATTCATTCGGAAGAATGTTCAGAATAACAACATGCGGTGAATCATATTCAGGAGGTTTCAGAAAGCATTTGCCGATACCGCCTGAATTATATGGCGGTCAGATGGTGATCGTCGACGGTGTGCCTCCGGGACTGAAAATCACCGCAGAAATCATCGAGGAGGAGCTTGACAAGCGAAGGCCCGGTCTTTCAAAGCTAAGCACTCCCCGAAAGGAAAGGGATAAGGTATACATATTCTCGGGAGTGATGGAGGACGATCTGACCACCGGCGCTCCTGTGGGAATGATAATACCGAACAGCGACATTGAGGATGTGCATATACAGCAGCATAAGGGCAACAGAGAGCTGGTCAGACCCGGACAGGCATCGTACACATACTATAAAAAATATGGCAGATATTACGATTGGGCAGGCGCCGGAAGGGCATCGGCAAGGGAGACTGCCGCCAGAGTTGCCGGCGGTGCTGTGGCAAAGCTCATACTCGATACAATGGGTATAGATGTTATTGCATATGTTATCGAGTCCCACGGCATAAAGGCTGCTCCGGTCACATATGAAACAGCCAAAGCAAATTATCGGAAAAACGAGATAAATTGCCCCGACCTTGAGAAAGCTCAGGAAATGATAGATGATCTCATGAAAGTAAAGGCTGCCGGTGATTCGTGCGGAGGCGTCATCGAAATCATCGCAAAGGGCGTACCGGCCGGCCTTGGAGAACCGGTATTCGATAAACTCAGTGCAATGATTGCCCATGCAATGATGTCGATCGGAGGCATCAAGGGCATAGAGATAGGCGACGGCTTTGAGCACGCACGAATGACGGGTTCTCAGTCGAATGATACGCCATACTTCGATAAGGAGACGGGAAGGATCCGTTTCAGGACGAACCGTGCCGGAGGTCTTCTGGGGGGTATATCCAACGGCGAGGAAATCAGGGTGAGAGCAGCAGCAAAGCCGACCCCGACGATTTTGAAAAGTCAGGAAACCGCAAACATCGCAATATCGGAAAACGTAAGCCATGTATTTGCCTCCAGAAGCGACCCTACAATCTGTACCAGGGTTTATCCGGTTTGTGAAGCGATGATGAGACTTGTGCTGCTAGACGCGATTTACATGCACAAGGCTTACAGGAGCGTTGCATCAGATATCGACCCCGGCTGGGAGGATCTATGACGCAGGAATACACGGGAAGCGGCAATATAATACTGATCGGTATGCCCGGATCCGGTAAGAGCACTGTAGGTCCAATACTTGCACACAAGACCGGGATGGGTTTCATTGATACGGATCATCTGATAAGGCAAACTGACGGCAGGGAGCTTGGAGATATCGTAAAAGAAGAAGGATATGAAAGGTTTTTGGAGCTGCAGCAGCGAATAATCATATCACAGCGGTACAGCAATCACGTTATCGCTACGGGAGGCAGCGTAGTCAAGAGCGATGCATTGATGCAGTACTTCAGGAAGACAGGCACCGTTATATATCTGGATCAGGATCCATCAGTCCTGGAGAACCGGCTGGATCCGGGCAGACGGCTTGCAAGGGCGCAGGGACAATCTTTCAGGGACGTATATGAAGAACGCAGGCCCTTTTATATAAAATATGCCGATCGAATAATCGATTGCAGCAGCAAATCTGCTGAAGAAATAGTACGGGAGATAATAGATAATGACTGACACTATGGCTGTTTTGATCGTAGAGGATAATCTGTATTTTTCTGAGTTCCTGTGTGAAAACGTTAACAAAACCGGCGATATGCAGGTAATAGGGACCGCTGGGGACGGAAAGACCGCAATAAGCATGATCTGTGAGCTCGAACCCGATATAGTGCTTCTCGATATCATAATGCCCAAGCTTGACGGCCTTGGAGTACTTGAGGACATTTATCGGACAAAGCCTGCAAGAAGACCTTTGATATGTGTTTTAACAGCTATCGGGGGCGACATAATCGTAAGAAAAGCTCTGGAGCTTGGAGCTGATCTGTATGTCATGAAACCCTTCGACATGGATGTGTTGTTGGCCAGGATCAGACAGATGTATCATGAGAAAAATACAGATGGAGGACGATCGGGCAGCGACCCGGATGGTGCCGCCGGCAGTACACGCAGTACGGAACAGATAGTCTCCGATCTTATAAAAAGCATTGGCATCACTCCGAATCTGGCCGGGTACAATTACCTCAGGGAAGCTGTCCTGCTCGCCGTAGAACAGCCGGACAGACTGAAAAGCGTCTCAAAAAGCATATATCCGCTGATTGCCAAAGAGCACGGCATAAATGTGAGAAATATCGACAGAGCAATAAGATGTGCAATTTTAAGCGCGCAAAATAAGACAAAAAACGTAGATAATTTCAGTCAGGATGCCATAATATTAGTAAACAGCACAAAAGCCCGGAACAATGCTCAGCTGATCCGCTTTCTGGCGGAAAAGGCGTTACTGAAGTTATCGGACAACAGATAAGAAGTAAAACAAAAAAGCTGCCGTTTGGGGGTTAGTCTTAGGGATTTTTAATCCCGGAAAAATATCGGCATAGTTTGGTATGTATTTACCGGCTATGCCGATTT